>NZ_JBALOV010000009.1:6435-33788 GCF_036965045.1 Bacillus sp. JJ1533 | reverse complement strand
ATCAAACTGAGGGAGTTGATGAAGGGATTTTCACAATAGATGTCGAAATATGCTTTGACCTAATTATTTCCAATAAGGGGATGTTTATAAAATGAATATCTTAATAAAAGAATTGCCTGAAACCGAAGTAGCGTTTTTTAGACATACTGGGAGTTATTTTGAACCACAAGAGCACTGGGGAAAGCTGATTAATTGGGCAATTAACAATGGGCTTTACCCTCCTCAACAATCCTTTATCGGAATTTCATTAGATAATCCCGATCTTGTTGAAAACAAGGATTGCCGCCACGATGCTTGTGTTACAATTCCTGATAGTTTTGATAAAGAAAAACATAAGAATATAACGTTCAAGAAGTTGGATGGCGGGCAATACGCCGTGTATGCATTTTATGATACACCTGAAAAGCTGAATTTTGCTTATCAATATTTGTTTGGAGAATGGTTGCCAAATAGCGACTTTGAGGCAGATTATGAAAGATTTAACCTTGAATTTAATAAGAATAACCCATCCGAAGATCCAGAAGGGAAATGTAGAGTTGATTTATTTGTGCCAATTAAAAAAAGAAACCCTTGAAAACTTACGATCTCAATTTTAGAAAGTGCAACCAATCATTGGTGGTACTTTTTTTATTGTACTAACGGGACAGATTAGTTGAAGATTGATGTTTAACTTGTGTTCAACAATCTGGCCAGATTGTTGAATAGAAAAGACTGTGAAGTTTTGTACTTAAAGTAACGGGCAACGACTTCTCAATCAAAAGGTCGTTTTTTTATTAATAAACATTCCTTTGCATTTTCTATGAGAATTCTAAGTTTTAAGTACTATGTAATGAATTCAAGACCATAAACTAGGAACAAGGGGTGAAAACGAATGACTATTCATGTTGTCCAAAAAGGGGAATCCTTATGGCGAATTGCAAATCGATATCAGGTTCCGGTTTCTGCTATTGTAAAAGTAAATGGTTTGCCTTCTACAAATGCCATCATACCTGGTCTTGCGCTTTACATTCCGGATGAAGGGATTGTTAAGATAAGACCTTATGTGGTAAAAGCAGGAAATACACTATGGCAGCTGGCTAATCGTTTTAATACCACGATAGAAGCTATATTACAGGCAAATCCAAGGATAAATCCGAATCAATTATATATTGGCCAAAGGCTCCAGATTCCAACGCCGTTGAAACCCAAAATAGATACGCTGGGATTTATTATTCCGTACACACCACAATCCACCTTACCTATTCTTCGGACTTTATCTAATTCGCTAACGTATGTTGCAGTGGTATCTTATTCGTTCACCACACAAGGCTATGTCTATTTGTTATTAGATGATACAGAGGTCGTTAGGGAAAGCAACCGGCTAGGTGTTACACCTCTTTTAATGATTCGTAACTTTACAACTGAGGGTTTTGAAGCTGAATTAGCTGGGAACGTGTTTGCTAATCCAGTTTATCGGAGAAATTTAATAAATAGTTTATTACGGTTTGTTAACGAAAAAGAATATGGCGGAGTTTCACTGGATATTCAATTTATTCCTCCTGCACGCAGGAGAGAGTTTAATATACTTTTGAACGAATTAAAAGCTGCTCTTGGTCAGCGCATTCTACATGTTAATGTACATGCAAAAACAGAAGACCTGCCAACGAATCGGATCGTAGGAGCCTATGACTATCAGGCAATAGGAGAGATTGCAGACGTGGTAGCTGTTATGACAATTGATTATGGATATCCAGGCGGTCCGCCCGATCCAGTAGCACCGTTGTGGTGGATGTACCAGGTTGTCAGCTATGCAACAAGTTTGATTGATTCTCGTAAGGTACAAATTGCTTTTCCTTTGTATGGATATGATTGGAGAGTAAGCGATAACACGACAAAGGCTTTATCAGTTAATGGTGCACAAAACTTGGCAATCACTTCTAACACAGTGATTGAATTTGATCAGGTAGCTGCCTCGCCATGGTATCGATATTGGAAGGGAATGGAAGAACACATTGTTTGGTTTGAAGATATTAGGAGTTTTCAGGAAAAATACAATTTAGTCGATCAATATCAATTGTTAGGTGTAACATACTGGCATTTGAACCTGTCGGCACCGCAGAATTGGGTTTATTTAAATAATCATTTTATTGTTACATAGAGCAACCGAATCTGGGTTGTTTTTTTATTCCGCAATCGGGCCATATTGTTGAATAACATCAATTGTATTGTGAAGAAATGTACTTAAACTAAAGGGGCAGGATATCAAATGGAAAACCCAGCAACTCCTGTACGGCTGGTGATGCGACTTGCCACGACTTTGAAATCATGAAGACTAAAGTATCTTCCATTAACGTGCGCTTATCGAGAATAAAAGTGGCGCCCTATCTTGAGGAAAGGGGAAATTTAGTGGATTAACCCAATTCCTGTAAGTTGAAAAAATTAATTTAGGATACTGTGAAAAGATGTACTTAAAGTATCGGGTTACAATAGTTTAATGGAGAAACCAGTTATTAAAACAAGTTGCTCCATTAAATTTGTTAGAAATACTTTTGAGAAAATTCCTTCCTGAGACGACCACTTAACTCTGTAGTAAGTGGGTTGCATAACTTTATCTTTAGTTGATATGGATGGAATATTTTATTAATACCTGCCCGTTTTAATATTCGTTTATTAAACGGATGATACTATTCAACTATCGAAGCAGGTAAGTTGAAGAAGAAACTTTTGATAGATAATCACCGTCTATATAAAAAAGGGGGATGTGATGAATAAACCATTTGTTTTATTTTTATTTATGATTGTGACTCTTATTTTGCTTGTTAGTTGTAGTGCCGATGGTGGTAAAGTAACTGCGAGAGATGTTCTAAAACAGAATGATGATGCGGATGTCTTAAAATATAATGGTTTTATGTACAGTAATGTCACTGATCTTGAATGGTTTGAAAAAGATAAGAGTAAATTTCAAAAGGGAAAAGAAATTGGGGAAATCAAAAAAGTAACAAATTCTTTTCTGCTCTTTACCAATTTCTCAGCTACAAAGTTACCAAAGGGAACGGCCCTGTATGATACGAATGCCGGGGATACTGGAATGATCGTAGTAGAAGCAGAGAATGGCAAAATATTATATTATATGCAATTACTCGAAGGTTAATTTTCACGAACGGGTGCTTTACTTAAAAAAAGGGATTGTACACTTATTCAATTAACGGTACAGGTTAGTTGAATAAAGGGGGGCTCTCATCTTGTTAAAGTAAGGCATAAGTAAGGACAAATACCAAGGAGATTGAGGAGATTAAATAAATGAGTAAACCTGTAATTCGAACTTATAAAGACTCGAGTGATTTAAAACGAATGCAGAAACTTACACAAGCCATATGGACATTGGAATCTAATTACCATATTGGTGATTTAGCATGGCAACGCCATCGACACGCTGGGCGTGAGGATGAATGGATTACTGCAATTTGGGAACTGGATGATCAACCAGTAGCTTGGGGATGGGTAAAACTACCTGGCAGTTTAATGTTTCAAGTTGACCCTAATTTTACTGAATTATCTAAGGATGTCATTGATTGGTTTGAAAGAATAACTGAAACCAATGAACAAAGGGTAACCGTCCTAGAAACTGAGTCTCATCTTATTTCAGCCTTAGAAGATTCTTTATTCAACCCAGTAGAAGAAACTCCTGAAGTCCTAACAAAAATTTCATTGGATAGATGTCCTTTCCCTGTTAAATTGCCAGATAAGTTTAAAGCTCGACATATCAAGGGCTCTGAAGATTTAAAGAAACGAGTGGCAGTACATAGGGCTGCATTTCAATCATTAAGAGTCACAGAAGAAAGCTACCGGAATGTTATGAATACCTATCCTTACGATCCTTCTCTTGATTGGGTAATAGAATCCCCTAATGGTGAGTTCGCAGCATTTTGTTTAATTTGGTTTGATGAAATGAATAAGGTGGGTTTACTGGAGCCTGTGGGAACGGATCCGAGATTTGGGAGAATGGGATTAGGCAGTTCCATTTGTAAGCTTGCTCTTAATGCTTTGCGTGATAAGGGGGCAAACACTGCAATTGTTGTTAGTACTTCCCCTAAAACACTAGGATTTTACAAGTCTATTGGGTTTGAACCATATGCTCAAACAAAATCATTTCATCGTCTTAAAAATACTTTATAAACTTCGCACTTCTTCTTAAACTATATGGTAAGTTACTGGAACAAGTAGTTCATTCGCTTGTTTTTGTTGAAGTTATTAACTAACGGAGCTGGTTACTTGAAGAAGGAATCTCTTTTATCATGTAGTAAAGGGGAAATTTTATTGAGGTGAGAAAATGTCGATAAAAGGACATTTTTTATTTTCAGTTTCTGATTTAGAAAATTCTATTGAGTTTTATAAGAATGTATTTGATGCCAAACTAATAGTAAAAGGTAGGAAAACGGCTTACTTCGATGTGAACGGAATGTGGTTTGCTCTAAATCTAGAGAAAGACATCCTCCGTAATGAAATACATCAATCCTATACACATATTGCTTTTTCAATTGAAGAAGAAGAGTTTGATAAAATGTACAACAAATTACAGAAATTAAATGTAAATATCTTGTTAGGCCGTCCTAGAAATGAAAGAGATAAAAAGTCCATCTATTTTACTGACCCAGATGGGCATAAATTTGAATTTCATACTGGTACATTACAAGATAGACTGGATTACTATAAAAAAGAGAAAACAAATATGGTGTTTTTTGATTAAAAAGATGTCTTATTCAACAAACGGGTGCAATAGTTAAACAAGGGGATCATCGAAACGGTCGTCTCTTACTTACAGAAATATTATTTGAATATTATGGTATTATTGAGTTGTAATCAGAAAAAATGTAGAATTTACCATATTAGGAGGTATAGTAGTGGATAGAATTTGTTCTAAATGTGAGTCATTTATGATTGAGTCTAAGTTAGATAGTGATCCAATTAGAATTTACAAAGCAGATGTAAAACCCAACGTAAAAACAATGAGTAACATAAACCCCTATGTTTGTTCAAATTGTGGCTTTCTTGATTTTTATGTAGAAGAACCAGAAAAATTCAGGTAGATTTGATACCCTAAAATTGTCTCTAGGATTGTGAAATATTGTACTTAAGTAACGGGTGCGTTGATCTAACAAGGATTAACCACCTTTTTTTATTGAATTCTTTATTGAACAAACGGTGCAGGATAGTTGAATAAGAAAAAACTTTTTTTATGACGAAGTAGACCTAAATTGCGAAGCAAAAGAAGACTACTACTTCGAATGTAATAGTCATTAGAGGAATCTTATATGAGTCTTTTTCAATATGATATATGTAGGAATCCACAACTTTTCCAAGGTAATGGATTCCCATTAAGGAGGTGGTGGATGCTATTATGTCCACGTAATAGCAATAATAGTATATTCGGAAAAAGATTAAGCGACTCGGACAAATATTGATTTTTTTAAAGATTTTAATGCACAGTTCGAAGTGTTAAATGAAAAAATAAGGTCCCTAGACTAAGTGACCGAAGCCAAATGTCCAAGGACCTATATATTACAACTATAACAGAGAAAATTGTTCAATTTAAAAAATTTAAAACATTACGACGAAATGAGAAACAATTTGCATTATAAGTGAAAATAGTAACTCTCAACCATATAAAGAGACTAATTTTAAAGAAGAGTAAGAGTTGACTGTTGAACTAACTTTACAGAAAAATCTTTCCTTATTTCACAGAAACCGCTTTCGTATAACCAAATAACAATATAAATTTCAGATTCGTAAACTACCTTTGTCCCAACATTAATAATCCATACCTCCAAAAAAATATGGTGAGAGTTAATGGTAAAATACCATATTATTGGAAAATTTAAAAGAAGAAAATTGGAGAAATGTCGCAGTTCGAGTAAATTATGAATTAAAAATACTTTCATTGTTGAACTAACGAAGCAGCATTCCTGTAATGGATGAAAATGAGATTTGAGAATAAAAATAACCTCTTGGTAGAATAAGAGTGTCCAACGCTGGCCGGCTATAAGGACAATCTAATAAAACCAGGAGGCTATTCAAATGAATTATAACCAGAACAATAAGATTGCTCAAATTACTTCTCAAACACTAATTATAGGTGTTGATATTGCTAAGTTCAAGCACGTTGCTAGAGCGCAAGATTATAGAGGTTTTGAGTTTGGGACACCTTGTTTTTTTGAGAACACCAAAGATGGTTTCTCAGCCTTTATAGATTGGATCAATCATTTAAAGCTGGAACAGGGCATGGAAAAAGTAATTGTTGGTATGGAACCAACAGGTCATTATTGGCTAAATCTAGCTCATATTCTGAAAGAAAATGGTATTAAATTTGTTGCTGTAAATCCACTTCACGTAAAAAAGTCTAAGGAATTGGATGATAACTCACCAACTAAAAATGATGTGAAGGATGCCAAAGTCATTGCACAATTGGTTAAGGATGGGAGATATGCTGAACCAACAATTCCGCAAGGTGTTTATGCAGAACTCCGAGTTGCTAAAAAAATACGTGATCTTCTGACTGACGATCTTCAAACTGTCCAAGGGCAGATTCACAACTGGATAGATCGCTATTTTCCTGAGTTCCTTACGGTCTTTAAGAAGTGGGAGGGAAAGGCAGCGTTACAGTTCTTAAAGCTTTTTGTGTTACCACATGAATTAGTAAAGTTCTCTGATCAAGACTTATTAATGCATTTAAGAAAAGCTGTAAAACGTAGTGTTGGTCTTAATAAAATTCAAGAGTTAAAACATGCAGCTAGTAAGTCCATAGGACTTAGACAAGGCGCAAATATGGCTAAATTAGAGCTTAAAACATTAATTGATAAGTATGAATTAGTTCAACTTAAATTCGAAGAATTAGATTCAAAGATTGATACATTAATCGATCAGATACCTGGTGTCCAACAAATGTTGGCTATAAAAGGTGTTGGAAGAGATACAGTTGCGGGTTTCTTCGCAGAAGTTGGAGATTTAAGCGAATATTCTCATCCACGCCAACTTATTAAACTAGCTGGTCTAAGCCTAAAAGAGAATACTTCAGGTAAACATAAGGGTAAAACCACAATTACCAAAAGAGGTAGAAGGAAACTACGAGCCCTCCTGTTTAGGGTATGTATGATTCTAGTTGCTAAGAATACAGCGTTTAAAGCATTACATGCTTACTATACTCAAAGACCAGATAATCCATTGAAGAAGATGCAGTCACTCATTGCTTTGTGTAATAAATTGATTCGTGTATTGTTTGCGATTGGAAAGAAACAATTTGAATTTAATGAAGAAAGAATGTTGAAGGACATTCCTCATATGAAAGAGTTACAGACTGTGAAAGAAGCCGCATAAAGACGCAATAAATATAGATTTTAAGTAGTTTTACGTTTTATTATTTATGATTAGTATTCTATCAACTGAAGCACGGATTAGTCAGCAAAGCAACTAAACTTCGGGCATGGACCCTGTGGAGCAGCATGACTGACATCCACCTCATGGTAAGGTTGGACGAAGGAATTTTAGAGCAGTGACTCTGTGAGGCATGGGAGGGTTGACCTCCATGAGACATGTGGACATCCAATTGTGCGATCATATTTTAACATTGTTACCAATTTTTTCTTAAGGTTGGTCTAGTTGAATATAGAGTCTTTTACTCTAATGGTCCAACATTTACCTAAATAGGTAATAATACCCACTAAATCATAGATTATTAAAAACAAGCTAGTATGAAAATCTAAGAAAACGAGAGAAATCGGTAGATTTCGCTTTCTTCATTGAGGGAGGTTAGTTCAATAAGAATTAAAACATAATGATTATTCAAGACAAAAAACCATGGTTCCTACCTTGTAGAAATTAACCATGGCATTAAGAAAAAGGGGTGCAATTGTAAGCATTTATTATTTTTATTTGTTTAAAATCTTTTCAGGAGTCGTTATTCAATTGGGAGCAACGACTTTGCTCTTTTTATGAAACACAATTCCAAGAGAGATATGAGCAATAAATGTAACCAGCCAAAAAACTGGAATGGTAACGAAAGGAAATGGAAATCCAAAAATATTTGAAAAAAAGACTAATAACATAATTGCAGCGGATATAAGATATAAAACATGTATAAACATCGGAACAGTCTTTCGAGCCATAATAAAAAATAGTATAAATCCTAAACTCCAAAATAAATTTGCCACATCAATCCTTGATTCTACAATTTGGAAAACGGTCATTTGAATTTGTTCAATGATCTCCTGCTGTTCGGAGGAAGCCTTGCTATAACGATTTGCCATATCCAGGGCTGCTGCCCACTGAAGATTTCCTGCTGACATCGGAATAATGAACCCAATGCCCAATGCACCTAAGAATGTGCTTTTGATGGGGTATTTTAACCGGTGGAACCCAGCTAATGCAATGAAAAAAATGGCCATGGACCCCCACAGCAAATTAAGTGCAAGTCCTTGCAGCCTTAGTAAATGAGGGTTTTCAGATCCCGCAATCATAAAGGCTAATTCGATTGGGGAATCTCCACTTATACTAGTTAGCATCCCTACGCAAAGGAGCAAAAGGAGAATGGGTAGTGGTAAAAGTAACATTAACTTCGATAAAAAATTAAGCCACAATTTTTCTTCGTTACCTCTCATTAACATTTACCTCCATAAAAAATAAATTTTTCAAAAAGATATATGCCTCAAAAACACTTAAAATAAAATCTATTTATTATTTATTAAAAAAAAAGCTATTTAGACCTACAATTCAAAAATTTGTTGTTTAACTAACGGGTAGGGTTGATCCAAGAAGGATTAATGCACTTTTTGCTGAAGTTAATCAACTAACGGAGCAGTTTAATTTAATAAGCAATGTAAGTTTCAATACTAGAAATTTAGAAATTCATAAAGGGTGTTAGGATGAGAATGAGAGAAAAATTAAGGGAAACAATAAACCAAAAAACTTCAAATCCATTAATTATAATGATGTGTGGTATTGCAGGGTCAGGGAAGACTACATATGCACAACAGTTGGAAAAAGAAGGGTTTGTTCGTCTTTCGATTGATGAAGAAATCTGGAAGGTTAATGGACGTTATGGAATAGATTATCCTGCTGAGAAATATAGCGATTATCAAATTGAAGCTGAAAGAAGACTTCGTAATCAATTGGTAAGTCTTATTCAGGATAAACGAAAGGTTGTTATTGATTTTAGTTTTTGGCAAAGAGCCAAACGAGTTGAATACAAACAGCTGATTGAAGAAGCTGGTGGTGAATGGAAACTTATTTATTTGAAAGTTAGTCCTGAAGTTATTCGCCAACGGTTGATAGGACGGAGTAAAAGATTTGATGCAAATGCAGCCTTTCCAATCACCGAAAATACGTTAATTTCTTACCTAAACGGATTTGAAGTACCTTCACAAGAAGGGGAAGTTGTAATAGAATCAACATGAAAAGTTTATTGAAATATGAAATAAAGGGTGCGATGATCCAAGAAGGATTAATCGCTTTTTGTGTTGAATTTATTGTATTAACGGTGCAGTTTAGTTCAACAAGAATACCTAGCCGATGTTTTTTGCTCTGTTTAAGAATAATGGTGATTTTTGATAACTCTTCGAAATCTTACTTTCAGTTACCTGTCAGATGGTAAGGGATATAGGAATAGTATATTACTGGATTAAATAAAATTGAAACAGGAAGAAAAATGAGGTGATTTTATTTTAGAAAAACTCAGGAAAATTAATATGAAAACTGCTGTATTTATGGGAATTATTTTTTACTCTTTGACTATCTTAATCCACTTTCTTATTATAAGCAAAGGTATTCCATTCACATGGGTTAATGGTGGAAGGTCTGAATCATTCGCTGAACAGCTACCAATATCTGTTATAAATATCGTTATTTCTATTATTGGAGTAGTTTTTACGTTGATTGTTGGTAGAATTAAACTATATAAATACAAAAGAGGAATAACCGTTATATGTTGGTTTTTTGTTGTACTTTGGTCTTTTGGATTTATACAACAATTGTTTGGAACACCTTTTGAAAAAATGGTTTGTTCGTTAGTATTGCTTATTGGGGTTATCTCGAACTTGCGTATGGCGATTGAAAAAAAGAGATGTAACTATTCAAACGGGGCAGTTTAGTGAAAGAGTATCTTTCATATTCCAAGTATTAGTTGTAAAATAAAAATGAACTGGAAAATTGTAGCTAGGGTTCCGCTATCTAAATTGGTCAGTGACCAAGGGCTACATCTTTTACAATATGTAAAAGGCACCTATTGACATAAAAGGTCCGAGGGGAAAGGTTCAGCGTATTTGTGATGCGTTGAAATCTTTCTCTTCGGACCATTTTTATTACTTTAAGGGAGGTTTATTGTATGAAAAGAATTGATGACTTAAAAGCTGGGGTTGCAGTTTTAATTTTGAATGAGGATAAACAAGTTTTGTTACAGAAAAGGTCAGATGTAGGACTTTGGGGTATTCCTTCAGGACATATAGAAATAGGGGAAACAGTTTCTGAGGCAGCTATCAGAAAAGTAAAAGAGGAAACTAATTTAGATATAAAAATTAAAAAGCTTATTGGTGTGTACTCTGACCCTAATTCACAGGTGTTCGCCTATCCAAATGGTAAGATAGTACATTTTATAACAACTTGTTTTCTTGCTGAAATTACTGGTGGTGAACTACGATGTAATTCTTCTGAGTCGCTAGAAATAAAGTTTTTTAATCAACAATACCTACCGCAAGACTTATTGAAAATGCATCCTCAATGGTTACAGGATGCACTTGCTGATAGAGACTTGGCGTTTATTCGTTAGTGAAATTCTTATTGAAGTAACGGGTGCGTTGATCCAAGAAGGATTACGACCTTTTTGTTGAGTTTATTGAACTAACAAAGTAGGTTACTTTAATAAGCAATGTAAGTTTCGATGCTAGAGATTTAGAAATTATAACGGGTGTTAGGATGAGAGAAAAATTAAGGGAAACAATCTACCAAAAAACTTCAAATCCACTAATTATAATGATGTGTGGTATCGCAGGGTCAGGGAAGACTACATATGCACAACAGTTGGAAAAAGATTTTTATTGAACTAAAGGGTGCGATAGTTTAACAAGGCAATCGCTTCTTCAACTATTGGGGCAGGATAGTTGAACAATCGTCATTAGTTTTTTCAACAATCAGGACAGATTATAGAGGACCGTTTGTATTTAAGAACAGGATAAATTCGGCCTTTAGAATTTGTGGCAATCTTTTGCGAATTTCTCATTGCTAAAAGAATTGAAAAAAACTATAATCAAACTGTACGGTACAGTTTGATTATAATAACTTTGAGAAAAGGAGTATGGAAAAATGAAGGTGCTTGATACAGATATTTTAATCGTTGGTGCAGGTCCTACAGGTTTGACGTTAGCAAATGAGTTAGCAAGACGCGGGATAAGGTTTAGGATTATTGATTCCTCTAGTACAACTTCAAAAACCACGAAAGCTCTAGGTGTAATGTCAAGGACACTTGAACTATTCGAAAAAACAGGAGTTGCCGATGAACTGGTTAGCAAAGGTCTGCCAACCCCAGTATTTAATGTCATTCAACAAGAACGCCAACTCCTCAAACTTAATTTTGATAAGTATTGTGATAGTCCTTATCCAATGGTTTTAATGGTTCCTCAGAACATTACAGAAGAAGTCCTTTATGCAAATTTAAAAAAGCAAGGTCATGATATAGAATGGCGAACTAGCTTGCTTGATTTTTCGGAAAATGAAGAAGGGTGTCAGGCAACTGTTCGGAAAGATGGGGACAAAGAAGAAACGATTATTGCAAAATATATCGTTGGTTGTGACGGTGCCCACAGTGTTGTTCGCCATAAATTAGGACTTGAATTCGAAGGCACAACTATCAATCAATTGTTTGCTCTTGCAGATATTAAATTGGACTGGGAGTTACCATATGATCAGAGTTATGCTTTTGTAAAAAAAGGAGAATTCATCGCGTTTTTCCCAATGAAGGATGGCAGGCATCGGATCCTTATGACAGCAAAAGAAGGTTACGATCAAGATATTACAATCGAAGAAATTCAGGATTTCATTAATAAAGTTGGCCCAGCGAATACGTCCATCAGTGATCCATCTTGGACATCAAGATTCCATGTAAACCAGAGAAAAGTTAAAGAACCACGAAAGGGCCGAACCTTCCTTGCAGGCGATGCGGCTCATATTCACTCCCCAGTAGGTGCCCAAGGGATGAATACAGGTATACAAGATGCGTTCAATTTAGCATGGAAACTTGCACTTGTCCTTCAAAATCATTCACCATTAGATCTTTTAAACAGCTATTCAGAAGAAAGAGTACCTGTTTGGAATAAGTTATTGGCAGGTACTGAACGTGTGACACGAATGCTTTTGAATGAAAATCAATTGTTCAATTATATTAGAAAGAGAGTTGCACCTATTATTACATCGAAGAAGCCTGTAAGGCAACGTTTGATTGAGGCTCTATCTGAAATCGGCATTCATTATCGTCACAGTTCAATTATTACAAATGGCAGGAAACCTTCGACAACATTGAAAAAACTTTTGAAACTAAATGCATCACTTCAAGCAGGGGACCGTGCACCCGATGTTACATTCGGTAATGGTAACAGATTATATGACCATTTAAAAACAACTAACCATGTCCTTCTTATCTTCACGAACAACCATCAATCAATTCACCATATAATTTCTGCTCTTGACTTCTATCCTATTAAGGTTTATCAAGTGGGAATAACGAAGATTCATGAACACTTTTTAAATGATAAAGAAAATGTGATTTCCCAAGCTTATAAACTTCAAAACAAGAACGGTTTTGTCCTAATCAGACCAGATGGATATATCGGTTATCACAGTGAGTATATACAGGAAAAAGAACTCTTAGGTGTGTTGAACCTTTATTTCTTAAGTGAAAAAGTGGTATAGCTAATGTAAATCATTTTCGATACAATAAAACTGTACTGTTCAGTCTGAAAAAGGAGTTTTGAAAAAAATGAATTCCAGATCGCAAAAGAAAAAAGAACAAATTCATGATGCTGCAAAGGAGTTGTTTTTACAAAATGGCTTTTCTGCTACGAGCATGGATATGGTGAGGGAAAGGGCAGGGGTATCGAAGCAAACGCTATACGTCTATTATTCCAGCAAGGAAGAACTATTAACCGATGTAATCAATCAGTTGATTTCAGTAATTTCACAGGAAGAATTCTCTTCATTCATGAATCAACTGTCACTATCCAGCCAAGAAGAAGTGGAGAATGCCTTAAATATGATCGGTCAACGTCTTATAGATCATCTAATGAAAAAGGAATATATAGGTTTGGCACGAGTCATCATTACAGAGATATCTCGCTTTCCTCATTTAGGTATCCTTTTTCAAGAGGCTGTTCCCAAACAGGTGTTAAGCAGCATTGCTAGTCTTTTGGAAAAAGCGAAACAAGTGGGCAGTATTTCAGTGGAAGATACAAGAGTCGCGGCAAGAGGGTTTGTAGGGCCATTAGTAACGTATGTGTTAATTGATGGTTTACTTGTTGGTGATGGTTCTATAAAGAAGCCTAATGAAGAAGAAATTGCTAGACAAGTTTGTTTTTATATGAAGTCACTGTCATGAATCACTAGAATCTCACCAATCGATATGATTAGGCAAGTAACCATTCTATAGTAAAAACAGGAGCTGATTGTTGACTAGATTCTAGTAATCGGCGGATGAATTGGTGGGCTTTGACAGCATTTTTGGAAGGCGAATAAGTAAATGATTTTCTATGAGGTAACAGTTATTCAAGAATAGGGCCCTTTTCTTTAGTAAGAAGGTGTCTTGTTGATATTCCCCTTCACATATAGGGATTAGATTTTGTTAAGGTGAAAAAAATTGTGAACATATTCACTTAAACTATAGGGTGCGATAATTCAAGAATGACTATCGCTAATTTTTGTTGAAGTTATTCAACTTATAGAACAGTTTAGTGGAACTGGATGATGCAGGATTTTTATTTAATAGGTAAACACCTATTTTGAGAGAAGATAAGCTCATTCATTTAATTAAGGCATAACATGAAATTAGTTAAATTCCCATCTCGAAAGTAGGTGAAAATATGTTTGGAGATATAAGAAACTGGTATGGAATGGGGTATAGTCCATATATTATGGGATCTGGATATCATCCTTATGTAATGAGTAGCTATCATTATCCACATCATCACTATCATCATCATCATCCACATCATCCACATCATCATTATCATCATCCACATCATGACAATGTTACCCAGTCACAAGCTGTATTGATTAGTATGCCACACATGATGCCACACGTGATGCATGGCATGAATTAACACCCCTTATAATAGGAAACCAAGACCTCCTCTTCGGAGGTCTTTACTCTGTTTCAAGCTCCTGACAATTAAGATATAAAAACGCACCTGAACTAATATATTATATAAGTGAGGAAAACGGGGGCGTCTAAGAATGATTATCGCTTATTTTTGTTGAAGTTATTCAGCTAACGGTGCAGGTTAGTTTAAAAAGATATAAAACATTTTAAGTAATAATATGTCTAATCCATTAAGAGAAGGAAGCTACTTGGGGAAAAGAACTCCATTTTTAGTTATTTTCTTATTTATCATCTTATATATCTCTACATGTAGTAAAAATGCGGTAGGCAATGGAGAATACCCTTACGGACATTATAAAGAAGATGATAAAATGAGAGGAACTGTATGGGAAGTTAAGATAAGACAAGACAGCATTGTTGTTGATATTTCAGAATGGAAATAACGAGATAGAAAAGGTCCTAGTATAACAAGTGAAGGTTATTCTTATGCATCTAAGATAACGGAAGAAACTGTTATTAACAATGATGCTAACTCCTTTATTTAGCTATGCCAATGATCTGAACTCACTTCTATCACCAATAAACCTTTTTTAAAGGGATATGAAATCCTGCGAAATAAGTGAGCACTCGAGAGATATTCGTATCAAAATGAGGGAGTTGAAGAATCGTCTTTAGCACTTATTCCACAATCCGTACAGATTTTGGAATACGAACTATAATAAAAATGCTTTTGATTGCTTTATTAAGAATTAGAACGCAAAAAAAAGGAAGAGTTTTTCATCCCTATTCTAGTACACTAATTGCTATAAAGGGGATGTAGGTCATGAATAATAAATCAATTGGATTATTTCAAGGAATTGCATTATATATTGCTTCTATTCTAGGCTCGGGTGTGCTTTTTTTACCAGGGGTAACAGCCTCAATGGCGGGGCCCGTATCAATTGTATCTTGGCTTATCGTTATTACAATTAGCTTTCCGCTAGCTTTTTCTTTTGCTAATTTGGCAAAAAAATACCCTGATGCTGGTGGAGCCGCAACATTTGTTAGAAAATCTTTTGGATATCATCTTGGCAATATCGTTGGCTGGTTTTACTTTGTAACAGCAGCAGTCGGTCAAACGATTGTATCTTTAACCGGTGCTTATTATGTCAGTCAGGCATTTGGATTTTTAGGTTTTGGAACAACTGTAATTGCAATCTTTATTTTGGTAATTGCAGGTGCTTCCAATTATTACGGCGTAAACGTTAGTGGTAAAGTTGCATTGATTTTAAGTTCCTTATTATTGATACTTTTACTGGTAGCAATATTTGTATCACTTCCGAGAATAGAATGGGGGAGTTTTACTCCCTTTGTTCCGAATGGGTGGTTTTCTGTCGGGAGTGCTATAACGGTTATCTTTTGGTCTTTTTTTGGTTGGGAGGCGATTTGTAATTTAGCCGAACACTTTAAAAGGCCAGAAAAGGATATTGTCAAAGGAGCAGTTGTTAGTGCAATAGTCATTGGAATATTATTTTTAGCGTTAAGCATTGTTACTATTGGAACAGCGACATATGGCAGTCAAGAAAGCAATCTTTCTCCTATAGGTGTAATTATGGGTGATACGGTAGGCTTAGGTGCCAAAGTAGTCACAGCTATTTTAGCTTTAATTATTTGTACAGGTACATCAAATGCTTTTGTAGCCAGCCTAACACAATTGGGATATTCATTAAGTAGGGATGGTGCTTTTCCAAAGTTTTTTTCAAAATATCATGAAACTATTAAAATTCCAAGACGGATGGTATTGTTTATTATCTGTTTTTCGGTGGTAGGTGTTTTAGTGACGAAGACTTTATCCCTGACTTTTGATGCTATTTTGTTTATACCGACTTCTCTTGGGATTCTAGTTTATATTCTTTCAATGGCTGCGGGTCTTAAATTATTTAGGAAGTACACACTAGCATGGTTTGCATCGTTAACCTCTTTCATTTTATGTTTGCTGATTCTTCCATTTTTTCAATTGTATATATTTGTACCGATAATTGTTGTGTTTTTATATACGATTTATATGACTTTTAGTAAGATTCTCCTACAAGGGAGGGTTAAAAAGAAATGAAGGATCAAAATAACCTTTCAAAAGATATTATGTGGCAAGCAACAGTTTCATGTGATCAAGCATATGATGGGATATTTTTTTACGCGGTTAAGACAACAGGAATATTCTGCCGTCCTTCTTGCAAGTCTAAGGTTCCTAATCGCGAAAATGTTTCTTTTTTTCTAAATGCGAACGAAGCCCAAAGTGCAGGCTATCGACCATGCAAAAGATGCCAACCAGATCTAAATATAAAAACATATGACCCGTTCGAAAGCCTTTTGGAAGATACTAAGCGATTGATAAAAAATAATTATGCTCAAAATATGACTTTACATGAAATTTCATCTAGGGTTGGAGTAAGTCGTTTTCATTTAAATCGTATCTTCAAAGAAAGAACAGGGTATACACCAAGAATATATTTAGAAAAGATAAGAGTAAATGAAGCTAAGGAACTCCTTTTAACGACGAACCTTAATAGTACGGAGGTTGGTTATCAAATAGGCTATCAAAGCGTCTCTAGCTTTTATAATGCATTTAAACGAAATACAGGACTTTCACCGAGTCAATTCCGCGCTTGCCATAACGGAAATTACGTTAATCATGAATATGACTGAATTTACGTTCGATAACAAAAGGTAATTAACTACGTCTCCCATTTTAGAAGTTTTAACAACTAAACTAATCGCTATTACTACTAAACTTCCAAACTAATATTATTTTGTTCGATATTGCATTAAAGTAAGTGAGGAATGTTGATTGTGAAGTAATATACTTAAAGTAAACGGTGCGTTGTCAAGAAGGATTAAGGCACTTCTTTGTTGGAGTTATTAAACTAATGGGGCAGTTTAGTTGAAAAAGAAAGATCCAAGAAGGATTAATGCACTTTTTTGAAGTTATTTTGCTAACGAAGCAGGTTTTTAAGTACATTTCTTCTAAAACATATTGATAAGCCTATCCCTAAAAATACAAACGCATCAAATAAATTTGTACTCGATGCGTTTGTAACTGAATAGTGCCTGCTTTTTTTGCAAGTGGAGACCGTTGGTATTACTAATCATTATTTTGGTCAATTAAACAAGTAAATCAAAACCACGAAAATGAGCGAGTTCTTGGTCATCAAACCCTTCATCAATCATTTTTAAATTATTTAGCTCTTCTTGAGAATAATCACCTGTCTGGCTAAAGTCTAAGATTCAAATTTGATAAAACACCTTTGAGGTCGTAATAGGGCTTTTTTGACGAAAAGTTTTATTGACAAGCGACGCTAATTGGTAATACTATATACTAGTAGTTAGTAATACTGAATATCAGTAACACAAAATACCTGTGTTAATGATTACTGAAAAAATATAAATAAAATATAAATGGAGGTAAAGAATGGAAAACATTACGGAAATGCTGAAAGGGGTGCTTGAAGGTTGTGTGCTTGAAATCATCAGCCGTGGCGAAACTTACGGCTATGAAATTACGCAACATCTGCGGAAACTTGGCTTCACTGATGTGGTTGAGGGCACAGTTTATACGATTACAATGCGGCTTGAGAAAAATAATCTGGTGCACATCGAGAAAAAGCCATCCACTATGGGACCACCGAGAAAATTTTACACACTCAACACAGCAGGTCAGGAGCAGCTTAAGATCTTCTGGAAAAAATGGGATTTCATCTCAAGTAAAATTAACGGACTTAAGACTAATATAAAAACAAAAGGAGAGAAGTAAAATGAATATTTTTGAAAAAATTATCGGAAGTCTGGATGACAAGCGGGAATGGAGGGAGATGGAGGCACGTGCGAAGGCACTTCCAAGTGAGTACCGCAACGCTTACAAAGCTATCCAAAAATATATGTGGACTGCTGGTGGTGGTCCCACCGACTGGAAGGACAGCAGCCGTATCTTCGCCGGCATTCTAGACCTCTTTGAGGAAGGAGCAGCGGAAGGCAAGAAAGTCACTGAACTTACGGGCGAGGACGTGGCTGCTTTCTGCGATGACTTGGTGAAGGATGAGCAATCTTGGAAGGACAAATATCGCAAGAAGTTGAATGATACGATTGGTCGTGGCTAACAGTGAATTCCAAGTGGAGTTTCGCCTAGAATCGACGCTAACTAAGCAAACCGTCACTGGGCTCGAGTTGGCTTCCTTTCCGCCGAACTAAGGCTACCGTTATAACGTATGTCTACAAGTCATGGAGATTTAAATCAGCGTATCATGAAGCGAATGGAAAAAAGTAAATTCAATAAATAGTTTCGAAAGAATAGTTGGTTACAAATGAAATGTGTCATCTTCACTATTCAGTTATATTTTTAATATAGTAGTAAGTAATACAGAATACCAATCAGACAGAGGAGTGGAATATAGTTATTCTAGAGACTTGTTGCGCTTATTATAAGGAGGAGAAAAGTATGGTCAATGCAGCGATTTCTGTAAAAGGATTAAAAAAATCCTATACAGAAAAGGAAGTCTTCAAGGGAGTGGATTTAAAGTGTTTTAATCAAAAAAATTCCCAATAAGTCAGAATTAAAGCATAGGTCTAAAAGGGCCTATGCTTTAAATTTAATTTAAAGCTTTCTTAAGTGTCTCAAGATTTTGCCTCATAATGCTAAAGTAATCAGCACCATTTCTTACATCCTCTTCTGTAATTGATGGTTATGAAGAGTTAAGGCTTGGAACCCGATTTCTTTTTTACTAATCCATAGATTTTTGAAGTTAGGTTTTGCTCAAAAATAACAATTCAATAGAAACAGTCCCCTGCAAGGTTAAAATTCAAGTGCACATGTGCCCCTCATGTTTATATCCGATATGATGCAGTCCTTACTCTAACTGTGAAAATCTCGCTAAGTCATCCCTGTGTCCAATCATTACAAGTAAGTCCCCATAATGAATAACATGGTCAGGAGAAGGGGAGATGATAATTTCTGTACCACTGACAATTGCAATCACACTAACATTATATTTGGCTCGAATATCAAGATCTCGCAGGCTTTTTTCAGCCATTTTTGAAGGAATCACAATTTCCTCTATATTGTATTCTTTCGAGAGTTCAATATAATTCAGCATGCTGGGGGAGAGTAGCTGATTGGCGACTCTTTCACCCATATCTCTCTCTGGATATACTATCCAATGAGCTCCAATATGTTCTAATACCTGACCATGGCGTTTGCCTAAAGCCTTTGCAATGATTTTCTTAATACCTAGGTTCTTTAAAAGCATGACGGTTAAAATGCTTGCTTGCATATCGTTCCCAATAGCTACTATCACACAATCAAAATTTTCGATTCCAATAGATGTGAGTGCTTTTTCTTCCGTGCTGTCTGCAATAACAGCATGAGTCACAAAAGACTCGGCACCTTCCACTCGCTCCTCACTGATGTCAATTCCTAGTACCTCTTGGCCAGCTTCATGCAATCTTCTGGCGATACTTGTTCCGAATCTACCTAAACCAATCACAGCATATTGTTTTGTGTTCATCTTTATCTCTCCCAACCCTTCTACATTATCCAATCATGATATTTCCTTTTGGATGACGATAAGCTTCTTTTTTGCGCCTTTTTGTCAAGGCAAAACCGAGCGTGAGCGGACCTAGCCTTCCGACAAACATCGTTAAAATAATGAAAATACGACCGACTGAAGATAGCTCGGGGGTTAACCCCATCGATAAGCCGACAGTACCAAATGCGGAAGCTGCTTCAAATAAATACATAATAAACGGGAATCCCTTATCAGTAATACTCAATAAAAAGGTTATGATGGTGACAATCATGGCACCGCACGTAGCCACAGTTAATGCTTTTAAGATCGTTTCAGTCTCAATTCTGCGTTTAAATAATACAACATCTTCTTTTCCTTTGAATTGAGTCCAAATAGTTGCCATTAACAAAGCAAAGGTCGTAATTTTAATCCCTCCTGCTGTTGATCCAGAACCGCCTCCAATGAACATAAGGAAGATTGTCAGAAATAAAGAAGAATAGGTTAAATCTGCAATTGACAAAGTATTTGAACCGGCTGTTCTTGGAGTTACCCCATGATAAAATGCTCCTAAAGCTTTATCTGTAATTGATAATGGGCCTAATGTTTGATTGTTCCCGTATTCAAAGAGGAAGATTAAAATCGTTGCACTCCCTACTAGAATGATTGTTGTCATTAATACAATTTTCGTATTAACAGATAATCTGCGAGTATTCCGGTATTCATAAAGTTCATTCCATACGATAAATCCCAAGCCACCTAAAATGATTAATGTTGTAACTGTAAAGACAATAACCGGATCGCCCACATAGGGAGTAAGGCTTCGAAATTCCCCCATTAAATCAAACCCGGCATTATTAAAATTAGATATAGCATGAAAAAAACCAAAATATAGGGCTTTACCAAGTGGCATGTCGTAAGAAAAACGAATCGATAATATCATTCCCCCAAGCGCTTCAATGACTATAGAGAATAGTAATATTCGCTTGACTAATTTAACAATCCCGGCAAGAGAGATATTATTATATGCCTCTTTCAATAGCAGTCTTTCTTTTAAAGAGATTTTTTTTCCTAAAATCATGAATAAAAACGTTCCAAATGTCATAAACCCTAATCCACCAACTTGAATAAGCGATATTATTACCAACTCTCCAAACAGTGAAAAGGTATCTCCAGTATCTACTACAACAAGACCTGTTACACAAGTAGCAGATGTTGCAGTAAATAAAGCATCTAGAAACGAAAGCCGTTCTCCGTTTTCTGTTGCAATTGGAAGTGTCAACAAAATGGTACCAAGTAAAATGATAATGGCAAATCCCAAAACTAGTACTCTGGGTGGGTTCAAATGATCTAGTATTTTTCGCATCTTTATCTCCTTACTGACCTGGTAAAAATGAAATGGTCTACAGGTTAATTTTTCCCTTGCCAAATATATATATTATTACCACCATGGTTTTTGTTAATAGTTTATTTAGGCATAACAAAAAGACCATTAAAGACGGGCAGCAATTTTGTTTTTAAAAAACAAAAAAGCCACCTGAATAAGGTGGTCTTCTGACCTCCTTCGCTTTAGCCGACGAAGTTAGCTGACGGGTAGGATGGCGAAAGAGTGTCATCCCTTCTGCATTTGCAGAATTAACCCCAAAAAAGTGGGTCCTCCGTTCTCGATTTAGAGATTAGGCCGTTTTTCAATTTGTAATTTATGGAGATTATTTTACTCCTCTCACTAATTGCTTGTAAATACCTAAAAAATCCAAAAAAAGTTCGAAATAAGCAATATTAGACCATATAGAACCGATTTTATGGATAAAAAGCTTTCTAACTCCATATTTCTTCGTTTCTTTAAGATTATTAAACTTTTAAAATATAATTGTAAAGTGTATTGACATAATCTAAAGTGGTGCATTAGAATAGCATTCATAAATCGCGTAAAGCATATTGAGAATTACCCTTCATCAGGAGTCTCGATTTTCGCTAATACGTGACTTGAAAATATCAATCTATTTTGATTAATACATTATACATTGTATTCATTAAAGTCCAAATAGCCATGGATCATATACTAAATATGATTTTGGAAAAAGGGTGACAATTATGGGAAAAACTACGAATAGATTTGTAGTTAATGCTGTAGGTAAGGGTGGGGAAATTTACTTAACCCATTGTCAAAATAAGGATGAACTTAAGGAATGGTTAGCGAAACATGAAAATAATCTCATTATGGATGAGCTGAAGGTGATTGATAAAAAACCACATCCAATTCTAAAGCTATTCGGTTCACAAAAGAATAATTAAAAAGATATTTCACTTTTTAAATGATCTGAACTAAAAAATTAAAAAGTGGTTGACTTTAAAAAGAAGAGTCCTTAAACTAGTATTATAAATAAATACTATATCCTTTTTTAAAAGGGGAGTAGCTTTTACAACAAAGTCGTCATTTCGGAAATTTTTATTTTCTCGGCTTTGTTGGCAACTAATCCGTTGTTAGCAAGACCTTTGCCTATTGGTAAAGGTCTTTTATTGTTTAAAAACCTTTGCCTATTGGTAAAGGTTTTTTTGTTTTCCAGTTCCAAATAATTGGTTTATAATATCGAAATCAAACAGGAGGATATTTATGATTCTGAGAAAATATATGGCATTATTAGGAATAGGATCAGCAAAGATTGATCTAATACTTGAAAAAGAAACATACAGGGCAGGTGAGGAGGTAAAGGGATATTTCTTGATTAAAGGTGGAACTACACTACAACAACTGAAACGGATTGATTGTGATTTGGTCCTAATAGATATTGAGGAGAAATGCAAAGAAATCATCGATTCTATTACTATTTTAACAACCAACTCTATTCCGGCAGATACTATCAATAAAATACCTTTTACTTTCAAGTTGCCGAACTCTACTCCAGCATCTACAGGCTCATTATCTTATCGATTCAAAACTAGATTAGTCTTCAAAAAAGGAGTAGAAAGCATTGATCAGGATGCTATTCGGATCGTTAAGGATTAACAGATATAATGAGACAACTAGGACTGTCTTAATAGTTTAATGGAGCAACCAGTTATTAAAACAAGTTGCTCCATTAAATTTGTTAGAAATACTTTTGATAAAACTCCTTCCTGAGACGACCACTTAACTCTGCATATATTCGAGTAGTTTCACTTTTCTCATGTCCCATCAAACTCTGTATCACTTCAATAGGTGCACCATTATTTAGTAAGTGGGTTGCATAACTGTGCCTCAGTTGATGCGGATGGATTCTTTGTTAATACCTGCCCGTTTTGATATTCGTTTAATGATATATCGCATTTGTGCTATGCTCATTCGGTGGGGATGTCTTTCAGTTGCAAAGATAGCTGCATCATTATCTTCTCGGCTTTCTATATAGCATAAGCCAAATCTCACATCGAATATTAAAATATACTTCTCTTTCCTTATCACCTTTACCCATTAACAATGGCAGAGTGATTAGACCAATTAATGCTATTCTTATCGAGTGTTACGATCTCACCAATTCTACAACCTGTTGAAAACATAAACTCAATTAGAGCTTTCTCCTTAGGTGTAAAGCAAACTTCTCGAAGATATTCAATCTCCCTTTCTGTTAAAAACTTTGGGATTCTTTTACCTATCTTTGGCTCTTTAATCTTAGCTGCCGATTTTTACTGATATGTCCTTCTTCAAATGTCCATCGAAAAAACGATTTCATTGAACGAACACGATGTGCTAGTGATGAGGGTTTTAATGTTTTGCTAGACTTAGAGAGGTAAGCTTTTAATTGCTCTGTTGAAAGTAAAGCAATTTCTATATCTCCAAAATGACGAATTAGTAGGTTGACCTGAAGTTGATATGCTTTTAAAGTTTGTGGTGAAAATCCCTCAATTCGCTTATACGACTCATACGTTTCCCATGCTTTCGATAATAACAAAATATATCTCTCCCTTTAAACTTCATTTTTAAAGGAATTATTGACTTGATTATAGAAATTTAAACGGAAGATACTATTCAACTATCATTGCAGGTTAGTAGAAGTAGGAATTAACTTATTATCAATATCGCAGAAGGACGATAATGCAAAAAAATGATTGATTAAGAATAAGAGATTATTAACCATTATTGTAATCTTTTTCCAATAACGGTGAAATATACGTTACTATTATTTAAAGTATAACTTTTAATGGGAAAGGAGTTTTAAAGGTGAAAAAAGAGAGTGATCATTTATATTTCATCGATAATATAAAAATAGCTTTAATTATGCTTGTAGTAGCTCACCATGCTGGACAAGCCTATGGACCAGGTGGTTGGTGGTATTTTTTGGATGATGAATCTATCAACTGGTTGGGCAGGTTTTTCTCTGTAAATGCAGCATTTTTTATGAGTATGTTTTTCTTTTTATCAGCCTATTTTCTCCCTCAATCAATCGCAAGAAAAGGGCCGAAACGGTTTTTAAAAGAACGGCTTATTAGAATTGGTACTCCATTACTACTGGGTTTTCTCGTGATAATTCCTATTCTGATGTATTTATATTACATTAATTTCAGAGATTATGAACCCATCTCATTTTTTTCTTACTATGTTAATATATTTTTTGGACTTGGTAGTGAACCCACGAATTGGTCTGGACCATCTTGGCCTGATATGCAATTTGGCCATTTATGGTTTTTAGAGCATTTACTTGTGTATGCGGTTGTGTTTTCAGTCTGGACCTTCCTTACATCCAAGAAATCCACAAAAAAATTAGATGGAAACATTAAGGTTTATCAGATTCTCTCCCTGTGGTTGTTCGTTAGTTTAGTGACTTTCATTACAAGGATATGGTTTCCTATTGATCATTGGACAGCTTTCGTAGGATTTATTCAAACAGAATTTGCGCATGTACCACAGTATGTGAGTTTCTTTTGTTTAGGCATTATGGCCTATCATCGCAAATGGTTTTTAACTTTGAGTGCGAGAGTAGGATACATCTGGCTTATTATTGGAGTATTAATAGTAACTATTTTGTATTTTGGAGGGAATACGGTAGATCCTTTTCTTTTAAAGGGTGGACAAAACTTTGGTTCGTTGACTCGATCATTAATTGAGACGTTACTGTGTATTTCGCTTATAATCGGTCTTCTAATTTTATTTAGAGAAAAAATTAACGGCACTAATCGTTGGTCTAAGATGTTATCAAACGATGTATTTGTTGTTTATTTCATCCATGTCCCAGTAGTTGTCTTCCTTCAATATACATTGAATGACCTACCAATATCAGTCTGGACTAAATTTCTTATGACGGCATTTTTAGGAATCATTCTAAGTTTTTTGCTAAGTCACTTTGTATGGCGAAAGATTCCATACCTCAAAAAAATGATGTGAAAGGAAATAATATTTAAATAAATGAAATGTGAAAAATAAAAGCCAGCATTATTGCTGGCTTTTGTCTTAGTAGGATAATGATGTGTCATGAAAATAATGATTCTTGTTCAACTAACGGGTAGCTTTTCTAAATTAGAAAAGTACCTTTTTAGAAAATTTGTGTAAGGTTTACTTGACGTATACAATTATAATCTGTTAGTTTATGTGTAAGGTTAACCTTACAGAAAGAGGTCCGAAAATTGAAAAACAAAGTTAAAAAACTTAGGGAGCAATACGGATTATCACAAGGACAATTGGGTGAGAAGGTGAATGTTTCACGGCAAGCAATTAATGCAATCGAAAACAATAAGTTTGATCCATCGATTTGGTTGGCGTATGATTTAGCAAAATTTTTCAATATGTCAATTGAAGAAATATTTGATTTTGAGGAGAGTGAGAGAAAGTGAGCCTGTTAAAACAACCAATCATAAATATAATCTTTATTGGTTTTATGTCAGTCATTTATTCGATTATTTTTATTTTTACGGCTGGTCATATGGAATTTGTTAGTATCCTTTCACATAGAGAGACTCTTAATTCTGCTTTTTGGAATGGGTGGTCTGACTTTCTTAGAACTGGAAATATGAGGTTCATTGGATACCTAATAATTGGTTTAACCATTGCCATAATAGTCTTTATTTTGATTAAGAGAAGAAAAAAGTATGATGAATATCAAGTGAGTATTTTATCCAAAAGTCTATTAGTTGCGGGTACTTTATCTATATTAATGATTCCATTTATGATGATTTTACTTTTGAGTGATTCAAACTATGCTGTGGAAACTATCTTCCTATTTGCATCCCTACAATGGGTAAGTGTTTTAGTTTCGTATTTGCTTTATGTTATTAAGTTTTAGTTTGTGAAAAAATGTACTTAAAGTAACGGGGTGCATTACTTTAAGAAGGAGTACTACTTAAGAGGAAAAAGCCACACTCAATAGAGAGGGGCTTTAAAAATGAATTAGTCATAATGTTTAATACCACATTATCAAGTGTCGTAGGTAAAATGTAGCTATAGAGTATCCCTATTATATAAGTCAGTTTGCAGAATTGTAAAAAAACGTAAGGAAAAAGGTTGAATTTTGTTAACACAATTGTTATCAAGCTATGAATATATCTATAAACTAGCTTAACATCCCTTTTCTAGAATATGTTTGAATACATATTTTAGATAGGAGATGAAGATAATGAGTAAAAAGTTATTAATCGGTACAGGGGTGGCTTTTTCGTTGTTATTAAGCCCGTTCAGTCAGGCGTTTGCAGAAGAACCAACAGTAGGCGAAAGAAAACAAGTGGAAAATGTAGCACACCGTGGTGCATCAGGTTATGCTCCTGAAAACACGATTGCGGGTTTTGATGTAGCAGTTGATATGAAAGCCGATTATATTGAAATCGATGTTCAAAGAAGTAAAGATGGTGAATTAGTATTGATTCATGATACAACAGTGGATCGTACAACAGATGGAACAGGAAAAGTAGGGGATTTAACATTTGAAAAGCTTAGAAGTCTTGATGCAGGTAGCTGGAAAGGGGAACAATTTGCAGGAGAACAAATCCCAACATTTGAAGAGATTCTTGAACGTTACCGTGGAAAAGTAGGGATATTCATAGAATTAAAGGCTCCAGAGCTATACCCTGGAATTGAAGAACAAGTAGCAGAAGCATTAAGAGAACGAAATCTCGATAAACCACAAAATGAAAAAATCCTTATTCAATCTTTTAACTTTGAATCCATGAAAAAAATGAACGAGCTCCTTCCTAATGTCCCAATTGGTGTAATAACTTCTAACCGTGCAGATACAACAATGGAAGCTTTACAAGAATTTTCAACATATGCAGATTGGTTTAACCCCCATTATGGAATGGTGACAGAAGAATTAGTGAATCAAGTTCACTCTCTTGGTATGAAAATTGGATCTTGGACAGTACGTAGTCAAGAAGCAGCCGACTTTCTATTCGAAATGAAGGTTGATGCTATCGTTACTGATTATCCGGACTATGTAGATCCTGGAAAATAATATTACTGTAATATAGTTTAAGAAAAGGAGTAGTTGCTACTCCTTTTTTTGTTTGGATCTTTTTTTTCATGGAAATTG
>NZ_JBALOV010000009.1:590-6427 GCF_036965045.1 Bacillus sp. JJ1533 | reverse complement strand
ATTATATTATTTGCGAATTAAAGGTTTTTATATTTCTTTTTCAACAAATGAAGCAGTTAGGAAATAATCAAACTTAACTCTACTGAAGAAGAACCCATTTTAATCAAACTTTATTTCAAAGCAATATAATACAAAGTTTTTTTATATTGGCTGTCACAAAATCCTTTCCTCATTCGTTTTGATTACAGAACAAATGTAGGAGGGATTTTTTATGTTTAAATATGATGTTGCAATCACGGGTGGAGGATTGGCTGGGTTGACAGCAGCAAATTTATTGGCGAGAGAAGGAAAAAAGGTCGTTGTTTTGGAAAAATCGAATCGTCTAGGTGGAAGAGCGATGACAAATGATAAAAATGGGGTTCTTATGAATTTGGGACCGCATGGATTGTATATGTCAGGGGATGCTACGAACATTTTAGCTGAACTTGGAATATCTCTTCCAGGTGGGAATGCTACGAAAGCTATTCATATTCACGGCATTTTAAATCATGCCGTTCATGTCATTCCAACAGATTTTTCATCGATTATGTCATCAACACTTATATCGTGGAAAGCTAAATTTATGTTCGGAAAATTAATGGTAAAGATTATGCAATTAAATATTTATTCCATTCCGGAAATTAGCCTTAAGGAGTGGGCAGATTCTGAAATATCCGATCCGATGGTGAGGCATATATTTTATTCGATTTGTCGTTTGACTTCCTATACGAATGCCTCGACTTTACAGCTTGCAAAGCCAGTTTTGAAACAGGTGAAGCGCTCATTAAATGCGGGTGTCTTATATGTTGATGGAGGTTGGGAAACGATTGTTCAAAAACTTAAGAAGCAGGCAGAAGCGTGGGGGGCTGAAATATTAACGAATAAAAATGTAACAAATATTGAACATCATGAGCAATATCAAATCATACAATGCTCAGATGGTACGATTATTCACGTTCCTGATTGTATCGTTGCAGCCCCTCCAAAAGAGGCAATCAACATGATAAATGGTGCAGAACATACTTCGTTACGTCTCTGGAATGAACAAGCAATTCCTGTTACGGCATGCTGTTTAGATATAGGGATTAAAAAGTTACCTAACCCAAAACATCAATTTGCGATAGGACTAGACCAAGCTTTGTTTTTCACGAACCAATCAAGGGCTGCAAAGTTAAGTGAGGACGGGACATTGGTTGTAAGTTTAGCAAAATACCATAATCCAATGGAAGAAATTAACGTAAATGCAGATAAGCAACAATTAGAATCAGTAATGGATTTGCTTCATCCTGGATGGCAAAAAGAAGTCGTGGTGCAACAATTTTTACCGAAACTAACGGTATCGCATGATTTTCCACATGTAAAACGAAAAGAAAATCCGGGTCCAAGAATACCAGAAATGAAAGGAATTTTTATTGCAGGAGATTGGGCAGGACATGAAGAAGTATTAGCTGATGCTGCAGTTGCGAGTGGGAAGCGTGCAGCGCGAGAAATTTTAAAAGCAAACGAAATGATTTTAGCAAAGGAAGGTTAATCGTTTTGGAGACTGAACAATTGTATCAGACGTATAAGCCTTTGTTATTTTCGATCGCCTACCGAATGACGGGAAGTGTTGCGGATGCAGAAGATCTTGTACAAGAGGCGTTCCTAACGTATAACCGTGTTAGCAGCGAAAAAGTCATTGAAAACAAGAAAGAGTATTTATGTAAGATCGTGATGAATAGCTCCGTAGACAAATTGCGATCAGCTGCTAGTAAGCGTGAGGTTTATGTTGGAGAGTGGCTGCCAGAACCATTTGTAGATGCAGGAAATGACCCTTTTCATACTTATTTGATGAAGGA
The DNA here is from genome assembly GCF_036965045.1 of Bacillus sp. JJ1533. Taxonomy (NCBI): domain Bacteria; kingdom Bacillati; phylum Bacillota; class Bacilli; order Caryophanales; family Bacillaceae; genus Bacillus; species Bacillus sp. JJ1533. The sequence continues at coordinate 4,610 of NZ_JBALOV010000009.1, read as the reverse complement.
ATCTATCTCGACCGCTTATCTCTTGCTTTTGCAGCAGTTATCTGAAGCTGAACGAGCTGTCTTCCTATTACGAGAAGTTTTTCAGTATAGCTATGAAGAAATTGCAGCTATTATTGAAAAATCATCTACCAATTGCAGGCAGATTTTTCACAGAGCCAAAAAAAGCATGGAGAACCGCCCAAAAACTTCTACTTTGGATTTCCAATCGATGAGAAGCAGCGTAGAACAATTTACGATGGCGCTACAAAAAGGGAATATCCATAAAATGCTAGATTTATTGAAGAAAGATTCTGTATTTATTTCTGACGGTGGTGGCAAAGTAAAAGCTGCGCTAAATCCAATCTATACATCAGAGCGAATTGTCATTTTGTTTACAAGCATTATGAAAAAACTGCCTGAAAACTCAAGAATGGAATTCAAAGTTGTAAATGGGTACCCAGGCGTTGTCGTATCAATTAATGGCTATGTCGCTTATGTAATCTCGATGGAGTTCCAAGACGATAAAATTTGGCGTATTTATATGGTGGCCAATCCGGATAAATTGGCACACTTGCAAAAATAAAAATGGTATTCGATGATTTTCACCTTTTAAACCATACTATTTTTTGTAATGGGAATCGTTGGAAATTTACAGAGGCAAGGGTCAGGAAGTTATATTGCTCAATCCTTTACTAATGAATATGACAGTTGCCCTTTCCTGGGCAGCTATTCTTGTTGAACTAAAGGTGCAGTTTAGTTTAAGAAGGAAGAGCAAAAGGATAGATATAATATTATGGGGAATCATCCTGTAAAATTACAGGATGATTTTTTTAGTAATTAAAGCCAAATGAAGTAATTGTCCGTCTAATAGGTGAAAAGAAGTTAAGGAGGTGGCTCGGTTGTTAAATTTAATTAGAAAGGCACAAAAAGGAAATGATAAAGCATTTTTGACATTATTTCAGCAATATGAAGAAGACATTTATCGAACAGCATTTGTATATGTAAAAAATCAAAGCGATGCTCTTGATGTTGTTCAGGAGACAGCATATCGTTCATTTAAATCAATTAAAAATCTTAAAGAACCTAAATACTTTAAAACTTGGTTAATAAAAATTGCTATTAGTTGTGCTATTGATTTGCTTCGTAAGCAGAAAAACGTAGTTCAAATGAAGCCAGAATTTGAGGAATTCATACCTGGAGATGTCAATGAAGATATTGATTTAGAAATAACAGTTCGAGACCTAATCGAACAATTAAACGAAGATGAGAAAAGCGTAATTGTTTTAAGATTTTACGAAGGTTTGACAATTAAAGAAGTATCAGAAACTCTTGAAATACCTTTGGGTACGGCAAAGACAGTTTTATACAGAGCTTTAAATAAGCTCCGTAAAGATTTGAAAGGAGATGGTTTATATGAGCAATAAAATTAAAAAAGAAATGAATAGAATCCAAATTCCAAAAGAACTAAGTGAAAGAAGCAAAATGGGGGTTTCAAAAGCGAAATCAGAGATGGGAAAATCAAAACGTAAATGGTCTTATATTATCGGACCCGTAATAGCAGCTTCACTTGCTTTAGGAATTTTCGGACCTAATTACTTTTCAAATACCCCCCCAGAGAATCCTATTATTAGAACTATGGAAACAAATTCTGTTATTGATATATACAACCCAAGAGAAGTTGTAGGTTTTTCAGATAATGTATTTTTAGGAAAGGTTATAAAACAAGTTGATACAAAATCACTGAATGGTTATCCGGAAACACAATTTGAGGTTGAAGTGCTCGATAATATCAAGGGAGAGTTGAAAGGTACTATTAAAGTTAATCAACAAGGTGGGTACGAGGGAGAATATTTGTTTCTGATGGAAGATGACAAACTTCTTGTTAAAGGACAAACGTATTTATTTGCCACAAGGTACTTAAAAGAAGAAAACTGGCACACTGTAATACCTGTTGGCGGGGATATTCCTTTTAATAATGATGGAGAAAAGAAAGAACTTATTGAAAAATACAAGAAGGCTTACAAAGAAGAAATACCATTTAAAATTGGTGAGTAACCACTTAAAGTGGCATTTTATGAAAAAGGATTAATGCATTTTTATAGAAATCCTTATTGAGCTAACGGGTGCTTTACCTTAATAAGGTCCTTGAAATTACTTTTCACAATAGGGAGCATTTCTTTAATATATATAAGCAGGGTCAGTCCATTCTAAAAGTATATAATATGACAATGGCATCCGAATAGATCTATTCAGGATGCCTTTTTGTCTACCAAATCATCAACACCAAAGAAGCTTTATTCTAATAAGATAACATTAAGAAATTAATTTATCCTCAAATATAATTATTCTTCAAGAACGTCTTTAATAAATGGTTTATATTCCACAACAGAAGATAATTTTATTAAGGTAGACGGTTCTCCGTAAGGTAAAGTAGCATCAATAAATTCCTCAAGTATTTTCACTGATTCCGTTACGACTTTTACTAAATAACTATACTGACCTGCTAATCGATGGCATTCTACTACTACCGGATGTTCTTTACAAAAACCTCTAAATTTCTTTCCTTGTTTCGTATCGAATAAAATAAATGCTGTTACATTTTTATTGAGTTTTTCAGGATCGATGATAGCCCTATACCCTTTTATAACTTCTTTATCCTCAAGTTTTTTTACTCTTTCGTTTATTGCGGGAGTTGAAAGTCCAATCTTCTTTCCTAATTCTGTCATTGATATACGAGCATTGTTTTGAAGTTGAATAAGAATGCTTTGATCAATTTCATCCAAGGCAGCCTCCACCTTTACATTAAAAATTTAAGTAGATATATATTATTAAAGTTTAAAATTAAGTAATTTCATTAAAAAACCTTAAAAAAGTTATGTATTTAGAATAATATACCATATAAAATTGTAATCAATAAGGTTAAATAATTTTATTAAAAGGGGAGGGGAATTCAAATGGAAATATATCAAGCTACCATTGAAGATTTAGAAGGAGTATCAAATTTATTTAATTTGTATCGAATGTTTTATCAACAAACATCAGATTTAGAAGGTGCTAAGACTTACATAAGAAATCGTATAGAAAGCAAGGATTCTATTATATTCGTTGTTAAAGATAAACAAGAGTATGTAGGATTTACTCAACTTTATCCCACGTTTTCATCAATATCCATGAAAAGAGCATGGATACTAAATGACTTGTATATAGATGTAAAAAACAGGAACCAAGGAATAGGAGAAATGCTCTTACATAAAGCAAAAGATTTCGCTATTAAAACAGGTGCTAAAAGTATTAGTTTGGAAACAGCACCAGATAATTACGTTGCTCAAAGATTATATAAAAAAAATGGATACAAAAAGGACTCTCAATATTATCATTATGATTTAGATTTAGCTGAATAGCCTTTAATGCTTATTCAACTATCGGGTAGCGATAGTTAAAGATTAGAGCTGTCATAAGGGCAGCTTTTTCTTCTTGAACTAACGGTGCAGTTTAGTTGAAGAATTAATCATCATTCTTAATATATAATAGAACCAAAATGCGAATTAAAAGTGGGATAAAAATATTGCAAGTTCAGATAACATATAAAAAAGCACTGAATTAACAGTGCATCCGGAATTGCAAGATATTAAAAAGTTTCGTTTACTTCCCAAAATTCAACAATTTGCCTAGCTTGCATAGGTTGATAGCCCATCCCCATTAAATATGAAATTGCTGCAACTTCTCTCATTGCATGATTGTAGGAAGTATACTGGGCTTCCTTTAAACCATATTGCACAATAGGTTGGACTGCGTTTAATACTATAAACTTCATTTGTTGTGGATTTTGCATATAGCCATAGGTATTCATTAAATCGCTCCTTAATCTCTAAAGATGCGACATTTATCACGATTCAACGGCTATAGCCTATAATAGTATTATTATCAATTAAAAATAATTCGCAGTTCGAAAATATTGGGAAGAAAGTACTTAAGGTAACGGGTGCGTTGATTCAAGAAGGATTAACCACCTTTTTTGTTGAATTCTTTATTGAACAAACG
>NZ_JBALOV010000009.1:0-563 GCF_036965045.1 Bacillus sp. JJ1533 | reverse complement strand
GAACAAACGAAGCAGGATATTGGAAGAAGAAAAATTACGAAGGGTGGAGTTATTATTGTTTTTATTCGCAGCATTAGCATTGCTATTAGTAACTTTTGGATTGTTGAAGGTCTTTTCAGTGAAGCAGCCTTTAACTATTACGCTAATTGTTGGATTAGTCATTTCAACAATATCTACAATTAGTTTGTGGTTGAATTACAAAGCAAGTTTTGGTGAACAAGATGGAATTGCCATTTCAAATAAAATCAGTTATTGGATTATTACGGATGGAACACGATGGTCTCAGGAACTATTTTTGGATTACTTTGTTTACGCTTTGGTTGTAACTACACTTATCGCTTTACTAATGATAATCAATTTTTTCACTAATAAGAGAACAAGAATAGCATAGTTGCTTTTCAACAAACTGGTGCGATGATCCATGAAGGATTATCGCTTGTTTATTTTTATCATGATTATGATACTGGCTGAAATGCAAAGAATTATTAACTTAATTGATCCCTAAACAAATCAATATACAAATTTCCTTTTGTCCCTACGACAGCATACGAGATGTCAAAAAC
>NZ_JBALOV010000008.1:0-1662 GCF_036965045.1 Bacillus sp. JJ1533 | reverse complement strand
AAGTTTGACCCATCAATTTGGTTGGCGTATGATTTAGCAAAATTTTTCAATATGTCAATTGAGGAAATATTTGATTTTGAGGAGAGTGAGAGAAAGTGAGTTTGTTAAAACAACCAATCATAAATATAATCTTTATTGGATTTATGTCAGTCATTTATTCGTTTATTTTTATTTTTACAGCTGGTCATATGGAATTTGTTAGTATCCTTTCACCCGGAGAGACTCTTAATTCTGCTTTTTGGAATGGGTGGTCTGACTTTCTTAGAACTGGAAATATGAGGTTCATTGGATACCTAATAATTGGTTTAACCATTGCCATAATAGTGCTTATTTTGATTAAGAGAACAAAAAAATACGATGAATATCAAGTGAGTATTTTATCCAAAAGTCTATTAGTTGCTGGTACTTTATCTATTTTAATGATTCCATTTATGATGATTTTGCTTTTGAGTGATTCAAACTATGCTGTGGAAACAATCTTCCTATTTGCATCCCTACAATGGGTAAGTGTTTTAGTTTCGTATTTGATTTATGTTATTAAGTTTTAGTTTGTGAAAAAATGTACTTAAAGTAACGGGTGCGTTGATCCAAGAAGAATTACGCACCTTTTTTTTGTAGTTATTTAACTACCGGGGCAGGTTGGTGAAATAACAGTTTGAGAGAATAAATGTTAAAATAACTTCTAAAAGGAGTGCTGAAAATATGAAATTAAAAATTTTAGATTCAAATTTTGCCGTTGTGAAATTTCCTCCAACTGAAACAATACCATTGTGGGCATTAAACTCCGATTTATTTTCTATTACACGAACAGATGAAGAACTGTCTATCGTGTGTCCCTCTGAATGTTTACCGATGAATGAAGCATTTAAAGATGTGGAAAACGATTGGAAGTGTATAAAAGTAGAGGGAGTTTTAGACTTTAGCTTAACTGGAATATTATCTTCATTAGCGAATCCATTAGCCGAAAATAATATTAGTATCTTTGCTATTTCAACCTTTAATACCGATTACCTACTTGTTAAAAGTCATTCAATTGAAAATGCAGTAGTTGTGTTAGAGAATGAAGGTCACATTTTTGGCGATATTTAAAACAGCTTATTGTACTAACGGGTGCGATGATCCAAGAAGGATTATCGCATATTTTTGTTGAAGTTATTAAGCTAACGGTGCAGTTTAGTTGAACTAGGGAATAGAATAAATTAATAGTAAAAATAGAATTTTTAGGGAGGGCATTATGACTGAAGATTTTTATTGTGATGAAGTATTAAGTGGTAAAACCCAAGTAAATAAAGTGTTGGAGACAGAAAATGTATTAGCCTATTATCATACAAGACCTTTTTATCCAGTTCATATTGTTGCAATACCAAAGAAACATATACCTTCTTTAATTACCTTAGAAGAAAGTGATAACGAATTATTAATTGAATTACTGGAAGTAATAAAGAAGGTTGCTACTATGGTTACTGAAGAAAACGGTGCTTGTAGAGTTATTACCAACTTAGGGGATTATCAGGACTCAAAACATCTCCATTGGCATATAGTATCAGGAAAACCATTTGGATAGTTATTAAGTTAAAGGGCAGCGATGATCCAAGAAGGATTATCGCTTCTTTTTGTTGAAGTTATTAAGCTAACGGAGCAGAATAGCATTCCTGTAGATCG
>NZ_JBALOV010000007.1:145152-295218 GCF_036965045.1 Bacillus sp. JJ1533 | reverse complement strand
TATGTACATTATGTATATACATATAAGACGAATAGTTGACTAGAAAGTTTCATAGTAATCAAAAGTAACAATCTTTTAAATTTTCTTACAAATATGTAAAAAAAGAGATTTCATTGAGAAATCTCTTTTTTCTAGTACTTTTGAATGATTTATAGCTTGGTTTTCGCCAAATATGCAGCACCAATCACGCCCGCATCGTTTCCTAACGTTGCAATTGTAATTTCTGCAGCATCCGCAACACGAGGAAACGCAAAACGTTTGAATTGTTTAGTTAATGGAAGCAGCAATTGCTCTCCTGCCTTTGAGACACCACCACCCACTACAATTTTCTCTGGATTTAGTCCGTTTGCAACATGACTTAACGCTAAGCCCAGGTGGTAAGTGACATTGTCAATAATGTTTTTCGCAAGCTGATCACCTTTCCCTGCTGCTTCAAAAACATCCTTTGAGGTGATGTCCCCCGCTTTTTCAAATTGGTCACGAATATGGCTTGGCTCATTATGAGCTTGTATCGCCTCTTTTGCCAAACGTGCAATTCCTGTTGCAGAGGCGATCGTTTCGATACATCCGGTCTTGCCACAGCCACAAAGAGCACCCCCTTCAGGTATAGAGGTGATATGACCAATCTCTCCGCCTGCCCCATTTACTCCACGAACAACCTCGCTATTGGAGATAATACCTCCGCCAACTCCGGTTCCTAATGTAACACAAATAAGATCCTTTGCTCCTTCACCGGCACCTTTCCACATTTCACCAATAGCCGCTACGTTCGCATCATTGTCAACGACTGCAGGTAAACCGATTTTTTTCTCTAGCTCTGTTTTTAATGGGAACATTTCTTTCATGCCTATGTTGGTCGCTTTATAGAGGATACCGTTATCAAAGTCAATAGGACCAGGTGCACCCATCCCTATTCCAACAAACTGTTCTTTTGTAAGCTGTAGTTTATTCATTTTCACATGAATTGCTTCAGCAATATCTGGGATAATTTTATCTCCAAATTTATCAGTCGGAATTTCCCATTTTGAGATAATTTCACCTTCTTGTGTAATAAAGGCTAACTTAACAGTTGTTCCACCCAAATCAATACCAATTAATAGATTTTCCATATGTATTCCATCCCTTTATTTATTTCTTTTTTGCTCTTTTTTCAGTTTCCCATACCATTTCTTGACGGAGGAGAAAAATCGCCGTTTGATAGTCCTTTGTTTCAATAAGCTGTGAATTGTAAAGTTCATGGATCTCAGCTTCCATTAATTCAAGATCAGCCACTCGGTCACCAACATAAATAATGGTGCCAAACTTTTTTAGAAATTGTTGAATATCATAAATTGTTTTCACATGTTCACCTTCTGCATTCTGCAATATATTCTAGCTTATTCAAAAAAAGGGGATCACGCAAGTCTTTCACGTGAATCTCCACCAAATTGTAAAAGGAGTGCCCTAAATGGAACACTCCTGAAGATTCTTATTTATCCGGATCTTTCGGATGCAATACTTTCGGTCTATTTCTTTTCAATGGAATTGGTGCTCGGAATAAAACATCCTTAAATCCTTTGAAGGAAAAAGGAATAAACGGCCATAAGTACGGCACATTAAAGGATTTCATTCGAGCTAGATAGAGTATCCAGAGTGTAATCCCACCGACAAAGCCGATTACCCCAAAAATACTCGTAGTTAATAAAAGAAATAACCGAGCTAAACGATTTGCCAGACTCATCTCATAGCTTGGGGTTGAGAAGGTTCCGATTGCAGCGATTGCTAAATACAAAATAACCTCATTTGTAAATAAACCAACCTCAACAGCCACCTGTCCGATTAACATAGCAGCAACAAGTCCCAAAGCAGTCGCAAGAGAGGTCGGAGTGTGAATGGCAGCCATTCTTAATAGATCGATTCCGATTTCAATTAAGAAAAACTGCAATATCAATGGTAATCTGCCTTCATCATTCGGGCCGATATATTTAAGATGTTCTGGCAACAGTTCTGGTTGAACAGCAAACAAATACCAAAGAGGTAGTAAAAAAAGAGATGCCCACACACCTATATAGCGAACTAAGCGAAGGTACAGTCCAGTAACTGGACTATTCCGGTATTCCTCAGCATGCTGCATATGATGCCAAAACGTTGTCGGTGTGATAAGAACACTCGGGGAACCATCGACCATGATAATAATATGGCCTTCAAATAAGTGAGCTGCTGCTGTATCAGGTCTTTCCGTGTATCTAACGACAGGGTATGGATTATAATGTCGTCCCGAAATATATTCCTCAATTGTTTTCTCACCCATCGGTAGGCCATCAGTATCAATCTTTGATATGGCATCTTTTACTTCCTTTACATGATCAGGATCGGCAATATCCTCAATATAGCTAACGACAATATCTGTTTTTGAGCGTCTTCCCACCTGCATATATTCCATACGAAGAGATTTATCCCTAATTCTTCTCCGTGTTAAGGCTGTATTAAAAACAACCGTTTCGACATAGCCATCCCTTGAACCTCGTACAACTCTTTCTGTATCCGGCTCTTCTGGGCCTCTTACAGGATACGTTCGCGCATCAATTACAATCACTTTTTCAAGTCCATCAATGACAAGGGCTGTAGGGCCTGCAAGTACCATGTCAACAACCTTATCAAGGTCGTCTACACTTTCAACTTCGACATAAGGGATATAGGTCTTAAGGAGTTTTTCCAAACCATCTATTTTTAACGTATTTTCATCCTGTTTCGCGAGAAATTTTTGTAAAAGATGTAGCATGTCATCTTTGATTAGACCGTCAATTAGAAACATCGACATGTCTTTTCCAGCATATTCTACATCCAGTTGGATCACATCAAAGCTTTTGTCTACACCAAGAGCTTCTTTTAAATACGCACGATTTTCTTCTAAACTTGTTGAGACAGGGTGTTTCGGCTTTTCTTGTTCATTTCCCATTTGAATCACTCCAATCACGTACAAAGCAACTATTTAAAGCTACTAATCCATCTTTGACGTAAAACTGGAAAAACATACTTTTTTAGGGAAAATAAAGAAAAACGCCTCCTTGAGAGACGCTTTTACAATGGGCCATGATCCATGGTGTTAATTTCTTTCATCAGATCTTTATAATGTTCATTGTCCGGATCTACTTTAATTGCTTGTTCTACAGCCTTTCTAGCGTTTTCGAATTCTTGTAGCTGGACATAGACTAAAGCAAGATTATAATGTGCTTCGGAAATCTCCGGTGCTTTGTTTGTGACAATTTCTAAATGATCTCTTGCCTCTTCAAATTTACCCAGTTTTATTTCTGTATAGGATAAATAAAAATATACTTCTGGCGCGTCTGTACCCTTTTCCTCGGCGGTTATAAGCATGTCATATGCTTTTTGAAACTCATTAGCTTGAATATATTCCTGTGCAGTTTGCACGACAAATTGAGGATTATCAGAATGGGGCTGAACCACATATCCGACATAAAAAAGTGTACCGATCGTCCCCATTGTTACAACAAGTCCGCCTAATCGCTTCACAAATTCTTTTCGCTTAGGTAAATGTACAATACTCGCTGCTAAAAAGCCTCCAACCAACCCTCCGATATGACCTGAATTATCAATTCCAGGAATCATAAATCCCAGGACTAAGTTGAAGATAATGATTCCAATCACATTTGGCCCCATTGTTCTAAAGAATAAAGATGGGAAAGCTGTTCCAAAAAACAAGAGTGCACCAAAGCATCCAAAAATAGCACCAGAAGCGCCAGCAGAAATATTAGCATTAAACACAAAACTAGCCAAACTTCCTACAAATCCTGCAAATATATAAATGAATAAAAATCTTAACTTTCCATATAACCGTTCAACCTCAGTCCCCAGATAATATAACGCAAAGGTATTCATAAGTAGATGGATGAATCCAATATGTAAAATCATAGGCGTGAAAAAGCGCCACCATTCCCCATTTAAAATCCTAAAGTTTTCCTTTGCCCCAAATTTCAGTAAGGTTTCAGTATTCGTACTTCCACCATTCAATTCTAAAATGGCAAACATAATTAATTGTATGGCAATTAAGATATAAGTAAAAAACGGTTTCCCATTTTGAAATATTTGCTTTTCATTTGAAATACGGTTATTTGCAACAGTAATAACCTCACGCTTGATTCTTTCAATCGTATCAACATCTATGTAGAGGGCATCCTCCAAATCAAGATCAAACTCAACAAACTTTGATACCTCTTGTAAACCAGTATCCGTATGTTCTGCGTCCATTAAAACAGTATGTAAGGTAGTTAAACCTTTTGCACCTGCAAGGAGTGGGCCTTCTAATCGAAATTTCCAATCATCCACAGGCGGGTACGTCGTAATATAAATATTAAGAGCGTCCAGCTTGCGAACAAATAAACGTTTACGCAGCTGTTCTAAACGCTGTGCTGTGATTTCCATATCTCGCTGCATCCAATTACTCCAATCTAAATCATGGCGTAGGATGCGAATAATTCTTGGCTTGTGTTTTTGTGTTGTCTCTAACCATACTTCATTATTTGATTTTGATAATTGGAGAATTCGGTAGCCGCCTTCCATTTGAAGCCCCTCAATCATTTTCCAATAAAGATAATCCTGTTTGAACACCAAATCCCCCCTTTTTCGAAAGAGTTTCTTTTATTATAAACGTTTTTCTATAACACTTACCAAATATCTGTCTTAAAAATACGAAAAACCTGTTGAAAGGAGTCAACAGGCTTTTGCTTTAGCGGAAGGCATGATGTATCATTTTATTTCGAATAAATGGGATTTTCATCGACGAACTGATAAAGACACGTCGAACTGCTGGATTACCGAACACACGATTGAAAATGCGATAGCGGTATCTGTAAACTGCATAAATCCCACCGAAAAGTAAAGCTATTCGGGTCAATAAGCTTAACATTTTAATCCCTCCTAGTTATACTTTTTGACTATCACATTGATTTTATCCTTTTATAAGTGAAAGGAAATATGTCCCAAGTCCAGATGCAAGAAGGATCGAAATCAAATTCACTGCATCGTTATTACAAAAGCGTAAGCCCTTGAAATAGGCCGTTTCCTGTCCACAATGGACCCTTTTTTCTGTTTCCATTCCACATGAAGAACATCTATATACGACTTGTAGGGTTGCACCCATAATGGTATCAATTACATTCCCACAAAAACCAACAAAAGTAAGTCCTACCAACAACAACACTGATAGCTCTGGCCAAACTACAAATGAAATGACACTAATGAATAGTGATCCTAAGAAGCCGGCAATCGTTCCTAACCATGAGACAGCCCCTGATGTCCCTGCATCTACTCGCTTCATCTTTGTTAGGAGAATGGGCCGTTTTTTGCTCAGTGTCCCTATTTCCGATGCCCAGGTATCGGCATTTGCTGCTGCAATGGAGCCAATGAATAAGTAGAGCCAAATGATTGAATCCGTCCACGCAAATAGTAAACCTGCAAATGCGGCAATTCCACCATTTGCAAATACTTGGATGATATCCCTTTGCTCACCTTTTGCCACTTTATTTTTAAGACTGTCTTTATTTCCAGCCTTCATTTTGCTCCATAGGCTCGAGCTTGCAAAAAAGGCTCCTAATACCAGTAAACCACGATAGCCAAAGCCAATCGAAACAGCACTCCCGACAAAAATCGTCCCGACTGCCCCGCTAAATGTTAGAGATTTTACTCGATATCCGGCTACAGCTACTCCAATGGAAGCGAGTACTTGAATAGTAAGATTAATCATTTGTATCAATAACCTCTGTGTTTGTCACGATTTTCTGAACAGGAATATCAAATGATTCAACTGGTATTTCTTCGACTAGTTGATTTGGAAATGCCAGAGAAACGGTAATCCCTTGATATTTCGTTAAATATCGATCATAATATCCACCACCGTGGCCCAGACGGTATCCGTTTTTTGCGAAGCTTAGGCCAGGGACAAATAATACATCGATTTCATTATGTAAGACCTCTCGTGTTTGTTCCTCAATTGGTTCTTGTAGTCCATAGAAAACAACCTCTAACTGTGAAAATGACGTAATTTCACGGAATATCATTGTTTTTGTTTTTGGTTCACATTTTGGAACCGCGACGCGTTTATTTGACTGCCAAGCTTTTTCAATCAAGGCTTTTGTATCAACCTCATACTCCCCAGATATTGTAATGCCTATTGTCTCCGCGTCCACCCACTCTGGTAATGATAGGACTATTTCTGTAATATCCTCTGACCATTTATCTAATGTAATGTTATCAATCGAACGTAAAATCTCCTTCATTTCTTTTCTCATTTCCTTTTTTGTCATCAGCCTCTTTGCCTCCCTCGTCATTACTTGTATTATATAATAAAAAAACAGCAGGAAATTGCTTCCTACTGTTACTTTGTTTCGCGGTGTAATGTAACCTTTTTAAGTCTTGGGCTATATTTCTTAAGTTCAAGACGATCAGGGTTGTTACGCTTATTTTTAGTTGTAATATAATTACGATCACCAGTTTCAGTGCAAGCTAAAGTGATTTTAACACGCATAGTCATTTCCCTCCAAACATATAAAGCTTTAATCAGACTTACCTATCATACCATTTAACGAATCAAAATTCCAGTCCTATTTTTTAATGAGAAAAAATTTCTAATTACTATATCAAAAAACAATTCATAAGCTTACAAATGTTGTCAGCCTTCACAAGTTACGATAAAATTATTTATGGAATGGAGTGAAGATATGGAATACGCATTTATTATTTTATTAGGTATCGCAATACTTCTTCTTGTCATTTCTTTTTATGGGAAGGACCGGATAAAAATGATGCAAGAAGAACTGGATCAACTTTCCCTTTCTGTCGTCCAGGAAACGTATTTGTTAAAGAAAAAAATAAAAATCCTCGAGGAAGAATTACTCACAAATGACATTGATGATGAATTAGGAACACCACAGACAAGTGCCATGTCTTTATCAAATACTTCCATTTTATCGTTATATGATAAAGGCTTGAGCTATGAGGAAATCGGAAACAAAACGAATTTACCCGTTGAAGAAGTGCGACTCATTTTAGAACAAGCAAAGAAAATGGGGCTTATCCATGGATAAATATTTATTAAGGGGAATCGCGATCGGAATCATTCTATCAACCATCGTCTATGCAACTATTTATTATTTAACGTAAAAAACTCAAGCCCTTGAGAGGCTTGAGTTTTTTTATTAAGAATTTAAATCGACATTTTTTCCCTTTACCATGTAAATGATATGTTCAGACATATTTGTAGTATGATCTGCTATCCGTTCGATATTACGGGAAACAAAGGATAGTTGTGAGATTTGATTGAATGAATCAGGTTTGCTTGGCACTAATTGAAGCAATTCTTGGATGACTTTACCATATAAAGCATCGACCTCGTCATCAGCCTTGGCTGTTGAAATTGCCAGTTCAATATCTTTTTCAATATAGGCTTTGACTACGTTATTTAACATGTCTAAAGCCATCTCCGCCATTTTCGGTATATCTACAATGGGCTTAATAAGCGGCCCATTACCAATATGGATCACAGATTTTGCGATATTTACTGCAAGGTCGCCGATACGCTCAACATCGTTTGAAATTTTTAATCCGGCGATAATTGTACGAAGATCGGAAGCAACCGGCTGTTGCTGAGCGATTAACTGAATGATGAGATTATTAATCTCTTCTTCAAGCTCGTTAATCTTTTGGTCTTCTCCAATGATCTGCTCGGCCATTTCGATATTCTGATGTGCAAGTGATTGGACTGACCTCTCAACTGCAGTTTTTGATAGACCTACCATTTCAATAAGTAATTCTTTAAGGCGATCTAAATCTTTGTCTAAAGTCGAACGTATTGACATACACTACTCCCCTTATTTTTTATTTACCCAAAACGGCCAGTGATGTAATCTTCTGTGCGTTTATCGGATGGGTTTGAAAACATCTTATCAGTTTTTTCATATTCAACAACTTCTCCACTTAGGAAAAATGCAGTTCGATCAGAGATACGCGCTGCCTGTTGCATGTTATGCGTAACGATGATGATACTAAAGTTTTGTTTAAGTTCTTGAACTAGCTCTTCTATCTTCAATGTTGAAATGGGGTCAAGAGCAGAAGTCGGCTCATCCATTAGTATAACATCTGGTTCAATTGCTAAACACCTAGCAATGCAAATTCTTTGTTGCTGACCACCTGAAAGGCCATATGCATTTTCATGAAGTCGATCTTTTACCTCATCCCAAATGGCTGCCCCACGTAAGCTTTTTTCGACAATTTCATCTAAAATCTTTTTATTTCGAATCCCATGGATACGAGGTCCATACGCAATATTGTCGTAAATCGATTTAGGAAATGGATTAGGCTTTTGGAAAACCATCCCAACTCGAGTTCTTAGCTCTTCTTCTTTATATGATTTATCAAAAATATTCTTTCCTCTATATAAAATCTCCCCTGAAATGCGTACGATTGGGACTAGTTCAACCATGCGATTCAAAGTTTTAATATAGGTCGATTTGCCACATCCTGAAGGTCCAATGATTGCTGTCACTTCATTTTCATAAATAGGAAAGTTAATATTTTTTAATGCATGGTCATCCCCATACCAAAGGTTTAAATCCTTTGTATCATACACTATTTTTTTATCTATTTGTTTTGAGTTATTATTTTTATTCGATACTGCTTCTAACATAGTCTCTAGTTTCTCCCCTTCAAAAGATAGATTAGAATCTTCTTTGGAACTTGTTTCGAATCATGATTGCAACTGAGTTCATTAAGAATAGAATGATTAGCAAAACAACAATTGTTGCCGCTGCTAAATTTGCATATTCAGCAACAAGTGCGGAATCAAGTGTCCAATAATAAATTTGCATTGGCATTACAGTGAATTTATCAAATATACTATCAGGAAATGGAATTAACAGAGCAGGGATCCCAATAACAACTAGTGGAGCTGTTTCTCCGATTGCCCGCGAAAGTGCCAAAATAGCTCCTGTTAAAATTCCCGGCAACGACGCTGGTAACACTACATTCTTAATCGTTTGCCATTTTGTAGCCCCCATTCCATATGAAGCTTCGCGCAAAAAATTAGGAACCGCACGAATTGCTTCTTGACTTGCTACAACAACGATAGGAAGTACCAATAGTGACATTGTGAGTCCACCAGCTAACACAATATTTCCTAATCCGAATCCACGGACAAAAACAGTTAATCCTAAAATTCCAAATACAATGGACGGAACACCTGCAAGGTTGGAAATGTTTGTTTGGATAAAGCGTTGAAGGCGTCCTTTTTTAGCATACTCTTCAAGATAAATAGCTGTTCCAACCCCGAGAATAAGTGTAATTGGAGCAACAACGAGCATTAACCAAAGGGTTCCAAGAATGGCTCCCATAATCCCGGCCTTTTCAGCAACTGTTGATAATTTATTTGTTAAAAATTGAAGGTCGATCCAACTAATACCTTGGGAAATGACACGATAGAAAAGAATGATTAGAACGACTAAGCTAAATAAGATTGAAATTAAAAATATGGTTTTCGCAATTTTATTAATTGCTAAACGTGTATTCAGTTTCTTTTGCACCTGTGCTGCATTTACATATTTCATCTTAATATTCCTCCTTGAACTTGCGAGAAATATATTGTGCAAGTAAATTCATTATCAATGTGAAAACAAATAGTGTAATCGCTACAGCATATAAACTATAATATAAAGTTGAGCCCGCAGGTGCATCACCACTATTGACTTCAACAATATAAGAAGTCATTGTTTGCATGGATTGCGTAAGATCAAATGTAAAGTTCTTCGTACTTCCACTAGCAAGAGTAACAATCATGGTTTCACCAATTGCTCTGGATATACCAAGAACAAAAGAAGCAATGATTCCAGACATTGCAGCAGGAATAACAACCTTCCATGTAACTTCAAGTTTTGTCGAGCCTAGACCAAGTGCACCTTCCCTAATCGCATTTGGCACAGAGCTCATTGCATCTTCTGATAGAGATGCGACCATAGGAATAATCATAATTCCCATTACGATACCTGGACTGAGGATATTGGTCGGTTCAAGACCAGGAATAAGTAATTGTAAAAGAGGTGTCACGAACGTTAATGCAAAGAAACCATAGACGATTGTCGGAATTCCTGCAAGAATTTCAAGGATTGGTTTTAAGATTTTTCTAACTCGGTCTGATGCATATTCACTTAAATAAATAGCTGACATCAATCCAATAGGAATTGCGACTACCATTGCTATAGTCGATGAAATAACCGTTCCTGTTAATAGAGGTAAAACCCCGAACTCAGCATTATCGCCGAGGGGCTTTAAGACTGTACCGGTAAAGAAGTCGAGAAACGGTACTCGTTTAAAAAACTCGAATGTTTCAAAAAGAAGAGTAAAGACGATGCCAATTGTCGTTAAAATCGAAACAATTGCAATTAAAAGCAAGCCTTTTGGAATGACTTTTTCAATAATCGAATTCATGCTTTTATTGCTTTTATTCTGAGCGATAAGCTCTCTTACATTTAAAGCTTTAGAACCTTCCTTCATGATAAACTCCCTTCCATTTCACCATTTATCAAGACCAAAACATATAGTTATTTTTCTATCTATAATGAAGACGAAGATGAGAAGCAAAGACTGCTCTCACCTTCATCTAAAGGTTATTATTTTAAACCTTCTAATTCTTCAACAGCTTTTTGTAATTCATCTTCTGGAAGTGGAGCAAATCCAGTTTCAGCTGCTACATCAGCTGCATTTTTCATAGTGTAGATTGCATAATCTAATACTTGTGGCTTTTCTTTAGCCATGTTCACATTAAGGTAAGTGAATACTGGTCGTGTAAATGGAGCGTAATCTCCATCTTCACTGATTGTATCTGTATTTGGTTCTACTGGGCCATTACCAAAGTCGATCTTTACAATTTTCACTTTGTCTTTGTTGTTAACTGCATAGCCATAACCGAAGAATCCAATTGCATTTTCATCTTTAGATACTAAGTCTACTAAAGTAGAATATTCTTGTTGAAGATTTGCATCAGCTCTTAAGTCCTGCTCATCTAAGATGTTTTCCCAGAAGAACTCATACGTACCATGGTTTTCGTTTGGTCCGTAAGCTTTGATTGGCTCATTTGGAAAATCTGAGCGAACATCTGACCAATTTGTCTTATTACCACTTGCTAAGAAAATATCAATTACTTCTTGTTGAGTCAGTTCCTCTGCCCAATCATTGTCAGGATGTACAACAAAAGTTAATCCATCAAGAGCAACCTTTAATTCTTTTACTTCAATTCCTAAGTCTTCAGCAGTAGCTGCTTCTTCATCTTTAATTTTACGTGAAGCATCATTGAAATCAGTTCCGCCCTCTTCAACTAAGAACTTTTTGAAACCAGCACTTGTTCCAGCTCGGCTTACTTCAACTGATACTTCTTCTTGTTCATTTGTCATATAATTTTCTGCCATTTTAGACATGAAAGGAAAAACAGTACCAGATCCATCAATCACTACGCTACCTTCTAGTTTTTCTTCGCCTGCATCACCATTACTTGTTTGTGATTCATCACCTTCTGTGCTAGATTCATTACCACAAGCAGCTAATACAAGCATTGCGATTGAGATCAGTGCTAAACCTAAAAACTTTAAGCGTTTCATTCCGTTATTCCCCCTAAGAGTGAGTTTGTTTTGCTTTGTCTTACATGATTAGAATAATCTGATTCTATTAATCTCGTATGAATTCCATGTAAAGGTTTTGTAAATTTGCGTAAATTGATGAATAAACCCAATTTTTGTCGATAACGATGTCATTTCATTGGATAGAAAAAAGCCTAACGGTTACGTTAGGCTTTACTTGCTATATTTAAGTTTATTGAGCTTCTTCTTCATTTTCAGTTGTTTCTTGCTGGGTATCCGTTTCCGGTGTCTCTGTTGTTTGTTGTGGCTGGGTAGCCCTCTTTTCTTTTAGTTCAAAATATTTGTCTAAAATGGCTTCCCCCACTTTAAGGTTCATATTATGAGAAGTGTTTCCATAATATGCGTATGGGATAACTACAGCAAATGCCACCTCGGGATTGTCAAATGGAGCATAGCCTACAAGTGTACTATTGACAGCCTCTATCCCTTTAATAAACGATTGTGCTGTACCTGTTTTTCCAGCAGGATTATAAGGTTTACCTGCAAATACACTTCTGGCAGTACCATTTCTACCTTGAAAAACTAATTTAAATCCTTGTTGGACACGATCGAAATATTTCTGATCAATATCAACTTTATTTAAAACAGTTGGTTCAAATGGCTTTTGTATTGGACCTAATTCGTCTTCTTCCATAGTAGGTTGATGAATTTCCCTTACAATCTTAGGCTGCATTCGATATCCATCATTCGCAATCGTTGACACATATTGTGCTAATTGCAAGGTTGTATAGGTGTCATATTGTCCAATCGCCAAGTCCATTAGCAAACCTGGACCAAACAATGGGCCAGGATATCCTGAAGCCTCACCTGGTAAATCAATACCTGTTTTTACTCCTAATCCGAATTGACTAAAATAATTTCTAACCGTACGAAATGCATCGTAATCAATTGAAATCGGTTGGTTATAGACATAATGTCCACCTGCTAAATCAAGGAATGTCCTAAACATATAGACGTTCGATGACATTTCAAGTGCTTTTAGATCATTGGTCGGTCCTAAGTTTTTCCACGATGCCTTTGTTTCTGTTCCTTTAATTTTAATTGGTGCGTCGTAGTACATCGAACCAATATCAATAACTCCTGTATCATACCCAGTCAACATAGTCGCGCCTTTAATAGTCGAACCCATCTCATATGCGGCATTCATTGTCCCTAGCGCATAATCCTGGAATTCCATCTTGCCGTCTTTGCCTTTTGTGTAGACCTTCCCTGCCATACTTAAAATTTCACCTGTATTAGGATTCATCATGACGACAAATGCGCGGTCGAGATATTGAGTATTTCTCATTGATTTATGAGCCAGCATCTGGTCTTCAATAATTTGTTCGACCGCTTGCTGCAGCTCCATGTCAATGGTAAGAACAAGGTCACTCCCCCTTTGTCCTTCTGATATTAAAATGGTTTCTTGTACTGCATTTCCTTTAATGACATTTTCTACTTTAGCCTTTTGACCATGAAGTACGGATTCATATTGTGCTTCTAAATAGCTTAATCCAACACGGTCATTACGGTTATAGCCTCGGGCTAAATAATAATCAAGTTTATCGCTTGGAAGACCTTCATCCGTATCGGAGATTCTGCCAAGAATGGATTTTAACGTGTAGTCATATTTATAATCTCGAACCCAATCGGTTGTGGTGTTGACACCTGGTAAATTCTCGAGATTTTCACTGACAACTGCATATTCCTCAGGTGTCACATTTTCATTTTTGACAATTTGCGGAACAAGTGCATAGCCCTTCGTCATTTCACGAAATATGGCCGCTACCTCCAACTCTGATTCAGTAATCTCGTTTAGTTCCTCTTCCGTAATTCGTTCGATTTGGAGTTTATAAATATCTTTACTTGATAAATCTCCATCTTGCTCTTTCTGCAGTTCTTCCTCCGTAACTTTCGCTTTAGCCTCGTCTGGATTTTTAAGCATCCAAAAATCTTTCAAATCACGCTCAGTGACTTTGTCCGTCTTCATATCAATCAACGTCGCAAGGGTTTCAGCAACCTTTAGTACATCATCTTGTTTCGTATCTCTCGCACGAGTGTATGTGATGGCATTTAAACCCTTATTATCCACGATAACATTTCCATTTTTGTCATAAATCTTTCCACGTGGAACGGGAAGATTGACAATTTCATTTTCTGTTTTTTCAACTTCCTTTTGATATTTCTCACCGTGAACAATTTGAACCACCCCAAGCCTTAAAATCAAGGCTGAGAAAAGTAAAAAGACCGCAAAGAATAACATATTTAATCGAAAAGGAACATGTGATTTTTTCTTTTTCATCATGAACATCAACTACCTTTATTTTTTTCCTAATCTTTATTTTATCATGTACTGAATTCTTATGATTAAAAAAAGCACCTAGCCAGGCTAGGTGCCTTTATTTCTATTGTAAAAGAAACTCAAACTTTTTTCCATGATAAAAAATGCTAAATCAAATACGCCTTGGCGTATTTGCGCCCAGATTTTCCGAGCTTGCTCGAAACTCCCTCAGAAAATCTGAGGCATCCGCCGGGGGCACTTAACTTTATTCAGCCCTCAGCTGAATAAAGTTAAGCTGTAGAGCCTCCTTCACCTTCAATTAGTTTTCGGTTTGCACCCGATTTTGACTGAAGTTTACCAGCAGCATCAGGTGTTTCAATTCGCCTAATCGGTAAATAAAGGACTACATGGCCTGCTCCAATCACAGCTAGAAGAATCGGAATACTTTGTTTTTCATCGAAAAATATAACAGCGATTAGGAATAGCAGAATCGATAGGATCCTGCCAAGATTTAAAAAGACTTCCCTTACGACCACATATTCAATCCTCATCTCTTTTGCGTTCCATCCCTTACCAATCACATCATAGGTTAATGAATTATATGGGACGAGCAAAATCGGGTAGGCAGCTCCAATAATAACACCATATATAATCAGCCTTGCATAGGTTACATCAAAAAGAATCGCAAAAATAGCAAGATATACCATTATGCCTCCAATAAGAATTGCTTTTTTGCGCATTTTCTTTTTGATTAACCTCGTTGCTAGAAAATAAAACAAAAAAGATACGGCTGAATTGATTAAACCAAATTTCCCTAAGGCTAGCTCACTGCCAGTTGCCACGAAAACAAATACAGAAATGACAAACACAAAGGTCCCTTCACGAATTCCTTGAAAAAAATGTGCATGTAGGATATTCTTCCAATTCGAATTATTTTTTCGCTCATCAAGAATTCTCCTAAAAACGAAATCCCCTTCAGCACTGCGCCTTTTTAAGAAGAAGCTAAGCACAACCGCTCCAGTAAATAATCCTAAGGAAATTCCGAAAATAACTGTGTAACCTGTAAAGCTTTCCATAGAAGAAATGATGATTCCAGCTGCGATAGGACCAATCATTCCAGCAAATGAACCAAGCAATCCTAAAAATCCGTTGAAAAAGTCTCTTGTTTCAGGCTCCGTAATTTCAAAGGTTAAGACATTAAACGCTAACCAATAAAAACCATAGCCTATTCCAAGCAGCCCCCCTAAAATTAATAAATAATCTGAGGCATTCTCACCAATCCACAAAACGGTGATATAAAAAATGGCTAAGAATGAAACTCCAAGCCTTAATACGATCACTCTATCGATTTTTTTGGCCCATCTGCCTGCAAGAATAAAGGTTAATGGTTGTAAAACGACGACTGCTAAATTATATAAGCCTAAATCTTTAAATTCACCGGACTGTTTCCACAAATAGACGTTTACAAACGTGTTTGATAAAGCGATACTTAGCGCATATAATCCACCGATGACAAGTAACAAAATTAAATCTCTGTGTATAGGTACATCACCGAGTACCTTTTTAAAACGAAACATTTGCTGACTCCCCTTTTTTATCTACACTCATTATTGTGTGATAAAAAAAAGGAGATATACTTAGAAAAGTACGATGATTATGCTGTCGAAGCATTCCTTGTCGTGTGCAAGTCCGACAAGCATAAGAAAAGCCAGTGAACGAATCCACTGGCTTTGAATCTTAATTATTTTGCAGCGTTGTAACGGTTTGCTACTTCTTCCCAATTTACTACATTGAAGAATGCAGCAATATAATCAGGACGACGGTTTTGATAGTTTAAGTAGTAAGCATGCTCCCAAACATCTAGACCAAGAACTGGAGTTTTACCTTCCATTAATGGAGAGTCTTGGTTTGGAGTGCTTGTTACTTCAAGCTCACCATTGTTAACCACTAACCAAGCCCAGCCAGAACCGAAGCGAGTTGTAGCTGCTTTAGAGAACTCATCTTTGAATGCTTCAAAGCTTCCGAATTTGCTGTTGATTGCGTCAGCTAATTCGCCAGTTGGCTCACCGCCACCGTTTGGAGAAAGAATTGTCCAGAACAAGCTGTGGTTTGCATGTCCACCGCCATTGTTTCTAACTGCTGTACGGATATCTTCTGGAACAGCATCAAGATTTGAAACTAATTCCTCTACTGATTTGCTTTCTAAATCAGCTTTACCAGCAATCGCATTGTTTACGTTGGTTACGTAAGTGTTGTGATGCTTAGTGTGGTGAATGTTCATAGTTTCCTTGTCGATGTGTGGCTCTAGTGCATCATAAGCATAAGGTAATTGTGGTAATTCGTATGCCATGTTAAATTCCTCCTAAAATATATGTAATATTGAACCTTTTGAAAACGAATTCGTTTTCAGTAGCCCTCACATGTAAGATTACCAAAATAAGTATAATCTTTCAAATAAAACGCTTTGCTCATTACCAATACAGCACCAGATTTAACGTTCCACTAAAGTGCGGCTTTTATTCTCATAACACAACAAACAAGAAATAGATAATCATAATAGCTTGGATGACTCCTTTTGCAACCACACCACTAAGGAAACCAATAAGGGAACCAATGCCACTTTTAAAAGAATCTTTTAGATTCTTTTTATGTACGAGTAGTTCTGCTAGAAATGCCCCAAGGAATGGACCGATGATAATACCAAAAATCGGTATCACAAAAGGTCCAATTAGAAGACCAATCGTACTCCCCCAAACAGCCGCTTTGCTACCACCATACTTTTTAACCCCTAGCAAATTCGTTGCATAATCAGCACCTAATAATAGAAGGAGAAACAAACCTTCTATTACCCAGAACCAAATTGACAATGAATCAAAACCTTGAAAGAAACCATACACCAAAAATCCGCCTGCAATAAAAAGCACACTCGGTATGATCGGATAAACAAGACCAACAAAGGCAATTAGAAACAAGACAATAATGATTGTCCACATTAGAAATACCAAATTAAGAAACCTCCCTGTATTAATTCTAGCTTCCCTAGTAAATTTTATCCTTTTTCTATTATTTTTAGGAATATCCAAGTAAGTCAAGCATAACCTGTATCAAGTAGACATAGCGGAGGTTATGAAGATGAAGCGATTCTTCGCATTCCTAGCATTTGTATTCATTATATTTATTATTTATTACGATATGAGAATTGGAACTCTACCAGTTGCAAAAAATGAACCAATTGAGGCAACTGAGGTCATTGCCCAAACAACAGATGATCCCTATAAGAAAATCACTGTAAAAGCCGGTGATACATTATTATCAATCGTTGAAAAAGTAAATGAAGGGACGCGAATCACGTCCATTGAATCGGTGATTAACGACTTTGAAGAGCTAAACCCTGAAAGTAAGGCCGAACTTCTCCAAATTGGAAAAACCTATAAGTTCCCATTATATACAAATGAATAAGGGTCTTTTCTTGTCAATTTTTTGATTCAACTGTACAATAGGCAAGTAATTGATTTTTTAGACTAGATATTTTTCTAATAAAGGATTACTCTTATAGAAGTGACTGATTAAATAGCTTTTAACTTAAAGGAGCGATATTCGTGAGTGAAATCATCCATCGTACAAAAACACGCCCTGTAAAGGTTGGTAATTTAACGATTGGTGGTAATAATGAAGTAATTATTCAAAGTATGACCACTACTAAGACACATGATGTTGATGCAACTGTTGCAGAAATCAAACGTCTTGAAGAAGCAGGATGTCAAATTGTTCGTGTTGCATGTCCTGATGAACGCGCAGCAAATGCAATTCCTGAAATTAAAAAAAGAATTTCAATTCCACTTGTAGTTGATATACATTTCGATTATAAATTAGCCTTAAAAGCGATTGAGGGAGGAGCCGACAAAATTCGGATTAACCCTGGTAATATCGGTCGTAAAGAAAAGGTTGAAGCTGTTGTTAAAGCAGCGAAGGAAAAAGGAATTCCAATCCGTATTGGGGTAAATGCTGGATCGTTAGAGAAACGTATCCTTGATAAATATGGGTATCCAACTGCAGACGGTATGGTCGAAAGTGCATTACACCATATTAAAATCTTAGAAGATCTTGATTTCCATGACATTATCGTGTCAATGAAAGCCTCAACTGTGACACTTGCCATTGAAGCCTATGAAAAAGCAGCAAAAGCATTTGATTATCCGCTACACTTAGGCATTACTGAATCTGGTACACTGTTTTCTGGAACAGTGAAAAGTGCAGCAGGCTTGGGTGCTATTTTAAGTAAGGGAATCGGAAACACATTACGTGTTTCACTTAGTGCAGACCCTGTTGAGGAAGTTAAAGTTGCCCGCGAACTGTTAAAATCATTTGGTTTAATTTCAAATGCAGCAACATTAGTTTCATGCCCAACATGCGGAAGAATTGAAATTGATCTCATCAAAATCGCAAATGAGGTTGAAGAGTATATTTCAACGATTAAAGCACCAATAAAGGTTTCAGTATTAGGCTGTGCGGTAAATGGTCCAGGAGAGGCTAAAGAGGCTGATATCGGGATTGCAGGCGCAAGAGGCGAAGGACTACTTTTCCGTCACGGAAAAACCGTTCGTAAAGTACCTGAAGAAACCATGGTTGAAGAATTGAAAAAAGAAATCGACAAGCTTGCAGAGGAATATTATGCAAAACAAGCTGCGGAACAATAGAAAAGCGCAAGCGCCTAAATGAGGAGCATCGACTAAGAACTGCCACGTCCTGTGGCAAACGTCGATGTCAGCACCTCCTGTGCAAGTCCGACAAGCACAAGACGGGCCGTTAAGAAGGTTGGACGGAACGGCTTGTGACTCGAGGGGCTAGGCGCTGAAGCTAGACAGAAGAATAAAAACAAGCCCGGCACATGAGTGTCGGGCTTGTTTTATTACTGTTTACTTGTTAAAAGAATGGGAGGATGAAGATGCCTACGATAATTGATACAGCACCGATCCCGATTGCCCATGCTCCTAAACCAGTTGCTCCACGTCGACGTGCAATGAATCCGATTATAATACCTGCTGCTCCTAATAATACAGGCATTACAAATAAGGAAATGATTGATAAAGCTAGAGCCAGCCATCCTAAACCTGCCCCACCTGCTTTATCATTCGTTTGCCCACGGTCAGCTTCACGTTTTGTGGTTCCATAATTAATTGGAGCGGCAACCTCTGCTGCCGTTTCCTCTTTATAGCTTGAGTCAGCATTTGCACCTAAGTTTGGATCAACGTAGTAATCAAAATCATTATTGTTTTGAGAATTTTTTACGTTATTATCTTGTTCTGCCATGCTTATCCCTCGCTTTCCTTATGGGTAAGGAGCATTTATAGTATGAGTATAGGCAGACAGAAATATAATTGTTAATCATTGACTATATAGGAAGTCACAGCCGAATTTATGCCCTGCATTCCGGACAGGATCCATAAATTTCGAATTTATGCCCTGTTACATCATAACCGGATAAGTTGTCGATGATTTTATCCATCGGACAGGATTCAATCTCCTTTGTTTTTCCGCATTCTAAGCAAATAAAATGGTGGTGATGGTGGCTCCCACCACACGTAAAACGAAAATGTTTTTCCCCTGAAAGCTCCGTCATTTCCAAAATACCCAAATCCGCAAATAAAGAAAGGTTTCGATAAATCGTGTCAAAGCTTAGTCCAGGATAGTTTTCCTTTAAACTGTCCAAAACATCCTTTGCGGTTAAGTATTTATCAGAAACAGAAAATAATTCAAGCATTTCCTGTCTTTTACCAGTATGTTTAAACCCTTTTTCCTTCATTAATTGCATCGCTTCAGATACATTCATGCTGCTCTTCCTTTCCACCATTTTTTCCAACCAATTGCACCCAATAGAATCAGTATTGCAAGTACAACGATGGTACCTCCTGGAGCTAAATCAAGATAATAGGAAAGCACTAATCCAAAGATTACCGCTATTTCACCAAATACCACGGATAAGATAATCGTTTGTTTAAAGCCTTTGGCAATTCGAATTGCTGCTGCAACCGGTAATGTCATTAAGGACGAAACTAATAAGATACCGACAATTCTCATGGAAGCTGCAATTACTAAAGCAACAGTCACAATGAAAATAAAGTGAATTGTTTTTGCATTTATTCCAGAAACAGCTGCATGTTCTTCATCGAATGATAATAGGAATAATTCCTTATATAAGAAAATGACAATTAAAATAACAAGTACAGAAATTCCAACAATCATCCATAAATCTGAGCGACTTATTGCGCTCACACTTCCGAATAAATAATTGAATAAATCAGTGTTAAACCCGTCCGCTAAAGAAATAAAAATAACACCTAAACCTATTCCACCTGATAAAATAATTGGAATAGCAAGCTCCTGATAATGCTTGTATACCGTTCTTAACCGTTCAATGAAAAGTGAGCCAAGAACCGAGAACGTCATTCCCATATAAATAGGATTAATGGGTTGAGTAAATCCTAGCTTTTTGTCAAGGAAAAGACTTGCCGCAATCCCCGCTAACGTTACATGGCTTAGGGCATCTGCAATAAGTGATAGCCTTCTAACCACAATAAAAACACCAAGCATCGGTGCAATCAACCCAATCAGTAAACCACTTAAGAATGCATTTTGTAAAAATTCATATTGAAAAATATCTGAAAGCATCGTTTCACCTTCCATGAGTATGTTCATGGGTAATTACTTGAAGTGAATGACCATAAAACTGGGATAAATCCTGGTCTTGGACATGTTCAAATTCTTTCGCACTTCCATGGAAGTGAAGATGCTTATTTAAACATGCGACATGAGACACTTTTTCCGAGACCGTCCCTACATCATGGGTAACTAAAATCAATGTAATTCCCTTTTTCTTATTAATATCTTCAAGCATGTGGTAAAAAGTTTGTACTGTCTTTGCGTCAACCCCTACTGTAGGTTCGTCAAGAATAAGAAGCTCAGGTTCACTTACAAGTGCCCTCGCGATAAAGACACGCTGCTGTTGCCCTCCCGAAAGTTCTCCAATGTTTCGATATAAAAATTCTTCCATACCAACTGATTGTAAGGCTTCAATTATTTTTTTCTTGTGCGCATCCTTGAAAAAATGAAACAATCCAAGTTTTGCTGTTAACCCGCTCGAGACGACCTCAAATACCGTTGCCGGAAACCCCGAATTAAAACTATTCGCCTTTTGAGATACAAATCCAATTTTTGGCCATTCTTTAAATTTAGAAATGGGTGTTCCAAACAATTCTATTGATCCTTTTTGCAGTTTTACAAGTCCAAGAATGCTTTTTAGCAATGTAGTTTTACCGGAACCGTTCGGCCCGACAATCGCGAGGAAGGCGCTCTGAGGAACATCTAAATTGATATTTTCTAATACGGTTTGTTCATCATACCGAAAAGAAAGATCCTTTATTGTCAATACCGAATTTGACTGTGTCAAGTTATCACCTTATTTTTTGTTTATTTCAACTTATTAAGAATCATTACGATTTATACTTTATGAAGTATACAGGATGAATATGATAAAGTAAAGAAAATTGATAACCGAAAATAAGACAACTGAGTACAGAAGCCTTTTCAACGAATTAATTAAGTAATGGAAGTTTTATGCACACACCTTTTCGTGTTTAAATAAACTAACGTGAGGAAGGTGAAGAGTGTAAATATGAATATTTATCAGCAAATCATAAACCAAAAACTAAAGACCTTAACACCAGATGACTTAATGAAATATGGAAAACAATATGATATATATGTAACCAAAGCTCAAGCAACAAATGTGTTAAAATTGATTCGAAAAAAGAAAAATATAAATATTTTTAATCCAGAAGAAAAAAATCAACTATTAAGAGAAATTGCTCAAATAACAAGTCCTGAGGTCGCTAGAAAATTAAACCAATTGTTTATCAAATTCACAAGTTAAAAAAAAGCTGTCATTTTCGACAGCTTTTTTAACTTATTGATTCATAATTTTCTCTAATAAATCCTCATCAAAGGATTTTGATCGGAGCATTTCAATTTCAAACTTATATGGTGCTTTCTTATTATTTTTATCTTCACCAACATAAGGTGTTTCAAGTATTTTAGGGACATTTTCAAGGGAAGGATGGTGAACAATATAATTAATTGCCTTGAATCCAATTTTCCCATATCCGATATTTTCGTGCCGGTCTTTTCCAGCCCCTTTTTCATTTTTGCTATCATTAATATGAAGAACTTTAATTCGATCAAGGCCAACTAATTGATCAAATTGCTCCAGTACCCCATCAAAATCATTCACAATATCATAACCAGCATCATGGGTATGACATGTATCAAAACAAACCGATAATTTGTCATTAAGTGTGACACCATCAATAATTTGTGCGATTTCTTCAAAAGACCTTCCACATTCAGAGCCTTTTCCAGCCATTGTTTCTAAGGCAATTTGTACTTTTTGATCTTTTGTCAGGACTTCATTTAGACCTTCGATAATTTTCTTAATTCCTACATCCGCTCCAGCACCAACATGAGCACCAGGATGAAGGACAATTTGATTTGCCCCTAGCGCTTCTGTTCTCTCAATTTCGGAACGTAAGAAATTCACACCCAGTTCAAAAGTAGCAGGATTTGAAGAGTTGCCAATATTAATAATATAAGGAGCATGGACAATGATATTATCAATCCCATTTTCCTTCATATGAGCATGGCCAGCCTCTATATTTAAGTCTTCAATTTTTTTTCGTCTCGTATTTTGTGGTGCACCTGTATAAATCATGAATGTATTTGCACCATACGACACTGCTTCCTCACTTGCCGCTAGAAGCATCTTTTTACCGCTCATTGAAACATGTGAGCCAATTTTAAGCATACTTTCCACTCCAATCTCCCAAAGAACAATTCATAGAGTCATTTTATCATACCAAGCAATTATTTTCTTTTTAAACGTCTTTGGCGCTTTTTGAACTCTTCCATTTCCTTGTTCATTTTTTTCTTATAGCCCGGCTTTACCTTTTTAGGCTTTTTTACTTTGTTTTTCGCAATTTCGTCAATATCATCTGCTTGTTTTTTACGGGCCTTTCGCTTATTTCTCTCACCGACCTGGACCCACTCGTCCTTTTCAAGGTCCATATTCACAAAAGCAATTCCCATTTTTTCAAGCCTTACAATCGCGTCTTCGTCAGAAAGATCATAAATGGTCGCAGCTATTCCTGAATTACCCGCTCTAGCTGTTCTTCCAACTCTATGAATGTAAAAATCAAGATCACTAGGTAATTCATAATTGATCACATGGCTTACACCTTCAATATCGATTCCTCTTGCAGCTAAATCAGTTGCTACGACATATTGAAATTCCAGTGAATTGATTTGTTTCATGACTTTTTTACGTTCACGAGGTGGCAGGTCCCCATGGATTCTTCCAACCTTCATCCCTTTTTCTATCAAGACATCTGCTACTTCGTCAGCCATTTTTTTAGTGTTTGTAAAAATGATTGCCAAATATGGGTTGTACGCCTCCAACATCGACTTTAGCAGGGCTGGCTTGTTTCGATGGCGAAGTGGAACTAGAATATGCTCTACCTTTGCAGCTGTAGCCTGCTTCGGGGCAACATGAGTGTACCGCGGATTTTCCATATATTTTTTTAAAAAGGGCTTTAATTTTTCTGGTATCGTTGCTGAAAATACCAAAATCTGAAGGTCTTCCGTCATTCTTGATGCAATCTGGTCAACATCTTCAATGAAGCCCATATCAAGCATCAAATCTGCTTCATCAACAACGATTTGTTTTGCCGTGTATACCTGAAGAGCCTGTTCCTTGACTAAATCATGAATTCTTCCAGGTGTTCCGACAACAATATGCGGCTGTGTTTTTAGCTTCTCGATTGCACGCGCCTTGTCTGTTCCACCTACAAATAATTTTGCTGTAATTGGATTCTCTTCACTGAATTTTGTAATTTTGCTAATCTCTTGATAAATTTGAGTCGCAAGCTCTCTTGTTGGGGCTGTTATAACCGCTTGTACCTCTGGTCTTTCCGGGTCAATCTTATTGATAATCGGTAATAGATATGCATGTGTTTTACCTGTTCCAGTTTGTGATTGACCAATGGCATTCTCGCCTCGCTGGATGCTTGGTATTAATCGTTCTTGAATTTCAGTTGGCTTTTTAAATTTAATCTCCTTTAAAGCCTCAAGTATAAATGGATGAAATTGAAAACGTTCAAAATCTTGTACTGTCATTACGATCCCTCATTTATATAAAGTGAATTTTGTATGTAAGGTTCATTTTAATAGTATGTATCAATCATAACCTAACAATTAATTATAAAGGAAAGGATTAAAAAACACCAATCAAGCCCAATTAAGTGTTTAACTTAAACATTCAAATCCCTTTTCGCATATCCTACAAACAAGGTATTATCACTATATTCGTTCTTCTACTTAGTCGCGGTAATGTGAAAGGAGGATAAGTAAATGTATTATCCAAGACAACCAATAAATCCAATGAACCAAATGAGGCAGATGAGGCCACCATCGATGTTCCCGCAGCAATCTGGTTTCCGACCACCTGGAATGTTCGGTGGTATGCAAGGGATGCGAGGGATGCGAAGTATGCAAGGCATGCAGGGGATGCGAGGGATGCAAGGACAAGGAGGATCTGGCTTAGGCGGTCTTCTCAAGAAATTAATCCCTGGTATGGGGAAATCAAATCCAGTGCAAGGAATGGGAGGTATGCCTGGCCTTTTTAACCCTTCGCAAGGGGTAAACCCTGGTACTCTTCAAAATTTAGCGAATCCTTCGAATTTAAGTGCAATGTTAGGTAATGTACAAAAGACCTTAAAAATGGCAGAATCCGTTGTTCCAATGGTTCAGCAATATGGCCCATTAATGAAAAATATTCCAGCCATGATTAAAATGTACAGTGCCATAAAAAATGCAGGAAATGAAGAGGAAACAACGGAAGAGACTAAAGAAGAGAATGAAACAATTTCACTATCTGACGTGACCTCAAACGATGAGGATATTGAAATCGAAAAAGAAAAACCGAAAGCAACCGGTTCTGGACAATCCGTACCAAAGCTTTACATTTAAAAGACTTTGTATTATCCTTCATACTCAGATATAATAAATACGAGATTACGAGAGTACCAGTATATTATAATATATGGTATAAGCTATCCGATTTATTACCTGAGGAGGAGAAGTGCATGGATGTAATCAAAATTGCACCGCGCGGTTATTGCTACGGTGTAGTGGATGCGATGGTAATTGCAAAAAATGCTGCTTTAGATAAATCATTACCGAGACCCATTTATATATTAGGAATGATTGTTCACAATAAACATGTTACAGATGCCTTTGAGGAAGATGGAATCATCACACTTGATGGACCGAATCGTCTAGAAATTCTAAATCAAGTCAAAGAGGGTACTGTCATTTTTACAGCACATGGTGTATCACCTGAGGTGAAACAATTAGCGAAGGAAAGAGGTCTTGTTACCCTTGATGCGACATGCCCAGACGTAACAAGAACACATGATTTGATTAAAGAAAAGTCAGCTGAAGGCTACCACATTATCTATATTGGAAAAAAAGGCCATCCGGAGCCAGAAGGAGCAATTGGTGAAGCTCCTGGTTTTGTTCATCTCGTTCAAACGGTAGAAGATGTTGAAAAACTTGAGCTAAATAGCGAAAAACTTGTTGTAACAAACCAAACAACAATGAGCCAATGGGATGTTCAACATGTTATGGAAAAGGTGAAGGAAAAATTCCCACATACAGAAGTCCATAATGAAATTTGTTTAGCTACACAGGTTCGTCAAGAAGCCGTTGCAGAACAGGCAAAAGAAGCCGATTTAACGATCGTAGTTGGAGACCCGATGAGCAATAACTCAAACCGTCTTGCACAAGTTTCGAAGGAAATTGCAGGTACAACAGCTTATCGTGTAGCAGACGTGAGTGACATTCAACTTGAATGGCTCGAAGGTGTAGAGAAGGTAGCTGTTACAGCAGGCGCTTCTACTCCAACACCGATTACAAAAGAAGTCATCAATTTCTTAGAACAATATGACCCAGAAAATGAAGAAACCTGGGAACGTGTTCGAAAAGTTCCACTTCATAAAGTATTACCAAAGGTAAAAGTCCCTAAAAAATAAGCAAAAGGTACTCCAAAATTGTGGAGTACCTTTTTATGTTATACAAAAGTAAATGGGTCGGTATTTAATTCAGATGTAATAACTGAAACTTCAAATTTCTTTTCTTTAAAACGCTCTGTTAGGACATTCGCTACGCCTTTTTTCATGACCTTCTCAATATTATGACCAGGGTCCACAATATTAAGACCCATCATCATTGCATCATGAGCCACATGGTAATACATATCCCCTGTAACATATACGTCTGCCCCGGCTCTTTTCGCATATGAAATATATTTATTGCCGTCACCACCAAGCACAGCAACCTTTTTTACTTTATCTGAGAGTGAACCAACGACACGAAGTCCATCCACATCTAATTTATTCTTTACATGCTGTGCAAATTGCTCAAGTGTCATCTCTTGTTCGAGATAACCAACCCGGCCAAGACCTAGTACGTTCCCCTCATTTTCAAGCGGATAAATATCATAGGCAACTTCTTCATAAGGATGAGCATGATGCATGGACGTGATGACCTTTTTTTGGAGACTGATTGGAAAAACTGTTTCAATTCTGATTTCATCTACTTCCTCTAATTTGGCAATTTCCCCGATATGAGGGTTTGTTCCTTCTTGTGGCAGGAAGGTCCCTGTACCCTGTGTATTAAACGAACAATGACTATAATTACCGATAAACCCTGCACCGGCTGCACCTAATGCCATCCGAACATCCTCAGCAGAATCTTTCGGAACATAAACAGCTAGTTTTTTCAGTCTTTCCTCGTAGGTTGGGGCAAGTAATTCAATATTTGTTAGCTCTAATGCATTGGCTAGTAAATCATTGACCCCACCGACTGCTACATCGAGATTCGTATGTGCTGCATAGACCGCAATCTTATGTAAAATACATTTTTCTATGATTCTTCCGGCAGGAGTATCGGTTTGAATAGCTTTTAACGGACGGAAAATCGGTGGATGATGGGCGATAATTAAATCGACATCATTTGCGATGGCTTCGTCTACAACATCCTCTAAGACATCAAGCACAACCATAATCTTCTTTACGGGTTTATTTAATGTTCCAATTTGAAGACCAATTTTTTCACGGTCACCTTCAACAGCTAAATGTTTTGGAGAAAATTGCTCAAATACTTGAATCACTTCAAATCCGTTCGGTACTTTGCTCATTTTAACGCCTCCTTAACGATCTTGATCTTTTGCTCGAGTTCTTGTTTTCTCATTCGGTTTTCAGGGGTCTCGCCTGCTTCCTTAAGCTGTTCGATAATTCTCTCCCAATGTTTTAACTCATGAGTCCATTTTCTTATAAAAATTGGATTTTTTTCTTGTAATAAAAATGGACCAAGCAATAATTCTTGTTGTACATTTTTATATGGTTTTTGTGGGTCTCCTTTTTCAGCAACTAGTACTTCGTAAATTTTTTTATCTTCCTCTAAAATTTCTTCAGCAATTAGTTCCCAATTATTTTTAATCAACCATTCCCTAATCGTAGAAGCTCCGATATTCGGTTGTAAGATAAGTCTATCCACACCAGGTAGTCTGGTTTTACCGTTATCAAGGATGGAGCGAATGAGTGATCCACCCATTCCAGCAATGGTTATACATGTGACTTCATTTGGTTGAATAACTTCAAGGCCATCTCCTTTTCGGGCCTCTAAGACCTCATCAAGCTGATTTTTAGAGATTTGTTTTTTGGCTGATTTTAAAGGACCTTCTGCCACTTCTCCTGCTATTCCTTTTGAAATCATGCCATTAAGAAATGCATAGCACGGTAAATAAGCATGGTCAGAGCCAATGTCCGCTAAAATAGCCCCTTTTGGTATGTATGATGCAACGGTTTCAAGCCGCTTTGATAGTTTCTCTTCATTCATAATAACACCACATTTTTTTAAAATTAGTAATCAATACGCTTTAGCGTAATTGTGCCCAGATTTTTTTCGAGTTTGCTCGAAAACTTTCCTCTAAAAATCTGAGGCATCCGCCGGAGGCATTAACTTTATTCAGCCAAGGTATTGATACATACTTGGATTAGAATAATACCTCCAGTGGTAGGGCCTTTTTGAATAAAGTTAATTATACAAGAAGTACAGTTAAACTTCCATCTGCAGAAAAAAACCCCTTACATTACATGCAAAGGGTTTTAATCTATTATTTATTTTTGTTCAACTAACCAATTTGCAATTTCTTGTACTTGTGCAGGGTCTTTAACTAAGCCACCTGGCATTGCACCTTTACCATTCGTAATTACATCTTGAATTTCTTCAACAGATAAATCAAGACCTTTTAATGCGGGTGCAGTACCTTGACCAGCTAAATCCTGTCCATGGCAAGCAGCACATGTACTTTTGACAATCTCTTCTGGGGAAGCAGCAGCTGTTTCTGGTGCTTCTTCACCTTTGTTTGCCATTTCGTCCATGTTACCTAATCCAACAAAACCTAATAGGAACATAAGTCCAATACCGAATACTGCAATAAGAGCAAATGGTATCAATGGATTCTTTTTCATTTTCTGACCTCCCTTACCTTATGTACATCATCATTAAAGAAGTTAATATATATTCTATACAAACACTCTCTATTTTACTTGAAAAATGCTAGAAGTGAAAGTCCTAATTGTACAAAGAATACTATTAACACATTATTGCAAAATTATATTACACAAAAACGTCACAAATTTGTCAAAAAGACTAATAAAAAACTCCAAACCAAAGGGCAAGGAGTTCTTAATTACATCATTTATTAACATCCAATTGCTCTGGCAATTACCATTCGTTGAATTTCAGATGTCCCTTCTCCGATTTCAAGAAGCTTTGCATCCCTCATAAATCTTTCAACATGATATTCTTTCATATATCCATACCCGCCGTGAATTTGAACGGCTTGATTTGTAACCTCCATGCAAATTTCTGATGCATATAACTTAGCCATAGATGCTTCTTTTGAAAAATTTCGGTTTTGATCTTTCAACCATGCTGCTTTATACACCATATTTCGTGCCAATTCAATTTTCATTGCCATATCTGCTAATTTAAATTGTATCGCTTGAAAGCTAGAAATCGCTCTACCGAATTGTTTCCGCTCTCTAGCGTACGCTAACGCCTTTTCATAAGCTGCTTGAGCAATTCCAACTGCCATAGCTCCAATTCCAATCCTGCCACCATCTAACGTGATTAGAAACTGCTTAAAGCCTTCTCCACGTTTGCCAAGTAAATTCTCCTCTGGAACACAAACATTTTCTAAAACTAACTCTGTCGTGTTAGAAGCATTAAGCCCCATTTTCTCATAATTATCAATTACTTTAAATCCTTCTGTATCAGTTGGAACAATAATCGCACTAATTTCCTTTTTCCCGCTATCTCGCCCTGTTATCGCAGTGAGAGCAAGATGCTTAGCAAAGCTAGCATTGGTGATAAAACATTTATTTCCGTTGATTATAAATTCATTATTCTCAAGTACGGCCTCAGTTTGCGTTCCTCCAGCGTCTGAGCCAGCATTTGGCTCGGTTAGTCCGAATGCACCCAGTGACTCTCCGGTACAGATGGGTGATAAATATTTTTGCTTTTGTTCTTTCGTTCCAAATAAATGAAGGGGTGCACCGCCTAGCGAGATATGTGCCGAGTATGTAATTCCGGTAGACCCACAGGCACGGCTTAGTTCTTCAACTACGATTGCAAAGCTAATTGTATCTGAATCCGCTCCGCCGTATTCTTCGGGAAAAGGTAGACCCATCATCCCTAATTCACCGAGCTTTTGAAAAACCTCAATTGGGAAACGTTTGTCTTTATCACGTTGTTCAGCGCCTGGAGCAACTTCTGCTTCGGAAAACTCCCTAATCGTTTTTTGAATCATTTTTTGCTCAGTCGTTAAATCGAAATTCATAATACCCCTCCCGTTGTATGCGTTTTCAATATCTATTATAAGGGGTAATGATTAATTTTCAAACAATTTAAATATTGAATAATATCGCGATTGAAATAATACTTCCAAGAACTCCGGCAATTAAAAAATATTTTTTCTTTGAAAAAATGCCAACAATGACCCAACAAAAACAATTCAATAATATAACTACTGACAAATAATTTCCATAACCTTTAAATAGATAATCACTGACGTTTACTGATAAAAGAAGGATAAAAAGAGCAATTATGATGGAACCGATGTGTACGAAAAATGGATTTTTTCGGTTTAAAATTAAGCCTAAGGTACAGATTATTATAAAAATAAAGTTTATTACCATTTGCAATATAGGCGATATTTCAGTAAAATAAGTGACAAGAAATAAAACTGGTAAAAGTAAACCAATTCCGAGTAAAAAAATGTTTGTTTTGTTCTTTGAGTTACCTGTTGGTTGAGTGGGTTCAACTCCTTCTCCTTCTGTGTATAAGGAGAGAAGAAAATTGCAATACGCCTCTGGGAGTAATTTATTTTCTCGCCAATACAGGATTTCGTTAATAATGATTTTTTTTCGATCTTGATTCATGAAAGCGTTCACCTTTTTTGAGTATAAATTCAAAGACTAAAAACGCTATTTCTAAGCAGCAATGTCTTTGTGACTAACGCAGTACGGGCCTAAAGGACCCAAAAAAAATAGTTTACTTCAATTTTATGAAGTAAACTACGAAATGTAAATGAAAATTTTTATTCTAAGAAATCTTTTAGTCTCTTGCTGCGGCTTGGGTGACGTAGTTTACGTAGTGCTTTCGCTTCAATTTGGCGGATACGCTCACGTGTGACACCAAATACCTTACCTACTTCTTCAAGGGTGCGAGTACGTCCGTCGTCTAAACCAAAGCGTAGACGCAATACGTTTTCTTCTCTGTCTGTTAAGGTATCAAGGACATCTTCAAGTTGTTCCTTTAAAAGCTCATATGCAGCATGTTCTGATGGAGATGTTGCATCCTGGTCTTCAATAAAATCGCCAAGATGTGAGTCATCTTCTTCACCAATAGGTGTTTCTAATGACACAGGCTCTTGAGCAATCTTTAAGATTTCCCTAACCTTCTCAGGTGTTAAATCCATATCCTCACCAATTTCTTCAGGAGTTGGTTCACGCCCAAGATCCTGGAGTAACTGACGTTGTACACGGATTAATTTATTGATTGTTTCAACCATATGAACAGGGATTCGGATGGTTCTTGCTTGGTCTGCAATGGCACGAGTTATAGCTTGACGGATCCACCAAGTGGCATACGTACTAAATTTGAAGCCTTTACGATAATCAAATTTCTCGACGGCCTTAATCAGTCCCATGTTCCCTTCTTGGATTAAATCTAGGAAAAGCATCCCGCGACCAACGTAACGCTTGGCAATACTTACTACGAGACGTAAATTGGCCTCAGCAAGTCGCCGTTTGGCCTCTTCATCACCTTGCTCAATTCTTTCAGCAAGCTGAATCTCATCGTCTGCTGAAAGTAGGTCAACACGCCCAATTTCTTTTAAGTACATACGTACTGGGTCATTAATCTTAACCCCTGGAGGAACACTTAGGTCATTTAGATCAAATTCTTCTTCCTTGGCTAACTCTTGTATATTGGGGTCATCTTCATTATCATCAGAAGCATCATGACCTTCGCCTTCACCTAATAATTCAATCCCCTGCTCTCCTAGGAACTCATAGTATTCATCAAGATGGTCTGATTCAACTTCAAACCCGGACATACGCTCGGCGATCTCCTCATAGGTTAAGACACCGCGTTTTTTACCTAGCTCTGTTAATTTTTCTTTGACTTGTTCTAATGTTAATTCTGTATCAACTTCTTTAGACTTTTTAGCCATTTGTTCCCCTCCTTCCAAAACTAGTAAGACATAGAGGTTAGAAAACCTATTTTAATGTAATGCTTTTTTCATTTGAATAATTTCATTTGCAATCGTAGCGGCTCTCAAATAATCTTTGCTACGTTCAGCCTCAAGTTGTTCAGACTCTTTTTCTCTTATCATTGACAATTTTTTGTGATTCAACACCTGTTTGATATAATCTGATAACACAGAATCTGTTACTTCTTCTTCAATTGACATCATTGCTATATCAGTTACAATCCGCTTTAGATTATCATCATGTATCCTTGTTAGAAATGTACTGATATCTGGTTCATGGCCTTCTTCATAATATGCATATAAATACGTTATAATTGCTCGATGTTCTTCAATATTGAATTCGGCTTGGAGCTGATCCTGGACCTTATCAGCAATATCCCGATTCCGCAGCATATATGCGAGTAAAAAACGTTCTGCATTATGATAGGCTTTAAGTAAGTGCTTAGATACGGTAGGTTTCGCTTTCGTATTATTTCTATTCGAAGAGAAATTATCCCTTTTTTTCCGTTCAGATTTATAATACTGAAGTTGCTGAGTTTTTAGTGCATCAAGGGAAATTGAAAATTCACTTGCTAACTGGCGCAAATAATGGTCTCTTTCGACAGCCTTTTCTAAAGAGGATATTTCCTTAAGTACATCTTCTATATAACGGATGCGTTCTCCTTCATCCTGAAGATTTTTTCCTCTTCTTAAGTACTGCATTTTAAATGCCATTAATGTAAGACTTGCCCCTATTACATCATTTTTAAACTTCTCCGCGCCATATTTGTTAATGTAGTCATCAGGGTCCATGCCATTAGGCATTGTTGCAACTCTCACATAACAGCCTGCCTCAGTAAGCAAGGTTGAGGCTCGTAAAGCAGCATCAAGTCCTGCATTATCAGAGTCATAGCAAATGACAACAGATTCCACATTCCTTCTGATTATTTTTACATGTTCATCCGTTAAGGATGTGCCCATCGTACCAATTGAATTAGGAACATCTGCTGAATCAGCTGCAATTACATCTGCAAATCCTTCAAAAAGGACGACTTGCTGTTGTTTTCGGATATGAAGCCTTGCTTGATGGAAATTATAAAGGGTCTTACTCTTATTAAAAATAATCGTTTCGGGACTATTTAAATATTTCGGCTCCTGCCCCTTGTCAAGCACCCTGCCAGAAAAAGCAATGGTTTTACCTTGATGATCCCAAATTGGGAACATAATGCGATTTCGAAACCTATCAAAGAATGTTCCGGCATCCTCCTTTTTGATGAGTAAACCGGCCCGTTCCATCAACTCAGGCTTAAAGCCTCTTTTCTGGAGAAACTTCGTAGCAAAGTTCCATGAATCAAGGGCATAGCCAATTTCAAACTTGTCAATAATTTCCCTTGTGAAGCCCCTATTTGTTAAATAGTCTAGCGCTGGTTGACCTTCTTTTGTATTAAGTAATAGGTGATGATAGAATTTTTTAAGTAATTCGTGTGCTTCTTGCATTTTTGATGCATCATTGTTTTTATCAGAAACAGCTGTTTGCTGTTCATAATCCGATAGGTCTATGTTCACTTTTTTAGCTAAGTTTACTGCAGCCTCCGCAAAGGAATACCCTTCTAAGTCCATTAAAAAAGAAAATACATTTCCACCTGCTCCACACCCAAAACAATGAAAAATTTGTTTATCAGGGGAAACAGAAAATGAAGGGGTATTTTCACCATGAAATGGACATAATCCAAAATAATTTCTGCCTTGCTTCTTCAATTGAACATATTCACTAACTACATCAACAATGTCAACAGATATACGAATTTTTTCGATTGTTTCTTCGGGAATTCGATACCCCATTGTTTAACATCCCCAAGTACTAAAATATTCTATATTCAGAGTTTAAATCCTGCAATTTTCGACAAACTTTTTTTAAAAATTTTAGTAAAATGTTGTCTGTCTTCGTCAGTAAAGGGTTTTGGCCCTTTCGAGTAGGAACCTTTACGTCTTTCCTTTGCAGATAAAAAGCGAAAATGAAGGATCTGTTCCATATCCTCTTCCTTAAACTCCTTGCCACGGGGTGATATTACAGTTACACCTCTGTTTACTAAAATACTTGCTAAGCCAGTATCCTGGGTTATGACGATATCTTTTATAATTGCATGATTCATAATGTAGAGATCTGCAGCTTCTTTTTCAGCATCCACGTACACCCATTTTCCACCCATGGGATTTGACATAACATGTGCATAAGAAGCAACAAATACAACATTGATATTATATGTTCCTGCAATGCTAAGTATTTCCTCTTTAACTGGACATGCATCAGCATCAACAAATATTTTATTCTTTTTTTCGTCATATTTCTCTATTCTACATCACTCCAAAGAATCCTTCTTTTCCACAAAAAGTTTTAAAATATGTTCTAAATCTGTGACTGTCCAATCTTTAGGTGAGTAATTAGAACGGATGTTCAAAAGCGGTTTTGGAAAGAAAAAACTTGAAATGAGAAAATAATGTCGAAATTTTTTTCACCTATTTCCTTATCTTACCCTTGACAACCTTTAATACATAGTTTATTCTTTCTAGTCGAACTCTAAACCTAAAAATATGTATTTTTATCACAATTTTTTATTATAATACAAAATTCCTTTAAGTGCTATAAAAAAACATATCTTTTTTAAGATATGTTTTCCCTTTCCCTGTACAGAAAATTTCATTTAATTGGTTCTTCGTTTATTGATTTTATTTAAAATGATATTTGCGGTTTCTTCAACAGCTTTATTCGAGACATCAACTACATCGCACCCGATTTTTGTAATGATGGATTCAAAGTGATCAAGTTCTTCTTTTATGCGGTTAATATTTGCATAGATTGCTTGGTCATCTAAACCTAGTGATTTTAATCTTTCTCGTCTAATATGATTTAGTTTGTCTGGACTGATTTTTAATCCAAAGCATTTATTGGGTGACACTTTGAACAGTTCTTCCGGCGGATCCACCTCGGGTACTATCGGAACGTTCGCAACCTTAAAGCGCTTATGTGCAAGGTATTGGGATAAAGGGGTCTTAGATGTTCTTGAAACACCTATTAGTACGATATCTGCACGAAGAATTCCTCTTGGGTCACGTCCATCATCATATTTTACTGCAAATTCAATGGCCTCAATCTTTTTAAAATAATCTTCGTCTAGTTTTCTTACAAGGCCTGCTTCAAATCTTGGATTACTTTCATAAAGGCCCGACATTTTATCAATTAACGGACCAATAATATCATGCACGATAACTCCTTCTCGCTCTGCTTCCTTTGCAAGAAAGTCTCTTAGTTCAGGAACGACAAGTGTAAAGGCAATAATTGCATTATTAAGCTTTGCAAGTGCTACTACCTCTGACAACGTAGCAGTATCTTCCACATATGGAATTCGTTTAATATCTGTTTGTGAACCATTAAATTGACTTACCGCAGCTTTAACAACTAATTCTGCTGTTTCCCCAACTGAATCTGATACTACATATACCACCCGTTTACTCATCTGCTAATTCCATCTCCTTACCAAAAATTAGAGGATTTCATCCCCAGCGAGAGCCACTAATGCTTTTGTCATATTTGTTTTTGTGATTCTTCCTATTACTTCTATTCCACGTTCAGATTGTTTTATAACAGGTAATGCATCAATTTGCTTTTCAATTAGTTTATGAGCTACATCAAGTAAAAGATCATCTTTTTCACACATTGTAATATTAGGCATCCGAGTCATAATAACATTGACAGGAACGGATTTTAAATCCTGGTTACCAAGACTTGCTCGCAGTAAATCTTTTCTTGATAAAACTCCAACGAGAAGTGATGACTTATCCACGACAAATAAAGTTCCAACGTCTTCCAAAAACATGGTAACAATTGCATCGTAAACAGATATACTCTCGTTTATCACGACAGGAATGGATTGATAATCCATCACTTTTATTTTTTTGATCTTATCGGCTAATAATTGTTGACCTGTTTTTCCCGTATAAAAATAACCGACCCGAGGTCTCGCTTCAAGATAGCCTGCCATTGTTAAAATAGCGAGATCTGGCCGGAGGGTAGCCCGCGTTAAACTTAATCGATCTGCAATCGCTTCACCAGTAATTGGTCCATTGTCTTTTACAATTTGTACAATTTGTTCTTGCCGTTTACTTAGTTCTATTGTACTCACCACCAATTCTAAACTCTTTTGATTATGTAAATAGTGTTATACTAATTAGAATTATTATATACTAATTGAAGAATAACGTATAGTATATAGAAAAAGACTAGGAGCAAAATGCTCCTAGTTATTCTTTTCTTATTTTACAATAATCAAATTCATATCCCCGATTAAATAAATGATGTTTGCTAATTGCACCATTTGTGCAAGACGATTTTTCCTTACTGCTTCATCGTCTGCCATAACCATTGTATGTTCAAAGTATCGGTCAATTAGCTCTCTTAGTGAAGCTAAAAGATGAAAGGCTTCGGCTACATCATGTGTTTTAAGTCTCTCAATTACCATTGGTTGAACCTCTTTGAACTTCTCAAAGAGATGTTTTTCTTCATCAGATTCAAAAAGGCTAGGATTAATTTCGGATTCTTCACCTTTTTTGGCGATATTGAGTACTCTGGCTAACGATTCAATCGTTGCTTTAAAGTCCTGGTGGTCTTTTTTCTTATCAAGTATTTCGGCTTTTTTAATAAGTAGCCCAACATTTCCTAGCTTAGTACCAAGAACTGCATCAATAATGTCATAGTGAATATTTCTAGTATTTAGTTCATGCTTGATACGTAATTTAAAGAATTGAACAAGTTCTTTTTCGTTTTCTTGCTTTTCAAGCTTTGCGATATTCGCTTCGATAAATAGACTTAATGTATAATCGAATAACTCTTCAAGATTAATGTTCCAGCCTTTATCAAGTAAAATTTGAACAACTCCTGATGCCATACGCCGTAATGCATATGGGTCCTGTGAGCCAGTCGGAATAATACCTATAGAGAAACATCCAACAATCGTATCTAACTTATCAGCAAGGCTGATTAACGCACCAATTGTTGAAGAAGGGCTAGCATCATCAGCATGGCGCGGCATGTAATGTTCATTAATTGCAACAGCAATCGCCTCATCTTCACCACTTAATCGTGCATATCGTTCACCCATGACCCCTTGTAGCTCTGGGAATTCGTAAACCATATTTGTAACAAGGTCAAATTTACAAATTTCAGCAGCTCGATTAGCCTTCTTCTGTGTTTCGCTATCTAGGTTTAGTAGCTCTGCTAAATACTTCGTGATTTGCTGAATTCGTCTAACTT
This sequence comes from Bacillus sp. JJ1533, assembly GCF_036965045.1. Classification (NCBI taxonomy): domain Bacteria; kingdom Bacillati; phylum Bacillota; class Bacilli; order Caryophanales; family Bacillaceae; genus Bacillus; species Bacillus sp. JJ1533. Next base: position 258,043 of record NZ_JBALOV010000007.1, on the reverse strand, counting down.
TGTCACCAATTGAGCCAATTTCTTCATGGTAAATAATTTTATCAAGCTTCTTGGTTAAGTCATCAATTTTCAACTTCTGATCTTCTTTATAGAAGAAATCTGCATCAGATAAACGAGCACGAAGTACCTTCTCATTACCTCTTGCTACTGTTTCAAGATGCTTGTGGTCGCCATTTCTAACTGCCACGAAGTATGGAAGAAGTGCACCATTTTTATCCTTTACAGGGAAATAGCGTTGATGCTCTCTCATGCTTGTAATTAACACTTCTTCTGGTAGATTTAAAAATTCCTCTTCAAATTTCCCGTAAAAAGCAGTTGGATACTCTACAAGATTTGTTACCTCTTCTAGCAAATCCGCATCAATAGGAACTTCCCAATTGTTGTCTTCTTCAAGTATTTTAATTTGGTTTGTAATTGCCTCTTTGCGCTCGAGATAATCCGCAATGACATATTGAGACATTAGAAGCTTTTCATAGTCCCTTGGTGTTGTGATTTCAGCCTCATGGCCTAAGAAACGATGCCCCCATGTTTTGTTACTCGCAGTAACAGTTGTGATTGAAAGTGGAATAATCTCATCACCGAATAGAGCAACGATCCATTTTATTGGACGGACATAGCGAAGTTCTTGATTGCCCCAACGCATGTTTTTAGGGAAAGATAGATGTGTAATCACATCTTCAAGTTCACTTAAAATTTCAACAGTGTTTTTCCCTTTAATGAATTTATTGATATGTGCGTATTCCACACCATTAATCTCTTTAAAAAAGATCTCTTCAACAGTAGCGCCCTGTCCTCTAGTAAAGCCCATCGCAGCTTTTGTCCAATTGCCATCCTGGTCTAAAGCTATTTTTTTTGCAGGACCTTTCGCTTCAAGTTCTACATCCTTTTGCTTTTCCGCAACATCATGAACAAGAACGGCTAGTCTCCGAGGAGAGGAAAAACGTTCAATTTGTTCAAATGAAATATTTTGCTCAAGTAACCAGTTTGTAATCTTGTCAGAAAGCTGATTCATAGCATCAGTAACAAATCGTGCCGGCATTTCCTCTAAACCAATTTCAATTAATAAATCTCGATTACTCATTCCGATCGTCTCCTTTTGCCTTCAGCATTGGGAAGCCTAATTTTTCACGCTCATCATAAAATGTTTTAGCTACTTTTCGAGCTAAATTACGCACTCTGCCGATATACCCTGTTCTTTCTGTAACTGAGATTGCTCCCCTAGCATCTAGTTGGTTAAAGGTATGGGAACATTTTAAAACATAATCATATGCCGGATGAACAAGTCCTTCGTCCATTTGACGGTGTGCTTCTTTTTCATAAATGCTAAATAAGTTAAATAACATTTCTGTATCAGATGTTTCAAATGTATATTTTGAATGTTCATATTCTGGTTGATGGAAAATATCTCGAACTGTAAAGCCTTTTGTCCATTCAAGATCAAAAACATTCTCCTTATCTTGAATATAAGAGGCTAAACGCTCAATTCCATATGTAATTTCGACTGAAACTGGTTTACACTCAATTCCCCCAACCTGTTGGAAATAGGTAAATTGAGTAACTTCCATACCGTCAAGCCATACTTCCCAACCAAGCCCTGCTGCGCCTAATGTAGGCGCCTCCCAGTTATCTTCAACAAAGCGAATGTCATGCTCTAATGGATCAATTCCTAATTTTCGTAATGACTCTAGGTAAAGCTCCTGAATATTATCAGGTGACGGCTTCATAATAACCTGAAATTGATGATGTTGGTAAAGGCGGTTTGGGTTTTCTCCATAGCGACCATCGACTGGACGTCTTGATGGTTCAACATATGCTACATTCCAAGGCTCTGGGCCAAGGCTTCTTAAAAATGTATAGGGGCTCATGGTTCCAGCTCCCTTTTCCACATCATAGGCTTGCATGAGTATGCAGCCTTGATCTGACCAATGCTTTTGTAACGTTAAAATCATTTCTTGTATATTCATTAATCTTGCACCTCCAAAATTATAAAGCGGAAGCGCCTATTGGCGCTGCGGCTAGATTTAAAAACAAATGAAAAACAAAAATAAAAAACTCCCCTCCTCTATGCCTAAATATAGACATAGGGACGAGAGTTTACCCGCGGTTCCACCCTATTTGCAATAACCTAAAATGATTATTGCCTCTTTTCAACGATACACTCTGGAACGCCTTCCTTATCTGTTCATACCCTAGCTCTCACCGTCCTAGGTTCGCTTTTATAAACGACAATAAGTACTACTTTCCTTCACCGTGTGTTCACATCATATTTTTAATAGCACTATAATCCAATTTCACTGTCATGTCAAGTAGGCCACTTTACGGAAGACGAAAATTTTCAAGCTGATCTAAGAATCGTTTTGATTTTAGATACAAGCCAGAATATTCTTCGTAATACATGTCAATAATCATTTTTAATTCTTTCTTCGTCTCGTCCTTTACTGCAATACTTCCTAGTCGACTTAAATCAAAATAATAAAATAAGCGAAGTAACCGAATGGTTGCTTGCGATACCTTAAGATGATACGGTTCTTTTTCATAGCAACGATGACAAAGAAGTCCACCTTCTCTGATAGAAAAAGCAAATTCCCCCTCTGTACATTTACAAATTGTACATTCGTCAAGTCGAGGATACAGGCCTAGTAAAGGAAGTAGTTTTAGCTCATAAATATAGAGAAGAATATCGGGATCATATCCTTCATTTAAGTAGTTTAAAGTTTGATAAAGCATTTCAAAAAGATAAGGATTTGATTTCTTTTCTTCCGTACATTTATCAGTGAATTCAACCACATATGATGCATATGCGGTTAAGAAAATATCTTCACGTATAGAGCGGAAAGTTGAAATAGTTTCGCCTTGTTGTAATACCCCTAAACCCGATGTCTTTTGAAATAAAAACTGTCCATATGTAAAAGGAAGGGTAATAGCAGCGAGACGACTGCTTGGTTTTTTTGCGCCTCTCGCCATTACCCCAATTTTTCCCGATTCTCGGGTATACATGGTAACGATTTTATTCGTTTCACCATAATCACTTGTTCTTATGATAATACCTTCGCATTTTTGCAGCACTTCTGTCACCATCCATCGGCAACTAGGCAACCAATTACCTTTGTTATTCAAATAGTACGTCCATATGGTAATTCTAAGACGCTTTTTTGGGATGGTCAAGTAATTGGAAAATCTATTTCTGCTAGCTCCTCACTCTGTGTTTCGGGTCTCTCAGTCTTCTCTTGTTCCAATTCCTTAAAAAGAAGATACGTATCAACATTACCTGTTTGACTAAACACCTTCCAGGTAAAATCTAACATAGTAACCCCACCTTTCTGATATTAAGACTAGCAAAGACTACTCCAATTTCATTCATTTGTAGGTGATGTTCAAAACGTCAGGTGAAAATGACAGTTGTGAGGACTTTTGACTTCTTACACACTGTCCTTTTCCTTGTTCTTTTGAACATTCACTTGTAAGAATATCTTGACCGAAAATCCTAAAAAACATGTTACATAAATTTTGCTAATCCGTGTATTTTTTTCAGAAATGCAAATACTTTAATGTCATCTTTTCAGATCAATTTTCTAATATTCATCTTCCCTGAATCCATAGTCACGAAGTTGAGACATTTTGTTGCGCCAGTCCTTTTGCACCTTTACCCAAAGCTCTAAAAAGACCTTCGATCCTAGCAATGCTTCAATATCAGCGCGTGCCCGTTTACCAACCTCTTTTAGCATGCCGCCTTGTTTTCCAATTACAATTCCTTTTTGCGAACTGCGCTCGACAATGATAGTCGCACCTACATAAACCGTATTGCCACCTTCTCTTCTTTCAAGTGAATCCATGACAACTGCAATGGAATGTGGTATTTCTTCTCTTGTAAGGTGAAGTACTTTTTCACGAATTAATTCTGTGATAATAAAGCGTTCCGGATGGTCTGTGACCTGATCAGCAGGATAGTATTGGGGCCCCTCCGGCAAATATTTTTTAATTTGCTCCACTAATCTTGGGGTGTTGGTACCCTGCAGTGCTGATATTGGAACAATTTCTTTAAAAGGATAGAGGCCTTTGTACTGCTCGATTAATTCTAATAATTTGTCAGGATGGATTTGGTCTATCTTATTAACAACAAGAAAAACTGGTGTCTGAACATTTTTTAGACGTTCTATGATAAACTCATCACCGCGTCCATAGCCCTCTTCAGCATTTATCATAAATAAGACAATATCGACTTCTTTGAGTGTGTTTTGAGCAACCTTCATCATAAAATCGCCAAGCTTATGCTTTGGTTTATGAATCCCAGGTGTGTCAATAAAAATAATTTGAGAATTTTCCTCTGTAAAGACCCCTTGTACCTTGTTTCGTGTAGTTTGGGGTTTATCACTCATGATTGCAATTTTTTGTCCGATAACATGATTTAAAAATGTGGACTTCCCAACATTTGGGCGTCCAATAATTGAAACAAAGCCAGATTTATAACTATTCTTATTTTCCATGTAGATCCTCCGGTGTAAAAGCTCCAGGCAGTAATTCCGTAATCGTTGTTTCTTGTACATCACCTTTTAGGTTTGATAAATAAACCTTCATATCAGGCGGGCACAGTTCTGAAATGACTTGACGACATACGCCACATGGAGGTACTGGCCGGTCAGTATCTGCAACTACAGCAATGGCTGTAAACTCCTTATCACCTTCAGAAACAGCTTTAAATAATGCTGTTCTTTCTGCACAATTGGTTGCACTATAGCCTGCATTCTCAATATTACAACCGTGGTAGACCTTACCGTCCTTCGTTAATAGGGCAGCTCCTACCTTAAATTTCGAATATGGAACATATGCTCGTTCTCTTGCTTTTTTCGCTTCGTTGATTAGTTCCTCTGTTTTCATTTCTAAATTCCTTTCTGCATCGTGTAGTACGAAAGTGTATTTTCATTTTACATAAAAAAATGGATTCATGCATGGATTTAAAACATTTGTTACATAATTGTAAGAATTTTCTTTAAATTATACGGATTAAGTAAGGTAGAAATATGATTACACCTACAATTGCGGAAATGATGGCATAGAAAAGGACAGCTCCAGCTGCAATATCCTTAGCTTTCTTCGCCAAGGGGTGGAATTCACTAGTAACTAAATCCACCACTTTTTCAACGGCAGTATTCATTAATTCAATCGAAAACATTCCACCGATTAGAAGTAAAATAACCATCCATTCTACCTTTGTAATTTGAAAAAGGAGACCACAAATCACGACAATTACAGAAAACACAAAATGGATCTGTAAATTACGTTCCGACAAAAATGCTTCCCGCAAGCCTTGAAAAGCATACGAAAAGCTTTTAATAAAACGCGTCCATTTACTTTCTTGCTTATCTTTCAAGTCCATACGCCTCTAAGATTTCCTTTTGTCTTGAAAACATTTTTTCTTCATCTTCTTTTGTCATATGGTCATAGCCAAGTAAATGCAGGAAACCATGAACAGCGAGGAAACCTAATTCCCGGGCAAAGGAATGGCCATAATCATCGGCTTGTTCCCTTGCCCTTGGAATTGAAATGATGATATCTCCTAGGAGCTTTGGTATGTCTTCCCCGATAATCGCAATCTCTCCTTCACCCATTTCTTCCATGGCAAAGGAAATAACATCAGTTGGTTGGTCCTTATCTCGATATTCTCGATTGATCTCTTGAATTCGATCATTATCAACAAACGTAATTGAAACCTCTGTTCCTTCTTTGACACCTTCCTGATCTGCAGCTAAAAAGAGTAACTCCTGTACTAATGTACATTCTTCTTCTTTTACTTCACCAATTTCATCATTAAAATCAATTTCTAATCTCATGCTTCCTTCACCTTCTGTTTTGTGGCCTCCACAGGGTATTCAATCCGTGAGTGGAAGATTCCCTTTAGTGATTCACAAAGTGTTTTTGCGACGATATCAAGCTCTTTTAGAGTAATATCACATTCATCAAATTGCCCATCCTGTAATCTGTCAGCAATAATGCTATTAACCAGTGACTCAATTTTTTGTGGGGTTGGATTTGACAGTGAACGTACCGCTGCTTCAACACTATCGGCAATTCCAATGACTGATGCCTCTTTTGTTTGAGCTTTAGGTCCCGCATATCGAAAATCCGATTCCAGAATGTCTCGATCACTTTGTTGCTTTGCCTTATGATAAAAATATTTTAGCAATGTTGTCCCATGATGCTGCTCAGCTATGTCAACGATTTCTTTTGGCATTTTGTACTTCCTCAAAGTTTCTGCACCGTCTGTAGCATGTGCCGTAATAATCGTTTTACTAAGCTGTGGGGCAATCTTATCATGTGGATTTTCAATATTCATCTGATTTTCTATAAAGAAATGCGGTCGTTTTGTTTTTCCAATATCATGATAATACGATGATACTCTAGCTAATAACCCATTCGCCCCAATTGCTTCACAGGCTGACTCTGATAAATTTGCAACCATGACACTATGATGATACGTTCCGGGTGCTTCGGTTAAAATTTTTCGTAATAACGGATGATTTGGATTCGATAGTTCAATTAGCTTCATTGTTGATAGAATATTGAACCCAGCTTCAAAAAATGGTAATAGCCCGATTGTTAATACAGCTGCTATCACACCAGATAAAACCGCCATAATAATTGATGAACCATAATCTAAACTTGAATAACTACCATTTTGCAATAACATGATCGAAAAGATCACAATAATATTAATCAATGCAACAAAAAGCCCGGCTTGGAGAATTTTCCCTCTGCGATTATGCTTACTTAAAAACAACACACCAGCTAAGCAACCAAACAAGAAATATATACCTGCTGTAAAATTCAGCGTACCAGTAACACCTTCATTAAAGATAAGACTTCCACAAACAGCAAAAATCATACTTGAGAGAATGGCAACTTTTTCATTTATTAAAAGCTTTATTAACATTGCACCCATTGCAACCGGAACAATATACCCTATATCTGAATAATCGATTTGTTGGAATAAACTAATACCCTTCATCAATAGAATGGTAATAGTAAAGATAATCGCAAAAATTAACAAATAGATGTTCCGATGTCGATCGGCAGGAATCATATCATTATGAAAGTGATAGACTAAGGCTGCTATAACTAAGACAATAATTAACGCTAATCCGATAAATGGTTGAATTGGATTATTAGAGCTGGTCATACCTAGTAGCTCAAGTTGACGATAAATATCCCTCGTGATTAATTGTCCTTCTTCGACGATAATTTGACCTTGGAGAATTTTTACTGGCTCCACTGCTTCTATTGCCTGTTGGCGTTTTTCTTCGGTTGCTTCAACATCATAATAGACGTTTTGAACGACCGCAAAGCGCGCCATTTCACGCATTGGCTCTCGTAGGGCTGCATCCACACTAGAGTATCGTAATTCCTCTACTACTTTATTTTTGGCATTCTCGACTTCAGAAGAAGGTATTCTGGTGTTCATTACATTATTAACTGCTGTAATAACTCCATCTTTTGCACGAGATAATTGTTCAGGTGTTGCTGTTAATAGAGTTGTAAAAACTTCATCTGGGATACGATTTGTTAAATCTTGTGGCAGCTTCGTCTTTAACATCTGTAGCTTTTCTGAAGCTGTCCATTGTTTGGGTTCTTCTCCGCGGTCTTCTTCCGAAAGGTTTTCCCATTCTTTTACCGTTGCATTATACATATCCAATGCTTCATTATTCGTTTCTTCAATGGAGTCAAAAATAGAAATAGCAAGATCAATTTGATTATCCGCATATTCCGATTTAAGGGTAAAAACATCCTCAACTTCTTTTGCTGCTGCATCCTGTTTGGCTTTAGTGGCCACTTTATCTTCAATTGTTAACGGAGAACGGATTGTCTGTTCAGATGGATGCAACACCTCTAAATGCAATACTTCAGGTTTTACATTACTGTACATGACTAAAAACATAATTCCTGCTAGGAGGATATAAATCAAAATATGTAGGGATTGATTGTTTTTTATAAGGGATAACTTATTCGTCAGCTTTATACTTTTCCTCATTTGGTGAACCTCCTTTTCTAAGGATTATTTTACCAGTTCCTTTAATGGTAAAAAAGACCCATTCCATATGGGTCTTTTACTTATTGATCAGTTTCCGCCTTTTCATACGCTTCAATAATGCGGACTACAAGTGGATGACGAACAACATCGGACTGTTCTAAGAAGATAAACGCAGAACCGTAAACATCCCTGAGAATATTTATGGCTTCATGTAATCCCGATTTTGCCCCTTTAGGTAAATCGATTTGCGAGATATCTCCTGTTATGACCATTTTAGAGCCAAAACCTAGTCGTGTCAAAAACATCTTCATTTGAGCCAATGTAGTATTCTGTGCTTCATCTAAAATGACGAATGCATCATCAAGTGTTCTCCCTCTCATATAAGCTAAGGGGGCAATTTCAATTATGCCTCGTTCCATTAATCGTTCGGTATGCTCGGCTCCAAGCACATCATGTAATCCATCATATAAAGGACGTAAATATGGGTCAACCTTTTCTTTTAAGTCTCCTGGTAAAAATCCTAGGCTCTCTCCAGCTTCAACAGCCGGACGAGTTAGAATAATCCGTTTAACCTGACCATTTTTTAAAGCGTTAACAGCCATAACAACGGCCAAATAGGTTTTTCCTGTACCTGCTGGTCCAATTCCAAAAACTAAATCATGCTGTTTGATAGCTGCCACATATTGACGTTGGCCGTGTGTTTTCACACGAATGGATTTTCCTTTTGCCGTTTTTGTAATTTCTTCATCATATAATTCTTCAAACGAATCCAGTTTTCCGCTTTTGGCCATTTGAATACAATAGATGACATCACGTTCACTCACACGTATACCCTTGCGAATTACTCCCAGAAGCTTATCAAGAATTTCCTCAACAAGTTGAACGCTTGTTGGGTCACCCGAAACGTGAAGCGCTTCACCTCTCGTGATGATTGAAACGTTTAATTCTTCTTCAATCCTTTTTAGATGAAGATCATTATTTCCAAATAAAACAAGTGCCTCGTTTGGATTTTCTAGTTGATGTTTACTCATTACTAAATCTTCTGACATCCTTAGTCTCCTTGAACTAATGGTATCGTTGTAACGATATTCTCAATAACATTATATTTTATTTCCAATTTTACTTTACCATTGTTAATGGATTGACGCAAAACTTTTTCTTCTATAATTTCAGCATCACTATCTAATTGTTGTTCTAATTGGTTTCTTCCGATCTCTTTTGCTACCTCTATGGCTTGATTTGTGCTATACGTTCTGGTGATTTTTTCACTTTCCCTAATTGTCTCTTTTTCATACGCGACTGGAAGTTCCCAATTAAAAAACTTGATATGTCTTTCATCTAATTCTGTTTGATATTCCTTATATTCAATTTTGCCAAATCCCCAAATTGGAATACGTAAATTACCTAACGAAATATAATGTTTTATTTTATTTTCCCCAGTCAGCACATCAAATTTCGTTGTAATATCTACCTTTACTTCAGACTTGTACCAAGTTTCGCCAAAAATTTTTCCACGTGCAGGTACATAGACTTCTTCTCCCTCTTTTCCAATTTTACCCGTAACTAAAAGATCGCCTTTTTTAACAAAATCATTTTCAGCCACAACTGGCTTTCCTTCTTCGACAATTAGTTTTTTAATAATGGCTTTTTTATTCGCCACCAGATGTCTTGGACTATACTGTTCTGGAGGCTCAGGCTGGTTCTTTTCAACAACCTCGAAATGATAGGTCGTCCCATTTAATTCCACACCAATCCATGTAATATCGTTAATGGCATCTTCTAGATGTCTTTGCAGCGATTCATTATCTTCAATAAAAAATTGTAACTTCCCTTTTTCTACACCAAGCTTTTTCAATTCTTGAATAATGCGGTGCTCTGTTTCCGGTTTAGCCCCTTCTACCTTTATACCCCAGACCATATTCGATAATAAAGTAACGATGATTAAAAACGAAATAGCACCAATTAAAAATCCACTATTGTAAAACGCCTTTTGGACGAGAAATGGTAAGCCTTTCTTCCCAATGAATCGGAGCTTACAATCATTTTTACGGACGACTTGCCGAATTAGCTTGATATCTTTCAAATACATAGAGAAGTTCAAGGTATGGGTACCAGGCTTCTTCACATCCCAGACAACAATCCCTCGTCTTACACATTCATTTATAAATCGCTCTGTCCCTTTTCCAGATATAATAACTTTGACACTCCCACTAAAAAAATGCATCCAATGGTTTTTCATGCTTATCCCCCTAGTGAATCAATTCTGAATCAATTCTCAATATATTGCACATGTTCAATTTTTCCTTCGAGCATGATTTCTTCAGGTAAAATCGTTTTAATCACAAATGCTTTTCCTTTAATTAGAAGTTGTCCTTGTTTCAATAAAAGACGCACCTCTTTATCTGAAAATGTTAACAGTCCTCGATGATTCTCTATGTAAATATGTAATTGTCCAATCATAGTGATTCTTGGAAGATCCATCATAACATCAGCAGGAAGTTCCATCTTGTTTGTAATCCATCTTTTCATGCGTAGTCCTAGGTTTTTAGGCATAACAAAGAACCCCCTTTCAACTCATATTTATGAGTGAAAGGAGGTTCATAGAACATTTAATTATATAGGAGTATTATCCGTTAATCATTTTTAACGACGGGTTTGATACGGTCTTTTTGCTCTTGGCGGACCAAGAATTTCAGACCAAATAATCCCTTCAACAACCTTATTTTTCGAGAAGCCTTTGACAGCCTTATTTTCCCTTGTAGCTAGGGAAGGTTTAATAACAGTTAGAGCTGGTTCTTCCTCAGTTGTTGTTTCATTATAAGTTCCCTTTTGTTGGAGCTCTTGATATCGTTCATAAAATGTATTAGGAACTTGCGTATCTGATCCTTCTTTAGATTCAAATTCATTATCATCATACTTTGTTTCGACCTGATATTCTTCTTTTTCAGTTTTGCGTTCTTGGTTAAACGGATTGAATTGCTTTGGCAATGGAATCTGGGGCGTAGGCTCTTTTTCATCCGCATTAAAACGTTTAAACGTATTAAAGACAAAACCAAGAATGATAATCAGAATCCAGGCATTTGACATAACCAATTCAATTAAGTTTTGTATTAGTGAATCCAAAGTGTAAACCTCCTTTCAACGTTTGAGTTTGAGGTTTATTCATGATGATTATTTTTGATTTTCATCATCGTCATGTGTGCTTTTACCAATTGAATTTCTCATATCGGTGTCAGCCATAATATTTTTTAGGTTTGTGTAATCAAGTACACCAAGGTTGCCTGATCGCAATGCTTCTGCCATAGCTAGTGGTACTTCAGCCTCTGCCTCTACAACCTTCGCTTTCATTTCTTCTACGCGAGCGCGCATCTCTTGTTCACTTGCAACCGCCATTGCACGGCGTTCTTCAGCCTTCGCTTGGGCAATTTTCTTGTCGGCCTCAGCTTGGTCTGTTTGAAGCACGGCACCTATGTTTCTACCGATATCAATATCTGCAATATCAATAGATAGGATTTCAAATGCAGTCCCTGCATCTAGCCCTTTTGCTAAAACCGTTTGAGAAATCATATCAGGATTTTCAAGAACCTTTTTATGGTCCGTTTGAGAACCGATTGTACTTACAATCCCCTCACCTACACGGGCAATAACAGTTTCTTCCCCTGCCCCTCCGACTAAACGATCAATATTGGCACGAACGGTAATACGAGTTTTTGCTTTTACTTCAATACCATCCATCGCAACACCTGAAATAAACGGGGTTTCGATAACCTTAGGGTTAACACTCATTTGCACAGCTTCTAACACGTCACGCCCAGCTAAGTCGATTGCAGCTGCTCTTTCAAATGTTAAATCAATGTTTGCACGCTGTGCAGCTATAAGAGCATTTACAACGCGGTCGACATTACCACCGGCTAAATAGTGACTCTCCAATTGGTTTGTACTAAGTTGTAATCCTGCTTTTTGAGCCTTAATTAATGGAATAATTACTCGGTTCGGGATAACACGACGTAACCTCATCCCGATTAATGTAAAGATACTTACACGGACACCAGCAGCAAGTGCTGAAATCCAAAGTGCAACTGGCACAAAGGTGAATAGTACTGCCAATAAAATAATAGCGAGTGCAACTAAAATTAGAACTGTAATCATACCTGTTGGCATTTATTTTCCTCCTACTTGTTTTTATTTATCAATTTCAGGAACTTCCCGAACAACGATTCGGGAACCTTCTGTTTTGATGACTTCTACTTTTGTATCTTTCTCAATGTAATTCCCTTGTGTAACAACATCTACTCTTTCATTATTGATAATAGCAGTACCAGAAGGTCTTAATGTTGTTAATGCAATGCCTTGTTTTCCAATTAAATCTTCTCGATTCTTATTTGACACATACCCACTTTCGGTATTAGTAGAATCAAAAAGGATAATCTTTTTAAATGCATGTAGGTTCTTGCCGAATACTTTCACTAAAATGATGGATACCACAATCGTTGCTACTAAAGCTACTAACAATGAAATACCAATAACCATGAAACTGCTTCCTGCCAAGAAAAAGCTCGTTAAAATAGCTCCTAATCCTATCAAGCCGATAATCCCCCCAGGCAAAACAAACTCCAATAAAATCAATACAATTCCTACAACAAAAAGGATAATAGCCTCCATTCCTGCTAACCCCGCTACTAGATGCCCATAGAAAAAGAGCAATAGTGCCGATATTCCCATTATACCAGGAATACCAAAGCCAGGAGAGTATAATTCAACAACTAATCCTAAGCTTCCGATTGTTAATAAAATCGAAACAACAATTGGATTTGTAATAAATCGAGCAATTTTTTCTGCTAGACTAACCTCAGCCTCTTCAACTGCAGCTTTCTCATAGCCTAACGTTTGTAATAACTCAGCCCTATCCTCTACTATCCCTTCAGCATAACCAACTGAAAGAGCCTGTTTGGCTGTTAAGGTAAGGAACTTTCCTTTTTCAGCACCTAGCTCTGGCAGGTCAATCTCTTTATCAGCCATTGCTAAAGCGTATATTGGATCACGGCCGTTGTTTTCTGCAGCACCTTTCATTGCGGATAACCAATAGGAAACGGCTTTCTCATCAGCTGTATTCCCTGCTTGGTCAATGATTCCAGCTGCTCCCATTCTTCCATTATGAGACATATAGATCTTATCCGCATTTAATGCGATGAAAGCCCCCGCTGAAATTGCATCGTTATTAATGTAGGCAACTGTCGGTATGTCTGTTTCCTGAATTCGCTTCCCGATTTGTGTTGCAGCATCAACCGCTCCACCAGGTGTATCGATTTCAAAGATAATGATGCCCGCTCCTTTATCCTCAGCATCTGTAATCGAACGATCGATAAAAGCACTTAATCCCTTTTCTACTGTTTCTTCTAATGGAATAAAATAAACCACTTGATCCGCAGCTGTATAGCTTTTATTTGGCATCAGTGTGAAGATGAGTGGCAAAAGAATAATGGACAAGAATATAAGGATTCTCCATTTTTTCAAAGCGTCCCCTCCTCTCTATTCATTTTTGCGTTGTGATAGTATGTATTACGTTTGAAACGGCTGCTAGGTTTCATTATTCATAGGTTCTATGTAAACTTTTTTCATGTCGATTTTTCCCATTTTTACTGAATTAAAAATCCAGTCCTAGATGCATGCGCTTTATTATCTCATATAGAAAAAACACCTTACACGATGTAAGGTGTTTTTGTTAAGATAATTGCTGTTGAACAAGCTTGTTTACGAGACCGCCGTCAGCCTTTCCTTTTACCTTTGGCATGATTGCAGCCATCACCTTGCCCATGTCAGCTTTTGAAGAAGCATTGACCTCTTGTACTGTTTCTTTCACAATTTCAACAAGATCCTCTTCAGATAATTGTTCTGGAAGGTATACCTCTAATATCTCAATTTCATTTTGAATTTTATTAACAAGATCTTCACGACCAGCGTTACTAAATTCGCGGAGGGAATCTTTTCGTTGTTTTACTTCACGAGTAAGAACTGTTAGTTCTGCTTCGTCTGAAAGTTCACTGTTACCCAGCTTAATGCCTTCATTTTGAAGAGCAGCCTTTACCATTCGAATAACAGATAGCTTATCTTTCTCTTTATTCTTCATCGCTGTTTTCATATCATTATTTAAACGCTCGAGAAGACTCATAAAACTACACCCTCTTTTAGTATTTGCGCTTTCTAGCAGCTTCAGATTTCTTCTTACGCTTTACGCTAGGCTTTTCATAGAATTCGCGCTTTCTAGCTTCTTGGATAGTACCTGATTTAGATACAGTCCGTTTGAAGCGGCGAAGAGCATCTTCAAGCGATTCGTTTTTACGAACGACCGTTTTTGACATTCTAATTCCCTCCCTCCGAAAACAACCACTAACTCTAATTAAGACACATGTTCTATTTCATTCTCTAAGTGTCGATTACAAAAAATCGTCGAAAAAATAAACATGTACTTTGCAATTATAATATATGCATGATTTTTGGTCAACTGTAATTCACAATAGGAACACTAGAAATCATGTTTTCTCTACTAGCTTCAATCATTTTTTTATGGTTATTCATGTTAATTCCTCTCTTTTTGTAGGTAAATATCCTCTCAAAAAAAGCAGAGATATTCAAGTAAAAAAAGTACAAGTAGTCATTTTCATGAAACCTTGTCCATACAATGAGATAGGGGTGAGATTGCATGATTGAACTTATTTCTTTATTTGCTGTTTTTATTGCGATATTCTTATTCGGTATGACCGTAATGAGGACAGGCCTTTATAATCTTACAGGTGATAAATTAAGGGTTTGGCTGATTCGATTTACTGATAACCCAGTTAAAGGATTAATAACTGGGATGATTATAACTGCCATAATCCATAGTAGTTCTGCAGTTATGGTGCTTGTTGTTGGACTAATTGCCACAGGATATTTAACCTTTAAACAATCGATTGGCATTATTCTCGGCACTAATATTGGAACAACTTTTACGGCTGAAATGATTACTTTTGATATTTTTGAATGGATTGTTCCGATTTTAATAATAGGATTTTTATGTTTATTTGTTAGTAATCAACAGGTTTTTAGCTTTGGTGCTTTTTTATTTGGACTAGGATGCATGTTTGTTGCAATGAACGGTTTTGAGCAGCTTGCCAGACCAATCTCACAATTCCCGTCCATTCATACTTTTTTTCAACAGACAAATGAAAGTGGCCTTTTTGGTGTAGGTGTTGGGACCATTTTGACTTCCATTATTCAATCTAGCACAGCTACAACTGGTATTATTATGGGCTTTTTGAATGAACAGCTACTAACTTTAAATGCCGGGATTGCTGTTTTACTTGGCGCAAATATTGGAACATGTATTACTGCTTTTATTGCGAGTATTGGGAGTAGACACGAGGCAAAATTGGCTGCATATGCCCATATTTGGGTGAATGTAATTGGGGTGGTTATCTTTTTCCCGTTCATCAATGTACTTGGTCAAATCGCAATGTTGCTTACTTCACATCCTGATGTTCAGATTGCCCATGTTAGTTTAATTTTTAACGTTCTAACTTCACTGCTCTTTTTACCTTTTGTGGGAATGTTGACGAATTTCATTATGAAGGTACACAGAGCTGGATAAGAAAAGCTGGCCTTTTGAGCCAGCTTTTTTCCTTTTTAATAATCAGATGATCCTGTTAGTCCGTTAACGATTGCTACGCCTGAACTTGCACCAATTCTAGTTGCTCCAGCTTCAATCATGTCTTGAGTCCCTTTTAGGTCACGAACTCCGCCAGATGCTTTTACACCGATATCTGGTCCAACTGTTTTACGCATTAAACGAATGTCTTCAACAGTAGCCCCACCAGTTGAAAAACCTGTTGATGTTTTTACAAAATCTGCTCCAGCTTTAACGGATAGTTCACAGGCTCTTACTTTTTCTTCTTCAGTTAAAAGACAAGTTTCAATAATCACCTTTGTTAGTGCTTTACCTTTTGCAGCTTCTACAACAGCATGAATATCTTTTTCAACTAATTCATCATTTTTATCCTTAAGGGCACCAATATTGATGACCATATCGACTTCTGTTGCCCCTTTTTCAATGGCATCCTTTGTTTCAAATGCCTTTGTTTCAGAAGTACTAGCTCCTAATGGAAATCCGATAACAGTACAAACCTTCACTTCAGAATCCTTTAAAAGACTTGCCGCTGTTTCAACCCAAGTTGGGTTCACACACACAGACATAAATCCATATTCCTTTGCCTCTGCACAAAGATTTTCGATTTGTTCTTTTGTTGTATCTGCTTTTAATGCTGTATGATCTATCATTTTAGCAATATTCGTCATTATGTATATCTCCTTTTAGCTTTTTAGATGTACGTACCTCTAACATCATATCATTAGTTCTAAATGGTGACTAGCACCTAAACAGTAATATTATGCGATAAAAAAAAGAAGCTAATCAATAGATTAACTTCTTTTTTAGTTACGCTGTAGTTCTTGTTTCTTCTTCCTCAATCAGAAGGTCTTCTTCAACCTTGACAAATTGACCCTCATTATATGGGTAGCCAGCTTTTGTGATTTTTACTTTCACGATTTTACCGATCATATCCTCAGTTGCATCGAACTTCACTTTTAGATAGTTGTCAGTAAAACCAACATATAAACCACTTGTTGGATTTTCCTTGTCTAACTCTTCGGGAATAACCTCTAATACCTCTCCTTCGTAATTAGATGCGTATTCCTTTGCTAATTGGTCAGAAAGTGAAATGAGACGGTGAACACGCTCATTTTTGACTTCTTCATCAATTTGGTCTTCCATTCTTGCTGCTGGCGTACCTGTGCGCTTAGAGTATGGGAAAACGTGTAATTCAGAGAATTTATGTTCTTTTACAAAATTATACGTCTCCATAAACTCTTCCTCTGTCTCGCCAGGGAAACCAACAATAACATCAGATGTTAACGCTAGGCCTGGTAATGCTTCACGTAGTTTTGTTAAACGCTCAGCAAAGAATTCCATTGTGTATTTACGTCTCATACGTTTTAACACAGTGTTTGAACCAGATTGCAATGGAACGTGTAGATGTCTAACTACTTTTGTTGATTGATCAAGTACTTCAATAATCTCATCGGTGATTTGACTAGCCTCAATGGAGGAAATACGAATTCGCTTAAGTCCAATTACCTTAGATTCTAAGTCGCGTAAGAGGGCAGCTAGATTGTAATCTTTCATATCCTCACCATAGCCACCGGTATGAATGCCCGTTAAAACGATTTCTTTATATCCAGCATTTACAAGCTGTTGAGCTTGTTTAATTACTTCTTCTGGATCACGAGAACGCATTAGCCCACGAGCCCATGGAATAATACAGAAGGTACAGAAATTGTTACATCCCTCTTGAATCTTTAATGAGGCACGTGTACGGTCTGTAAATGAAGGAACATCTAGTTCTTCATATACACGTGTTTTCATAATATTCCCTACGCCATTAATTGGCGTACGTTCTTGCTTGTATTGCTCAATATACTCAAGCATTTTTTTGCGGTCCTGTGTTCCTACAACAATATCAACTCCAGGAATCGCCATGATTTCTGCTGGTGAAGTTTGCGCATAACATCCTGTCACACAAATAACGGCATCAGGGTTTTTACGGATCGCTCTGCGAATGACCTGTCTACTCTTTTTATCTCCTGTATTTGTAACAGTACAAGTATTAATAACATACACATCAGCAGTGCTTTCAAATTCGGTACGCTCATATCCATTTTCTTTAAAGAGTTGCCAAATTGCTTCTGTTTCATAATGATTTACTTTACATCCTAATGTGTGGAATGCAACTAATGACATTGTTGTCACCTCGCTAATTCAAAATAATATGAAACAGCAGATAATACATATAATGGTGCTGTCTCAGTTCGTAAAATTCTTGGACCAAAGCTACATGAAATAAACCCATTTTCTATTAATGTCGAGACCTCGTTCTCAGTTAAACCACCTTCGGGTCCAATCACAACAAATAAGGATTCCCCGTGTTTTAATTGTGATATGACACGAGCTAGATTTGAGCTTTCACCACGCTTTGCATCCTCTTCATAAGCTACTACTTTATAAGTATAGGACTGACTAAAAGACAATAATTCTTTAAAAGACAAAGGTTTGTTCACTGCTGGAACCACTGCACGGTGGGATTGCTCTGCTGCTTCCTTTGCAATTTTTTCCCAGCGCTCAACCTTTTTTTGTCCTTTTTTTTCATCCCATTTAACAATTGAACGAGCCGCAACAAAAGGGACAAACTCAGATGCTCCAAGCTCCGTCCCTTTTTGGATTACATATTCAAACTTGTCCCCTTTTGGTAATCCGCTAGCGATACATACCTGAATGGGGAGTTCATTCGAGTTCTCTACCCATTCTACAACATTTGCTAAAACTGTATCATTGGTAATTTCAGTAATTGTACAAAGTGCCACTTTACCATTATAACAACAAAATATGGAGTCTCCAACTGACATTCTCATGACTCGTGTAATATGGTGAACATCTTCACCTACGATTGTGGCTTGCGTTTCGTTCATTTCATCGACGAAATATCGCTGCATCTTTTTCCTCCACCTGCTAGATTCCCTTATTCACTTTTCTTTCTAGCAATCATTGATACCCAGTCTTCCATAACAAGTACTTCTTCAATTGTGAAACCTGAAGCGATCAGGCTTTCTTTTACTTCTTGTTTTTTTGTATTAATGATACCAGATACTATGAAAGCTCCATTTGGCTTTAGGATTTTCGCTGCATCGTCTGTGAATCGGACAATTATTTCAGCAAGAATATTCGCCACTATGAGATCCACTGGTCCTTCGATATCATCAAGAAGATTATTTTGAGAGACATTCACTACTTCATGTACTTTGTTTAATTTAATATTAAGTTTTGCACTTTCAACGGCCACCGTGTCTAAATCAAGAGCTTGTATAGAGCTTGCACCCAGCATTGCGGCAGCGATGCTTAGCACGCCAGAACCAGTTCCAACGTCAATAATCCTATCTCCCTGTTTTACAGTTCGTTCAAGAGCTTGAATACTCATGACAGTAGTAGGATGTGTACCTGTTCCAAAAGCCATTCCAGGATCAAGTTCGATAATTAATTCATCACTATTAACAGGCTCATATATTTCCCACGTCGGTACGATGGTGAATTTCTCTGAGATTTTTACAGGGTGATAATACTTTTTCCAAGCTGTCGCCCACTCCTCCTCATGTACTTCACTAATTGTGATTTTATTATGGCCCAAATCAATATCAAAAAGCAAAAGATTGTTTATTGCCTCTTTTATTTCGTCAACTGTTTCACCTAAAAAGCTATTGACAGGGAGGTATGCTTTTACGATGACACCTTCCTCAGGATAATCATCAGGATTAAGTTGGTAGATTTCACCAAACACATTTTCTCGTTCTTTTATTAGATCAAATGGATCTTCAATCACAACACCACTAGCACCTGCTTCATGAAGAATATTCGATACTGGCTCTACCGCCTCCTGTGTTGTGTGAATGCTAATTTCAGACCATTTCAATTCTACCAACTCCAATCCTAATTCTATATTCCAGTTGCAGCGCCTTTAGCGCAGAATCAAATTTGTTCTACTCGCCTTTAAACGCGCGTTTTACTTTTGAAAAAAAATTATCATGCTGTTCATCCGGAGCTTCGTTACCGCCTATTTCTGTAAATTCACGAAGCAATTGTTTTTGCTTTTCTGTAAGCTTTGTTGGGGTAATGACACGAACTTGAATATGTTGGTCACCTTGACCATAACCTCGTACATTCGGTACACCTTTGCCACGAAGACGGAATCTCGTTCCAGTTTGAGTACCAGCAGGAATTTTTAACTTTACCTTTCCGTGCAAGGTAGGTACTTCAATTTCATCACCTAATGTAGCTTGTGCAAAGGTTAATGGCATTTCGCAGTAGATATCGTCTCCATCACGCTCGAAAAATTCATGGGAGCGCACATGGAATACAACATATAAATCTCCTGGAGGGCCACCATTTACACCTGGTTCACCTTGACCAGCTACACGAAGCTGTTGACCGTCATCGATACCTGCAGGTATTTTCACATGGATTTTCTTGCGTTTTTTCACCTTACCAGTTCCACTACATGTTGAACATTTATCCTTAATAAACTTACCAGTTCCACTACAGTGATGACAGACACGTCTATTCACTATCCTGCCAAATGCAGTGTTCTGTTCAACATTAATTTGACCTGAACCACCACAGTGTGAACAAGTTTCTGGAGTTGTTCCGGGTTTTGCACCAGACCCATGACAAGTTGAACATTCTTCTTCTCTTGGGATTTCGATGTCCGTTTCCTTACCAAATACAGCCTCTTCAAACTTTATGGTCATTGTGTACTGTAAATCTGCCCCTTGACGTGGTGCATTTGGGTCTCTTCGTCTTGTTCCACCACCAAAGATGGAACTAAAGATATCTTCAAAACCAAATCCTCCGCCAAAATCAGAACCTCCACCAAAGCCACCAAAGCCTTGGTTCGGATCTGTATGGCCAAATTGGTCATAATGGGCACGTTTGTTATCATCTGTCAAGGCATCATATGCTTCAGTTATTTCCTTAAACTTATCAGCAGCATCTGCTTCTTTATTGATATCGGGGTGATATTTTTTAGACAATTTTCGATATGCTTTTTTTATTTCATCTTTACTTGCATTTTTCGAAACCCCGAGTACCTCATAATAATCTCTTTTACTCATTAAATCCACTCCCGCATCATTCACATAAAGAATATTGTATCACTTAGTTTTATAAAAAGGCAATCATACATCTTTTCAACAAAAAAAGCCAAAGCCAAGGCAGGCCTGACTTCGACTTTTCCATACATTTATTTCTTTTATTAGTTTCTATTTATCGTCGTTAACTTCTTCGTATTCAGCGTCTACCACATCATCGTCTTTCTTACCTTGGTTCGCGCCTTCTGTTCCTTGCGCACCCTGAGCAGCTTGTGCTTGTTGCTGAGCTTGCTCGTATAGTTTCACGGAAAGCTGTTGAACGATTTCTTGAAGGGCATCCTTTTTCGCTTTGATTTCATCAAGATCATTTTTCTCGATTGCTTGTTTCAATGCCTCTTTAGCTTCATTTGCTTTTTCAACTTCAGCAGCATCTACTTTACCTTCAAGATCTTTAAGTGTTTTTTCAGTAGTAAACACTAATTGGTCTGCTTCGTTACGAAGTTCAACTTCTTCTTTTCGCTTCTTATCGGCTTCTGCATTTTCCTCAGCCTCACGAACCATGCGATCAACTTCTTCGTCAGATAGGCCAGAAGATGATTGAATTGTAATTGCTTGTTCTTTGTTTGTACCAAGATCTTTAGCACGAACATTTACAATACCATTTTTATCGATATCAAATGTTACTTCGATCTGTGGTACTCCACGTGGCGCTGGCGGAATATCTGTTAATTGGAAGCGACCCAATGTTTTGTTGTCTGCTGCCATTTGACGCTCCCCTTGTAGCACATGGATATCAACAGCTGTTTGATTATCCGCTGCAGTAGAGAACACTTGAGACTTACTGGTTGGAATAGTTGTATTACGGTCGATTAATCGAGTAAATACACCACCCATTGTTTCGATACCAAGTGATAATGGTGTTACGTCTAGAAGAACTACGTCTTTAACATCACCAGTCAGTACTCCACCTTGAATAGCTGCACCAAGAGCAACTACCTCGTCTGGGTTAACACCTTTATGAGGTTCTTTTCCAGTTTCTTTCTTGATTGCTTCTTGAACAGCTGGAATACGTGTTGAACCACCAACAAGGATTACCTTATCAATTTCACTTGCTGAAAGACCAGCATCTTGAAGGGCACGACGAGTTGGTCCCATTGTACGCTCAACAAGTCCTGCAGAAAGCTCATCAAATTTTGCACGTGTTAAGTTTACTTCTAAGTGAAGTGGTCCAGCTTCGCCTGCAGTGATAAATGGAAGTGAAATTTGTGTAGATGTTACACCAGATAAATCCTTCTTCGCTTTTTCAGCAGCATCTTTTAAACGTTGTAATGCCATTTTATCTTTCGATAGATCAATGCCATTTTCTTTTTTGAATTGGTCGACTAAATAATCAATAATAACTTGGTCAAAGTCATCCCCGCCTAGACGATTGTCTCCAGCAGTTGACAGTACTTCGAATACTCCATCACCAAGTTCTAGGATAGATACGTCGAATGTTCCACCACCAAGGTCATATACAAGAATTGTTTGATCTTCATCTGTCTTTTCTAAACCATATGCAAGAGCAGCTGCAGTTGGTTCGTTAATAATACGCTCAACTTCAAGACCAGCAATTCGTCCTGCATCTTTAGTCGCTTGACGTTCAGCGTCATTAAAGTATGCTGGAACTGTGATAACAGCTTTAGTTACTTTTTCTCCTAGATATTCTTCTGCATAAGATTTAAAGTATTGAAGAAGAATAGCAGATACTTCTTGTGGAGTATATTCCTTGCCCTCAACTTCAACTTTATAATCTGTTCCCATGTGGCGTTTGATAGACATAATGGTGTTTGGATTTGTAATGGCTTGACGCTTTGCCACTTCCCCAATTTGTCTTTCTCCATTTTTAAATGAAACAACAGATGGAGTGGTGCGGTTACCTTCGGGGTTTGGAATAACCTTAGCTTCTCCGCCCTCCATTACAGCAACACATGAGTTTGTAGTACCTAAATCTATACCAATGATTTTACTCATGAAAAATTCCTCCTTAAATTGACCAAAACTATAGAATTACTCGTTAACTTTAACCATTGAAGGTCTTAAAACGCGATCTTTAAGTTTATATCCTTTTTGGAACTCCTCTAGCACTACATTTGATTCAGCATCTGGTTCACTTACCTGCATTACTGCTTGATGGACATTTGGATCAAATTGAGTTCCAACTGCTTCGATTGCTTCTACCCCTTCTTTTTTCAGGGCATCGATAATGCTACGATATACCATTTCTACACCTTGTTTGATTGATTCAGCTTGCTCATTAGTTGCCTCAACTTGAAGGGCTCTTTCAAAATTATCTAGAGCAGGCAATAAATCATTTACAAGGCTTTGAGCTCTATATTTAGCAGCTGTTTCTTGATCTAAGCGAGCACGTCTCTTAAAGTTTTCAAAGTCAGCAACTTGACGTAAAATGCGATTTTCTGCATCTTCTAACTTAGCCTCAAGTTCTGCGATTTTTTCATTGGCTTTCGAAAGTTCGGCATTCACATCATTTTCTTGTTCTTCTACCAATTCTGCTTCAGCCTGTTCAATCGTTTCTACCACATCTTGATCTGCAGTTACTTCTTCTACTTCGATTTCTTCTTTCACTACTTCATTCTCGTTAGCCAATACACTCACCTCCCTTAAAGTGTAATGTTCCTCTTCATTATGACTAGATATGTACAAGAGGGCTCTATCACCCTCTACTAAATATGGCCCACGCTATTCTATTTGATACAGTTTTGTCAGCACCTTTGAAAAATCCTGACTAAAATGCTGCAACAAGGTAATTACACGTGAATACTCCATTCTTGTTGGTCCTAAAATGGCGATAGACCCAAGATGTTCATTACCAATGGAGTAAGTTGCCGTTATTAAACTACAATCATTCATCGCGATATTGTTGTTTTCATGACCAATCTTAATATTAATTCCAGCTTTATTTGTACGTAACAATCTTGAAATTTCATGTTCACTTTCAATCATCGTTAAAAAAGAACGCACTTTTTCAATATCGTGGAACTCAGGTTGACTTAACATATTCGTTTTTCCACCAATGTACATTTTTTCTTCCGCTTGAAATGTAAGTGTTTTGTCCAACACATTTATGGCAGTGTCATAGTTACGAATATTGGTTTTTAGAAGAAAAGCAACCTCTTTATAAATTTTATTTTTCAGATCAGTAAGCGGTACACCAACAAGTCGCTCGTTTAAAATATTGACCATTTTTTCAATATCGGTTGGGTCAATCGATTCTGGAAACGAAATAGTTCGATTTTCCACATGTCCATTATCCGTTACGATAATGGCAACCGCTGTTTCATTGTTAATTGGAACAATTTGCAGTTTTTTTACCTTGTTTTCCTTAAAGGCTGGACCTAATACGATTGCAGTATAGTTCGTTAGATCAGATAAAATCTGTGCAGATTTTTGGACAATTTTTTCGAGTTCATAAATCCTCTCTGCAAAAATTGACTTCAACTCATGCTTTTCCTCTAGAGTTAATCGGCTAGGAGATAATAAATGATCCACATAGTATCTGTAGCCTTGTTCGGATGGAACTCTACCAGATGAACTGTGAGTTTTTTCAATAAATCCAAGTTCTTCTAGATCTGCCATCTCATTGCGAATAGTTGCTGAGCTAAACACAATCCCATCCTTTTTCGACAATGTTCTTGACCCTACTGGCTGTGCAGATCTTATAAAGTCATCAATTATAACTTGAAGAATCAATAGTTGACGATCTGTTAGCAAGGAACATCACCTCTGTTAGCACTCCTTAACCGCGAGTGCTAATTCTATAATTAAATTACCAAATACGAATGTCGTTGTCAACGAATTAACATAATTTAATCAAGGATGAAACTACGATTAAATGATGTTAAGCCACCAACGGATGCCACGATTATTTAAAGATAAGTTCAAAGCAAAAATGCTTGAAAAACGTCATTACCTAGAAACTTCCCTTTATGTGTTAGTCGAATGTGCTCATTTTTTTCTTCAAGTAGACCTTTTTCTGTTTGTTCATTAATTTGGCTAGCAAAAACATCAAAAATACTAACAGAAAACTTTTCATGGAAGTGCGAGATTGAAACCCCTTTTGTTTTACGTAAACCTAAAAACATTTCCTCTTCCATTTTTTCTTGCACGGTTACTGAATGTGTTTCTACATGCGGAAAACCATCTTGGTCAATTGCCGACATATATTTTTTAATCGGACCGGCATTTGAAATTCTTTTTCCAGCCACATAGCTATGTGCGCCAGCTCCAATTCCATAGTATTCTTCATTATTCCAATATGTTAGATTATGACGACTTTCAAATCCGTCTTTAGAAAAATTACTTATTTCATATTGGCTAAACCCATGCTTCTCCATTTCTTCCATTAATGTTTCATACATTGCAGCCTCGTTTTCTTGACTAGGCAGATGGAGCTTACCTTTTCTCATTAAATTATAAAATACCGTTTTAGGTTCAATAATGAGCGAGTATGCGGAAACATGCTCGACATCTAGGGTGAAAGCTAAATCAAGTGATTCCTGAAAGCTTTCGATCGTTTGATGGGGCAGTGCATACATTAAATCAATGCTTATGTTTTTAAAACCAACTTGTTTTGCCAGTTCAATCGTATGAAATACATCTTCACGACGGTGTGTTCTGCCAATCGCTTTAAGTAGTTCATCATCAAAAGTTTGTACACCAAAACTGATACGATTAACACCCGAGTCTAGCATTAGTTTTAATTTATCCTCAGTAAGATCTCCTGGGTTTGCTTCAAAAGTAAACTCGATTGTCTTGCTACGTGGCTTTAAATAGTTGTTAATACTCGATAAGAATGCTTCCAGTTGTTTAACGGAAAGAACCGTCGGCGTTCCCCCTCCCACAAATATAGATTTAAGTATTGAGGGTGGATAGGCCTCAATCGTATTTTTCATTTCTGTATCCATATATTGAAGGTATTCATCAACCGGTTGTCCTTTTAGAAATACCTTATTAAAATCACAATAGTGACAGATTTGTTCACAAAAAGGAATGTGCAGGTATGCTGCTTGTACCAAAAAATCACTTCTTTCTATAAGTAAACGCATAATAGTGAAAAAAACCGCAGAAGCATCTGCGGTATCTCCATGTTACTTGTCGTCCATTTTTAATACTGCCATGAATGCTTCTTGCGGTACTTCGACTGAGCCGACTTGCTTCATTCGTTTCTTACCTTCTTTTTGTTTTTCAAGAAGTTTACGTTTACGAGATATGTCACCGCCGTAACATTTGGCTAACACGTTTTTACGAATGGCTTTAATTGTTGAACGCGCAATAATCTTTTGTCCAACCGCTGCCTGAATAGGCACTTCGAATTGCTGTCTTGGAATGAGTTCCTTCAACTTCTCTACAATTATTTTTCCACGTTCATATGCTGTATCCTTATGAACGATGAAGGAAAGAGCATCTACTTTTTCACCGTTTAACAAGATATCCATCTTTACAAGCTTAGATGGCTTATAGCCAATTAACTCGTAGTCAAATGAAGCATATCCCTTTGTGCTTGACTTTAATTGATCAAAGAAATCATATACTATTTCCGCAAGTGGAATTTCATAAATAATGCTTACGCGTTTTTCATCAAGGTACTGCATATCGATAAAAATACCACGTTTACCTTGGCAAAGCTCCATCACAGCTCCAACATAATCATTTGGCACCATCATTGTCGCTTTTACATAAGGTTCTTCAATTCTTTCAATTTTTTGTGGGTCTGGCATGTCGGATGGGTTATCGATTTTGATATCCGTTCCATCTGTTAAAAATATATCATAGATAACGCTTGGCGCAGTTGTGATTAAATCGATTTTAAACTCTCTTTCGATTCTTTCTTGAATAATTTCCATATGCAACAAGCCTAAAAATCCGCAACGGAATCCAAACCCAAGGGCTTGTGATGTTTCCGGTTCGAATTGAAGCGCAGCATCGTTTAATTCAAGCTTTTCTAATGCTTCACGTAAATCATTGTATTTTGCTGTATCAATTGGATACAATCCACAATAGACCATTGGATTTAGACGTCTATAACCTGGCAGAGCTGTTGTTACACCATTTTTCGCATTCGTAATCGTATCACCAACACGTGTATCGCCAACATGCTTGATGGATGCCGTTAAAAATCCAACATCTCCAACAGTTAGCTCTTCTTGCAATGTTGCACGTGGGGTGAAAACACCTACTTCGATAACCTCAAACTCTTTACCGGTTGCCATCATTTTAATTTTGTCTCCAGCTTTAACAGTACCTTCAACGATTCGAATATAAGCAACTACACCACGGTATGGATCATATACAGAGTCAAATATTAGCGCCTGTAGTGGTGCTTCAGGATCACCTTGTGGTGCAGGAACTTTTTCAACGACCTCTTCTAAGATATCTTCTATTCCTATTCCCGCTTTAGCAGATGCAAGAACCGCATCTGATGCATCAAGTCCGATCACATCTTCAATTTCTTGTCTTACCCGTTCTGGGTCCGCACTTGGCAAATCGATTTTATTAATAACAGGTAAAATTTCAAGATCATTGTCTAATGCTAGGTACACGTTTGCTAGTGTTTGCGCTTCAATCCCTTGGGCTGCGTCAACAACAAGTACTGCACCTTCACATGCCGCTAAACTACGAGAAACCTCATATGTAAAGTCTACATGCCCTGGAGTATCGATGAGGTGGAAAATGTATTCCTCGCCGTCTTTCGCTTTATATTTCAATTGTACCGCATTTAATTTTATTGTAATGCCACGTTCTCTTTCTAGGTCCATGGAGTCTAGTAACTGCTCTTTCATTTCTCGATGGGTTAACGCATTGGTTTTTTCAAGGATGCGGTCAGCCAATGTTGATTTACCATGGTCGATATGAGCAATTATTGAAAAATTCCGGATTCTAGTTTGTCTATTACGTCTCTCTTCTTGGTTCATTAAAAATCCTCCTGATACGAAAAGCGCAAGCGCCTTGATCAGCCCCGACAAGCGCTGGAACCCCCGACGAGGTGGCTATTGCCGCCGGAGGAGGGGTGAAGCGACCTCGAGGGGCTAGGCGCTGGAGCTAGACAATATAACTTAATCGTACATGTTATCTTACTATAAATTTATAGAATTCACTAGATTAGATTATACAGAACTCTGTTCTCACATTCAATTAAGAAAAACGACCATAAAAAGAAAAGAGAGCTTGCTTTTTAATTCAATGCAAACTCCCCATTATATTTTATCCAGTAAGCTTCCAATTCCATTTCCGATGGCAATCATGATTTTTTCAAATAAAGCACTGATCCCATTTCCAAGCTTTTCACCCATGCTTGAAAAAAAATTAAAGGCTTCAACATCCTCAAGTTGTTTTTGTTTTTGTTCGAGATCATGACTGGTTACTTTTCGTCCTAAAACGGATGCTTCAACTTCCCCGTTATCGTCGGAGATATGAAAAGCACCTTGAAGTGAGGGGTCATTATAGCCCCTCATTTTCTTCATCCCTTCATTTGCTTGTTGCATACCGATCAATACTCCTAAAAGAAGAACGGTCACAATCAAGAAACATTTCATCATGAATTTAACCATTGGAATTGCTCCCTCTTACCTATTCTTTATTCGTTTCACCTGCATTTACTTTCTCTGCTTGCCAATAGTATTCCGCCAAGACTTCGGCAACTGCTGCAGCTGTTCGGCGAAGCTCTTCGAAATTATTGTCGACGCCACCAAATTCGATTAGCATGGCATTTCCAGACTTGTCTTGGTTATATACCCCATTATTGCCAGGACCGCCTTGCTGTATAACTCCCCGACTAAGTCCGGGGTATTTTTTCTTGAGCATCTCATGTAAATCAGAAGCAATTTTAATATTTTGCTGAAGTTTTTTGTTTTCAGTCCCCACTATAAACGCGATTTTCGCATATGATTTTCCATTAATTTCGACTGTAGTAGTTCCTTTTCGATGCGCATCCCGATGTATATCAATTAAGTAAGTTATATCCTTATTACTTGCCATTGCACTTGTTACCAGCTCTCCAGATGCCTTATAGGATTGAAACCAATTGTATCCCTTCTGTTTTATATATTGATCCATATTCGTCTTATCAACATCTGTTCCGATTCCCCTAGCTTGTAACTCTTGACTGAGCATTTCTCCTACTTTTGTTACATTCACTTCAGGATGCCGGGCATTATCTGCATTCTCTGTATTCACTCCTTTTAAATGTGGAAAATAGCTTTCAGAGGAGTGAGTATGATAAATATAGGCCACTTTCTTATCACCGGTCGTCATCGTTGGCGGCGGAACAGGTTCAGAAGGCTTCTCAGCCTGTTCAACATTTTGAGTGGCAATTTGCCTTTCATCTAACAAAACATCCAAAGGTGGTGGAGATTCAATTGGCATATTGGTATAGTTCGTTCCTTCACCAGCTATGAGAATCTTGCCATCAAATATAGAAAAACCCGGAAGTTCTCTTCCTAAAAAGCTTCGTGGGTCATCCAATGTTAGGTTGGTAGCTGCTTTAAATACGGCTCCTAAGTAATTTGGCTTTGTTGTAGATTCAGGTAAGCCTTGAACGAAATAATGGTTTTCATATCCTAATAAGTGAACAAGAGACTCTCCTGAAAGATTTGTGGCTACGTTACCAATCGAAGATGAACTAATTCTATACTCTGGTTTAAGAGAGACAATCGCTCCAGTAATCGTAAACAATAATATAAAACTAAAAATGAGGAATAGAATTCCTTTCACAATGCTAGTTCCTTGGATTGAGATCATCATTCCCTGAGCCCGAAAACTTTTCATATTCTACCTCCTCAATGTTTGTCTATCATATTGATATGAACAAACTTGAGTTGGTAGAACCGAATTGCTAGAATCTATTCTGTTTTTTTAATGGGTATAAGCACCAGAGTTATCCTGGCCAACTTCACTGTGTAAAGCTGTATTTAGTCCACCCGCAATGACATTTGCCATATCCTCAATAAACACATCAACTTCTTTTGGCGTGACCATTAAATTATGACCAAGTGGGGCCAGCACTTCATGGATGAGCTTTCTTTTTTCGTCCTCTGGTAGGGTTCCAACTATTCCTAAGAACGTATTTCGTTCCTGTTCACCAGGCAGGTCATCATCGGTTAAAACCTTCTTTTCACCAAAACTCATCCCGGCAGGTATTAGAGCACGTGAAGGCTTATCTCCTTCCTTAAGCTCTCTACCAAAGTGCTTTAAAATAAAATCAATTGCATCACTTGTAATAGAAACAGCATCGACTACTGTTGGTATCCCAATCGCGATTACAGGAATACCTAATGTTTCTTTGCTTAATTCCTTTCGTTTGTTTCCTACTCCAGAACCGGGATGAATCCCAGTATCTGAAATTTGAATGGTAGAATTCACACGTGATACCGAACGCGCTGCAAGCGCATCTATCGCGATGACAAAATCGGGTTTTGATTTTTCAATCACGCCAAAAATAATGTCACTTGTTTCAATTCCCGTTAAACCCATAACCCCTGGTGCAATTGCACTTACAGAACGAAAGCCATCCTGGACATTTTCCGGCTGTAGTGCAAAAAGATGTCTAGTAATAACCAGATTTTCAACTGCTAATGGTCCAAGCGCATCTGGTGTGACATTCCAGTTCCCTAGTCCTACAACAAGACAGCTTGCTTCCTTGCCAATGTTAAGATTTGAAAGAAATTGGCTAAACTCCTTTGCAAATACTTCTTGTACCTTTTGTTGAAGTTCTGAATCTTTTTGGCGGATTCCTTGAACCTCTAATGTTAAGTAGTTTCCTTTTTTCTTTCCTACTGCCTCCGCACCTTCATCGGTAATTTCAACAGTTGAAATGGTAATGCCATCCTCTTGTCTTTCTTTTATAATGACACCTTCAATTTCGGATACAGGCTGTTCCTCTTCTTTTAAAGTTTTGTTACGTTCCTCGACAGCCATCGCGCTTGCTTCAAGAGCTAAATCAGTTCGAACTGAATATTTGGTTAAATCTAGTTGTTCTCCCAATCCAATTACCTCCATTTTTCACATAGTATGTATAGCTTTACCCGCAGAAATACGGTTCATGCAATTTTTATCTTGTGGGAAATAGATTGGTATTGCATTATCACAGTCAATTTGATAGAATAACTTTTGTTGTAACATCAGAGTATCAAAGACTGTATTCTGATCATTTAGTGAAGGAAAGCAGATTTCCCTTATCATAAATGATTGATCACTTTAGATCATCTTGATATTCGCAGGAGGTGAAAGTATGCCAAATATTAAATCAGCTATCAAACGTGTAAAAACAAGTGATGAAAGCCGTGCTCATAACGCAACTGTAAAGTCTGCAATGCGTACTGCTGTGAAAAACTTCGAAGCTTCAGTTGCTAATAACGATGTTGAAAATGCACAAGCTGCATTCGTTACTGCTTCAAGTAAGCTTGACAAAGCGGCTCGTAAAGGTCTTATCCATAAAAATGTTGCTGACCGTCAAAAGTCTCGTCTAGCTAAAAAACTTAACGGGGTTAACGCATAATAACCAAAAGCGCAGGCGCCAGACAATAAATAAACGACTCGAATTGAGTCGTTTTTTTATTTTGTTATTTATTTTGGCTCTATAATATTTGTTGGGGTTTAGAAAAAAATTTGTGTGCATAAAAAAACACGCAAACTCTTCATTCTTTTATACTTGAATTGACTAGAAACAAGTGTAAAGAATGGAGTTGCGTGCAATATGGATTTTACCATGATTATTCCTGGATTAAAAGGGGCTATCTTAACCAATGTTGAAGAAGTCGGTGAAGTAGTGCGACTGTACGTTGAAATGGAGAGAAAAGTACACCGGTGTCCTAAATGTAATCAAAGGACGAATAAAGTTCATGACTATCGTCTACAAAAAATTCAACACTTAAAGTGGTTTGAAAGAAAAACTCAAATCTTTTATAAACGTAGACGTTATGTCTGTGAATGTGGAAAACGTTTTTCGGAGAAAAACCCTTTCGTCATGCGTTATCAACGTACTTCAATAGAGTGGAATCAAGCGATATCGATAAAAGCGATCAAAGGAAAAACGTTCAAGGAAACGGCTGAAATCTATGGATGTTCTCCTTCAACTATTATACGTCGATTCGATCAAATATCCCGTAGTGAAATTCGTCCTGTGGAGGAGTTACCAACAGTTATAGCCATTGATGAATACAAAGGTGATACCCGCGAAGGGAAATATCAGTTAATCATTGCGGATGGGATTACAAAGCAACCGATTGATATTCTGCCAAATCGCTATAAACGTACGATTAAAGACTACTTAAGAAAGCATGGATCTAGGGTTCAAATAGTCATAATGGATATGAATCATTCCTTTAAAGCAGCCGTTCAAGAAGCATTGGGTAAACCCGTTATTGTAGCGGATAGGTTTCATTTTTGTCGCTACATTTATTGGGGGCTTGATGGAGTAAGACGGCGAGTACAAAACGAATTTCATGGCTACGACCGTAAAAAGTGTAAACGTATGAAACATGTCTTTCATAAAGATAGCCAGCGCTTAATCAAGGATGAACGATGGCATTTAGATAGATACTTGGAAAAGTCAAAGGAGCTCCAACGAGCTTATGAGATCAAGGAGGCTTATCGTGCGTGGTTTTTACGTGCCAAAGAAAACGGAAAAAACCATATTAGTTTGGTTAAAAAGGAATTGGAAGAACTATATAAGCTAATTGAAGATTCAAAGATACCAGAAATGATTAAAGCAATAAAGACCATACAAAATTGGCAAGTTGAAGTATTAAATAGCTTTGCATATGAATATTCAAATGGGTTTTTAGAAGGAATTAATAATTCCACCAAAGTTCTGAAGAGAAATCTTATGGATTTAGAGTTTTTGAACGCTTTAGGGCGAAAATTTTATTAACACACAAGTATAAAAGAATAGGGGTACATATTGGTTAACTGGGCATTCTCCTCTATAAAAAATGATGAACGGTACCATCCATCATTTTTTATAGAGGCCACCAAGCGAAGCGCGGTAGCCTGAAACCCCAACATTTGATTTAGAACCTTTATTTTGCCAATTTCATTATAAATAGTTCCAAAATTAATGTTTTATCCATTTTACCGTTTTTCATTTCATAATCTGCTTCCGCAAGCTCACTTATAATTTTTAATAGCTCTTCTTGTGAAAATAAATTTGATTGTCCACCTGCAAGCTTGACACGAAATGGATGAACCTTTAAATTTCCTGCAATTTGCTGCTGACCGTACCCTTGTCTAGAAAGCTCCTTTACCTGAAAAATTAACCTGAACTGTGTTGCAAGCAAGGATAATATTTTTATTGGCTCTTCATTATTTTGTAATAGGTCATAAAAGATACGTAAGGCCTCATCTAATTTACGATTCACTACCTTATCAATAAGCGAAAAAATATTTTGTTCCAGCGACCTTGGAACAAGCAATTGAACAGTTTCCTCCGTTATCTCACCATTTTCCCCAAGATATAGACACATTTTATCTACTTCCTGTGTAATATTCATGAGATTTGTTCCTGCAACCTGTAAAAGTTCTTGTATTGCAGATGGCCGAATGGTGACTTCATGCTGATGTGCACGATCCATAATCCAACTATGTAAATCTTTTTCAGACAATGCATTGATTGTTAATGTTTCCGCATTTGCTTTTAAGAGCTTGACGATTTTTTTTCGTTCATCAAGTTTTTCATATGGTGCAGTAAACACAAGGATTGTAAAAGGAGCTGGACTTTTTATGTAATGTTCAAGAACCGATATATTATGCTCAACCTTTTCCTTGTTTTTCTCAGAAGTTAAAAATGAAGGATTTTGTAAAATAACAACCCTTCTTTCGCCCATAAAAGGAAGGGTTTCTGCATCGGCTAATGCAATTTCAACTGGTGTTTCCTCTAAATCAAACACCGATAAATTAAAATCCTTCTCTTCTTCTTCAATGCTATATTCAATGATTAATTCCTTTGTTTCCTGGATTAAATAGCTTTCAGATCCATGTAATAAATAAACAGGTGCAAATTGTTTTTTCTTGATTTTTTTCCATAGCTCTAAATTCATTCGTATTCCTCTCCACTGTAAGCCTTCATTTACCTATTTCATCGTATCGGGAAATCGTGAAATTTTCAACCTGAAAAAGTAAAGGGAATTGGTTTTGGCCAATTCCCAATCTATATGAAACATTACCAAACAAGCCCCGGGTAACTTGTTGAGTAATGATAATTTTTACAGACCATTACATTGATGTTTGCTTATGTACTATTAGGATTGACTTTGTTTTTTGAACTATTTGTGACAAGTGTTGTTAATAAAGGAAGAGTATCAGATAATAGGGGAAAAAGGATTTTTGCCTTTTTTCGGGTTTGTTTTTTTGTAAAACAAATCCAAACTTTTAAAGGAATTATAGATTTTTTTAGGTAGTTAGGCTATACTATAACTGTTTAGGAGGGGTTAGGCGTGAACGAATTTGAAAAAAATATTAAAAACACACGAAATGACGTTATTGATGCTGGGGTAGCATTCGTTGTATCATTTGGCTTCTTCGCTACAATTTTCATTATCGCAACATTAATTAAGGTTATCGGAGCTTAATACCGACAGAATACATACTGTCAAATAGAGACTGCCCTTTTTGTGGCAGTCTCTTTTCGTACCTTGCTTTACAGTATCTTATGGAAGAGTGTGTAAAAAGGTTCCTGATTTTTTAAAATAGCGGTATCGAATTCCACCATGTTTGTCTGTTCGATAAACCTTAATTTTCTCATCTTTAAATAACTTAATAACGTCCGGATGCGGGTGGTTAAATCGATTATTAACTCCTACCGGGATAATTGCAACTTTAGGATTTATGAATTGAATAAATCCTAAAGTTGAAGAAGTTTTGCTTCCGTGATGACCTACCTTTAGGACATCCACCTGCAAATTTTTGTACGTTTTAATAAGATCAAGCTCCACATCTTATTCAATATCCCCTGTAAATAACCAATTTAAACCACCGAGCTTAGTATAAATGACTACAGAATTATTGTTTTCCTTCCTTTCATTTCCTTTCGGAGCTAAAATACAAAAAATATGTTCACCTTCTTTCCACTTTTGGCCATGTTCCACCTGATTAATGCGAATACCTTTTTTCATGGCTAGTTTCTTCAAAACGACTTCTTGACTTGCATCCTTCTTGCTTTTCCCAAAGACGATTTCCTTTATCCCTACCCTTCCCACTAGATCATATGCACCACCAATATGATCTTGGTCACCATGTGTAATAATAAGCCTGTCTAGGCTGCGTACTCCTTTTGATTTTAAAAAAGGAAGAATGATATCAGCAGTAGAAAACTCTTTTCTTCTTTTTTTCCATTGTTCCTGTTCAAATTGAATCGTCCCCCCAGTATCAATTAAATAAACCCCTTTTCGAAACGGGAGTTCGATATAGACACTATCCCCTTGCCCAACATCGATAATCGTAACTTCTCCATATGGATTTAAATAAGGGAGGATGACATGGAGCATTACAACTCCAATTGGCGCTAGTAACGCCAGTTGCAAAAGTACTTTCTTCTTCTCCCAACAAATTAAGAAGTAAAAGATTGCTACACAATACATAATCATGAGTACTGTTCCAGGTTTCCCTAATGTCAACACGGAGCCTGAAAATTGTGAAGCTAAAACAGTAGTTTGATTTACTATTTCTAGGAGCCATGTTAGCACGGCAGCAAAAATTTTCCCGATTGGTTCAAATATTCCAAGTAGAAAAACCGTGATCAAAGCGAAAGGCAAAATAATGACCGAGTATAAGGGAACATACAGCATATTTAGCGGCAAGCTTAACAATGAAAACTCAAAAAAGTGAAAGAGTAAAATGGGCAATGAGGCTATTTGCGATAAAAATGACACCGCAAATAAGGAAGAAAATGTATTTGGATAATGTTTAAAGATAGCTCTAGAGGATAAAATTAAAGATGCACTAACCATAAAGGATAATTGAAAACCGATGTTAAATAAAAAGTAGGGATTAAACGCTAGCATAAAAATAAAAACAAAACTGATGACATCAAGCATACTAGCCTTTTTAAACCATATGATTGTGGCAAATAAAAGCATACACATCAGTACAGAACGCATAACTGATGGAGAACCCCCGGCAATCACGATATAAGCTGGTAATAAACATAGAAGAAGCGTTGCAGTCGACTCCCGTGTCACTCCAAAACGTATACACAAAAAGTAAAACATTCCTGTCATGAGGCTTACATGAAGTCCTGATATTGCCAATAAATGGATTAAACCTAATGATTGATAGGAGTTAACGATATCAGTCTCAATATTCATTCTTTCTCCATAAATTAAAGCCTGGATAATTCCTGAAGTCGACCCGTCGAAATGAGAATCGATATGATGAATTCCCGCTTCCCGTACCTTAAGAAGCAAACGGCTTAGCGACCATTTTTCCTGAGGAAAACAGTTTTCGGGAGTTACAGTGGTTGCCTCAAAGATCCAATGGACTTTTTGAAAGTATAAATACCTCTGATAATCAAATGAATGTGGATTTCTTGATCCCTGTGGTTCTTTAAGAGTTCCCTTAAAGGTACAAACCAACCCCATTTTTAGTGATTTGCTAAGTTGAATTTTTTCAAGTTCTGTTTCAAAATAATAAACCAAAAGTAGTTTTTCTTCCTTAGAAGTGTTTACAATGACAGAGAGTTTATCACCATTTATATCTGGAGTCTCTACTATTTCGGCGTTAATTAATGTTGTCGTAGGTGCTAGTTTGGTTTGATTATGAGTATCGAGGAGAATAAACAAACACATGAAGAATAATAGAGTGAAACTGCTAAGGATAATAAGTGCGAATTGGTGGCGGAGAATGATATAACCTAATAGCAGTAGTGTGAGAAGAAGACTAAACCATGAAAAAGAGGTATAAGGGACTAGTATTCCTAAGACCGAAAAGAAAGCAAGGTAAACAAGCTTCCCTCGTACATAGTCCCCATACTTCTTAATTAAATCAACCGATAATCGAAAAAAGCGTGGCTGCTTGTTCATGCAATGCCTTTATTTCCTTATCTTCCGCACCTGATTTCGTCAATTTCTCAATTAATTCATTAACAAATTCTATTTTCTCTCTTGATCTTAGGTCAATTACCATCTCTTGAAGTGGAACCTTTTGAACTATTACATTCGATTTCTCAAGTAGTTCAAGTGCATATGGATGATTTTTATAATCCTCCGCGTAATAAACTACCTTAATTCCTGCCTGGATAATTGCTTTTGTACATTGAAGGCACGGAAAATGTGTTACATAGATTTCAGCATTTTCAGTGGGAACTCCAAACTTTGCGCATTGCAATAACGCATTCATCTCAGCATGTACAGTTCTGATGCAATGATTGTCGACCACATAGCAGCCCTCATCAATGCAATGGGTACTGCCTGAAACAGACCCGTTATAGCCCCCTGCAATAATCCGCTTATCTCGAACAATAGTTGCACCAACTGTTAAGCGTGTACATGTACTTCTTAATGCAAGTAAATGGCTTTGAGCCATAAAATATTGATCCCATTTTATTCGATTATTCAACATATCCCCATCCCTTCAACAAAATCTTACAATTATTTTATCTGTATCCACTATGAATCGTCAATTCAATTTGAGCTCGTCCTTTATCTTTTCGAAGGATTTCTCGCCAATCCCGCTCACTTGAAGTAAATCCTCAAGTTGTTTGAATGGCCCATTTTCTTCACGAAATGCAATAATCGCTGCAGCTTTAGAAGGGCCAATACCTGTCAATGTTTCAAAATCTGCTTGAGTCCCCTTGTTAAGTGATACCTTTCCATCTTCTTTATATGGTAAGCTGCTGGATTCTATTTCAGGACTTTCACCAATCCGAGGAACATAAATGACCATTTCATCCTCCACTCGCTGTGCTAAATTAACTTGCCTATGTTCCGCATCTTCAGTAAAACCTCCAGCCATCTCAACGACGTCCTTAACTCTCATTCCATCTTTAGCCTCAAAAACACCCTCATTATGTATGGCTCCCTTTATATCTACAAGAATGACTTTGATTTCCTCTTCCACACCTGCTTCCTCTCCAACGTTCGGTTCAAGCATCAGTTCCTCTTCTTCTATGGGCTCAACTTTTGTTTCATGTCCCCAAATTTGAAACAGAACAAAAAATATAACAAGACAGATCCCGCTGATAATCACAGTTAACTTCAATTTTTTATCTTTTAGATTCATAAATTACCTCCGATTTTTTTTGATCTTAAGTAAATTACATTCATATTTTGGCATGAAAAAACATAATGTGTTAGGAGAATAGTCTGTAAAGGAGGGACGAACTTGAAAATAGGGTTTATTGGTACAGGAAATATGGGGAAAATTTTAATAGAGTCGTTTGTAGAATCTCTTGCTGTTCCACCATCAAAATTAACCATTACCAATCGTACAATCGAAAAAGCAATAGCCATCAAGAACTCCTTACCAGATATTACGGTTGCAGCAACTAATGAAGAGGTAGTAAAAGGCTCTGATTTAATATTTATTTGTGTGAAGCCATTAGAGATTCACCCCCTTTTACACCAATTATCTTGTTTCTTAACAAGCAACAAATGTATTGTTTCAATAACAAGTCCGATTTCAGTTGAACAGCTGGAATCACTTGTAAATTGTCAGGTTGCACGAATAATCCCGAGCATTACCAACCGTGCGCTTACCGGTGTATCCTTATTTACTTTTGGTAACAGCATTAGTAACAGGTTTAAGGATTATTTAGAAAACCTTTTTGAACAAATTTCCACACCGGTTTATATAAATCATGAAGTAACGAGAGTGGCATCTGATATTGTTAGTTGTGGTCCTGCGTTTTTTGCTTATTTATTGAGACGGTTTGTTGAAGCGGCTGTGAAGGAAACAAAAATTACTGAGGAGCAAGCAACAAAATTAGCAAGTGAAATGATTATCGGAATGGGGAAGTTACTTGAAAAGGGCATTTATACATTACCTACACTACAGGAAAAAGTATGTGTAAAAGGTGGTATCACTGGAGAAGGTATTAATGCAATGGAAGAGCATATTGGTGAATTATTTGAAGAAGTATTTAGGAGTACCCACAGAAAGTTTGATGAGGATATTTCAGAGGTCAATGAACAGTTTAAAGAAACTCCATCTCGCTAAATATACCATTTCAATAAAAAAAGCGCAAGGCATGTACCCTTAGTGACAAGCACAGGGCTAAACCGGAATTAAATCATAGAAGAGGTCAGACAATAATGCCTGACCTCTATTTCTTTGCAGTTATTAATATTCGTTCAGATGTATCATGAACAGGGTCTGTAAAATCACCAATCATTTCTTGTACATAAAACCCTTTTTCCTCAAGCCAGATTTGATATGTTTCAATTGGAAAAGTTCGTTGTTCATGAAACTCGTCAAATCTTGTGTAATCTTCATTATGCTCATTTTTCACAAAAAAGGACAGTTCATGCTCAATACTGTGAGGATACTCTCCACTAAAACAATTCCAAATAAAACTAACTTGATCATCTGCGCTCACAAATGGTCCATTCATGAAAATGGTATCCATTTTATAAACGGAGTGGACATCAAATAGAAATAATCCATCTTTTTTTAACAGCCTAAACGCATTATCGAAGGTTTTTTGAACCTCAGCTTCAGTGTGAAGATAATTAAGCGAATCACAGAAAATGATAATTAAATCAAATGGTTCAAATCCTGAAATTTCAACCATATTTTGCTGGTAAAATTCAACTTTCACTCCTGCTTCTATTGCCTTGTGATTAGCAACCGACAACATATCTTCTGAAAGATCAACCCCGACAACCTCAAAGCCTTCTTGCGCTAGTCTAATGGCAATTTCTCCTGTGCCACAACCGATATCAAGAACACGTAGACCACTTGCTTTGTTGAACTGTGTTACTTTGCTTTTAACAAATGAAATCCATTGCTCATAGTCAACATCACGCATCAGTTCATCATAGATATAGGCAAATTCACCATAACTCATAAACTTAGCACATCTTCAACTGTTTCAGTAGGCGCATCTCCCCACAGACGTTCTAAATTATAATAGGTACGCTCATCTTTATGGAACACATGTACAATTACATCTCCCAAGTCAACAAGTACCCACCTTGCTTCATCGAAGCCTTCTAGGCGTTTAATATGAATGCCATTTTCATCAGCTACGTCTTTAATCTCACGAGCTATCGCTTGCACCTGTTTTTCAGAATTTCCATGGCAAATTAGAAAATAATCGGCAACAAGGGATAATCCCTTCATATTTAATGCAATTATATTTTCTGCACGTTTATCGTCAGCAGCTTGAACCGCAAATGTTAAAATTTCTCTTTCATTCACCTCTGGGTTCCCCCTTTTTCTCAAAAATTAAAGAATTATATGTCCGCAAAGTATCTGGATAAATAGCTTGATTTTTCTTTGCCAAAAACATGATCGTATTTCGCAAAGCATAAATGAGAGCATTGTCTAAATCTTGTTTTGCAAGCTCTCTTCCTTCCTCTACACCTGGAAAATGCCTTCCTGGCTCAATGTAATCTGCCACAAAAATAACCTTTTCAAGCAGCGTCATTTTTTCTCGTCCAGATGTATGGTAACGAATCGCATTAAGTACTTCTTCATCCTCAATTCCTACCTCAATTTTTACAAGATAGGCTCCAACTGGGGCATGCCAAAGCTCTGTATTATGGATTAATAAATCTGAAGGCATCTGTTGTTCGATGATGATTTGCTTCATCTCTTCCTTAGACCTAAACTTTGCATAATCATGAAAAATGGCAGCTTTTTCAGCCTTTTTCACATCAGCATGATATCGTTTTGATAGTTCAATCGCTGTGTCCATCACACCAATTGTATGCTGATACCGATGCTCTGTTAACTGTTCTTTGACTATCTTTAGAGCCTTCTCACGTTCCATATAAATGCTTCTCCTCTATATAGTTTCGTACTT
The DNA here is from genome assembly GCF_036965045.1 of Bacillus sp. JJ1533. Taxonomy (NCBI): domain Bacteria; kingdom Bacillati; phylum Bacillota; class Bacilli; order Caryophanales; family Bacillaceae; genus Bacillus; species Bacillus sp. JJ1533. Next base: position 217,280 of record NZ_JBALOV010000007.1, on the reverse strand, counting down.
TTTCGGGAAGTAAATACATAGTATTTCCTTTTTCTCTTAGCCTCTTTCGGATCATTGAAGAAGAGATATCTAATTGGGGCATATCTATTTCAGTGATTGGGTATTGAGTCGGAAATGAATAACCTGGTCTTTTGACCCCCACAAATGTAACGATATCAATGAGTTCATCAATTTTATGCCAATGTGGTAAATATTCGACCATGTCTCCCCCAATGATAAAATAAAACTTTGTATCTTCGTATTTTTTACGTAATAATTTAATTGTATCGTATGTATATGAGGGGCCTTCTCTTTCCAGTTCAATCAACTGTAATTTAAATTTCGGTTGATCAGATATAGCAAGAGAAAGCATTTCAACCCGCTCCCGATCGGTCACATAGCTTTTTCGCTCTTTATGGGGTGGAATATGATTCGGCATAAACCACACTTCCGAAAGATTTAACCTAGTTAATACCTCAGATGCAATGAATAGATGACCAATATGGGGCGGATCAAATGTACCACCTAAGATTCCGATATGGTTCATTTATGTCCCTCCAACAAAACCTATTTTGATTTTGGTAGTTCTAATTTTTTGTTTTCTTTCGACTCTTTGTATAGCACAATTGTATTTCCAATAACCTGAACCAATTCGGCTTTTGCACCAGTACTTAATGCTTGCGCCACTGTATCACGATCGTCCTCACAATTTTGGAGCACACTTACCTTTAAAAGTTCACGTGCTTCAAGTGCATCACTGATTTGTTTAATCATATTTTCATTTACTCCACCTTTTCCCACCTGGAAAATGGGGTCTAAATGATGAGCTTTGGAGCGCAAAAATCGTTTTTGTTTTCCTGTTAGCATGTTTTTCCTCCTAATAGACTTGTTACTAGTCTTTCCATTCTTTTTGTATCCGGAAATATTCCAGTCCATCTTTCAAAAGCTAGGGCACCTTGATAGACAAACATCCCAATTCCATTTTGAGTAATCGCCCCACGTTTTGCAGCTTCTTTCAAGAGTTTCGTTTCAAATGGATTATAAATAATATCACTTACGATTGTTTTTGGAGCGACTTTATCCATTGAAAGAGGCATTTCATCCACATTCGGATGCATTCCAACTGAAGTCGTATTGACAATCACTTGATAACTCCCTAAATCCGCTTCTGCCTCAGCAAAACCCAATGCATGCGAATCAACAGTATACTTACAATCTTCGATAATTGTTTTCGCTCGATCAATCGTGCGATTTACAATATCAATTTTTTTAACTCCTATTGCCGCTAATGAAATGAAGATTCCCCTTGCTGCGCCACCAGCACCGATTATTAATATTTTTGAAGAACATAATTCTTCATTACGAATCACTTGATTTAACGAACGGATAAAACCATGTCCATCCGTATTATAGCCAATTAATTTCCCATTCTCATTGACAATCGTGTTTACTGCACCTATATTTGCTGCAACCTCTTCTACTTCATCTAAATATTCAATGACATCAATCTTGTGAGGTATCGTGACATTTATGCCGGATATTTCAAGTGCTCTAATCCCCTCCATTGCAGCCTTTACACCTTTTTGTGTAACATGGAAGGCATGATATCTTGCCTCAAGCTTGTAATGTTCAAACAGATCATTATGCATAATTGGTGACATTGAATGTGAGATGGGAGTTCCGATTACCCCATAAACCTTTTCCATTTCCTCACCCGTAATTAAATTTTTTTGTCTATCTAAATTAACGACTTTCTTACAATAACTCCTACACCCTTAGGAACATGAGCGACTACCTTCGTATGTGGTTCATTAATAGTTACCCATCCCAAGCCAGAGAAGACAACATCTGTTTTTGCTTCTTTGACCATAAATTCATGAGCAACTAGGGGAGGAAATTCATCTAGTTCATTTATTCCTGGTGGCTGTAAAAACTCACCTTTATGGTTTTCATATAATTCATCTGCATTTTCAAGCTTTGTTCGATGGATATTGAGCAAATTTGAGAAATGACAAACAAATGACTGCCTGTCCCCACTTACAAAATCAAACCGAGCTAAGCCGCCAAAGAACAAGGTTTGTTGTTCATTTAATTGAAAGACTTTTGGTTTAATTTCTTTTTTTGGTGTGATTAGCTTCAGATCTTGTTTTGATACAAAATGTGCCATTTGATGGTGATTAATAATTCCTGGAGTATCAAATAATGAATGTTCATCATCAAGTGGAATATCAATAATATCCAAGGTTGTTCCAGGAAAATGTGAAGTGGTTATGATGTCTTCCTTCTCCCCGCTGAACTCCTTAATAAGGCGGTTAATAAATGTTGACTTTCCAACATTTGTACAACCAACGACATATACATCTTTTCCACTCCGATACTGCTCGATAGCGTCTGCAACCTCTTTAATGCCAGTGCCTTTTTCTGCACTAATTAAAAACACATCCATCGGTTTAAGACCTAGTTCTTTGGAAGATTCCTTCATCCAATTGACTAATTTTTTTGGTTTCACCGATTTAGGTAGTAAATCTACCTTATTACCAACTAATAAAATATTGTTGTTCCCTACAAAACGATGGAGACCAGGTAACCAGCTTCCATTAAAATCGAATATATCAACAATTTTCACAATTAATGCATCGGTAGACCCAATTCCATGCAGGATTTTTAAAAAGTCGTCATCTGTTAATGAAACATCTTGTACTTCATTATAATGCTTTAATTTGAAACATCGTTGACAAATGACTCTATCCTTTTCTAAAGCAGAAGGTGGTGCAAATCCTAATTTTGTTTTATCAGCCGTTTGGATTTCTACTCCACAGCCAATACAGCTAATTTTTTCTTGTTCCACTCTATTAATCCTCCCAATACAGCATTCCGCGTCGCTTCATCCAAGTAAGTATTCTTCTCTCGACAAAGCGGTTAAACTTTGTAAAAAATCCATCTGTTTGTGCAACAGGAACAACGAGAATTGTATGTAATCCACAACGGTTACCACCCAATACATCAGTAAGCAGCTGGTCACCAATTACTACAACCTCATCTTTTTGTAAATTCATTTCCCTTATTGCACGTTTAAAAGCCCGAATCAATGGTTTTCTAGCCTCATAAATAAACGGGATACCTAACGGATCTGCAAAATCTTTAACTCTTTTCTCTTGATTATTTGAAACAATCGTAACAGTGATACCATTTTCTTTTATTTCTTTAAACCATTCTTCAAGTTCTGGTGTTGCACTCGGACGGTCCCATTCCACTAATGTATTATCTAAATCGGTAATAACTCCTTTTATTCCCAGTTCCTTCAGCTTACTTGGAGAAATCTCTAAAACGGATTTCACATGTTCATTTGGTAAAAATTTCTTTAACAATACATCTACACCTCACCGTACTTCTTCCTTATATGTACCTACCCTATCATAACGGATTGAAATGATTTACACAAAGTCATACCCATACAAAATTCGCTATGATTTAGTAGTTTTTCAAAAAAAAATAAAAAGTTTTCGACAAATGTCAGTATATTTCAACACTTGTGGATAAACTTATACACATTTTACACATTGATATACATAGATTTCCAAATAATATAAACATAATACCCACAGGTTATCCACTTTTTTCTGTGGATAACAGAACGGTTGTTCCATTTTTTTTTTCGTGATAGAGTTATATTACCAACTAAGAACAACATATAAGTATATGACAACTAGAATTCAAATAGAACACTTTACGCTTATAAATTTTTGGGAGGTGAATAGCCAATTACTGGCTCAAAGCTATGAAAAAATTATCAGATGACTTGTTAATTGAATCTTATTTCAAAGCAATGAAGTTAAAGCTAAGTCCTGATTTTATTCACCTTATTGAAACTGAAATTATGCGCAGATCATTAGGACATAGGATTAGAAATATATCATAACGGATATGATTTTGTAAAAGAGCCATCATAGGCTCTTTTTTTCTTGCGTTAGTGTACCTAAGACTTCTCCCACTTTTATATTTGTTGCTGAGGTTATTTCAGGACTAATAGTAAAACTTCCTTTTTCAAATAATAGAATGACAGTTGAGCCGAATGAGAAAAACGCAATTTCTTCTCCTTTTTCCACTGAATCACTTGTATGGGTTGTTTCTATACTATTGACAAACATTGCTCCCACCTTGACCAAAGCAACATAGGAGTCCTTCACTCGGATTTCAGTAATTTTTCTAAAATTCTTGGATAAAGGATCTTTTCCATATTTTAACCCGAGTCGATTGACGGGATAGGATTTCTTTCCCAATTCCCATTGCTTTGTGATAACCCCAGAAATTGGACTATGGATTCGATGATAATGGCTTGGACTTAAATAAAGAATAACAAACGTACCACCTATGTATTTAGTAAGGGAATCTTTATCTCCAATCATTTCTTGAATGGAATACCGTTTGTTTTTTACAATGATTTCCTTTGTTAAAGTGATCTTGCCAGTCTCTTCAACAACAGCATCGACAGGACTAATTACGGTATTTTCTTTTGAGTCTATGTGCCTGCTATTCTTTTTCAAGTGTCTTACAAAAAGATCATGAAGGGTTGAAAAATCGGTTAAGCTTTTTTCCATTTCGGCTTGGTTAATATTGTATATTTTCGCATAACTCGGAATAAGTATAGCACTAACTCTTGATTGTGAAAATTTTTTTAAAATCGCCGATGAAAGACGATGGTTTGTTAGTTCAATGAAGAAACGATAAAGCCATTTCTGCAAATTTAAGCCCCCCCTAAAAAATTACAAATTTCTCTTTGACTATACTCATTTGAACGAATAAAATAATATTATTAAGCAATACTACTCTATTTTATGTATTTTTGATATTTATTACAAAACTTTTCAGTAAAAGTTCAAAAGGAGGATGAAAAGGACCCACGTCGACAAAAACGCCACGTCCTGTGGCATTGTCGACACTAGCACATCCTGTGCGTCGAAAGTTCAAGGCGGTGCAGCTTTGAGTACCGGAGCGTATGCAGTAAATACGCGAGGAACGGAAAAGCAAGCCAACGCAGAAATTCGATGTGTCATTTACACCGGACTTTTTGAACACCCTCTAAGGAAAGGAGTGAAGAAATGTTTTTATTAGAATACCTAGATTCAACCTTAAAAAAGCTTAAATCCCAAACGGCCAATATACTAACTCTTATTAATCTTAGTTTAGGTGGTTTTTCAATATTATTCCTTCTAAAGAACGAATTAAATTTAAGCTTATTACTAATCTTTTTAGCTGCACTTGCTGATCGTTTTGATGGGATGGTAGCAAGAAAGTTTCAAATCGAATCAGAGCTCGGGAAACAGCTTGACTCAATGTGCGATATTATTTCATTCGGAGTTGCACCTGCACTTTTATTATACCAGGGTATTATCCATGAATTCGGAGCACCGGGAATGTTTTTCACCGTTTTTTATATCGGATGTGGAGCATTTCGCTTAGCCAAATTTAATATCAGTGATAATAAAGGCTTCTTTGTTGGCTTACCAATTACAGCGGCCGGCTGTCTATTAACATTAAGCTTCTTAGCTATCCCATATGTATCTCCACAATTTTTCATTTACCTCATCATCATTCTTTCTTTCCTTATGATTGGCACGTTCAAATTAAAGAAAGTATAAAAAACCTATCCACTGGTAAAAAAGTGGATAGGTTTTTTTTAGTTCGTTAACTCTAAAAATTCTTCAACATCTTTTATTGAAAGCTTTACAGCCTTTTCCCAGAAATCACGTTTTGTTAAATCAACACCTAAATGTTTGGCAGCAAGTTCTTCCACCGTCATACTAGCTGTATCCTTTAACAACGCAATGTACTTCTCTTCGTAATCTGTTCCCTCATCTAATGCCTTTGCATAAATTCCTAGAGAGAATAAATACCCAAACGTGTAAGGGAAGTTATAGAATGGGACACCTGTAATATAGAAATGCATCTTGGATGCCCAGAATTGTGGGTGATATTCATATAGAGCTCCACAATACGCTTCCTTCTGCGCTTCGAGCATTAATTCATTAAGCCGTTCTGTACTTACAATACCTGTCTTACGCTCTTCATAAAATCTTGTTTCAAATAAGAAACGTGCGTGAATATTCATATAGAAGGCAACACTTCTTTGAATTTTATCTTCTAACAAAGCAATTTTTTCAGCTTCTGACGTTGCATTTTTTACAGAAGCATCCGCAACAATCATTTCTGCAAAAGTTGATGCCGTTTCTGCTACATTCATTGCATAGCTGCGGTTTAATGTATGTACGCCTGCCATTGCATGCTGATGGAATGCATGTCCAAGTTCATGTGCAAGAGTTGATACATTTGAAGGCGTTCCTGAGAAAGTCATAAAGATTCTTGATTGATCGCTTTCAGGAAAGCTTGTACAAAATCCACCTGGACGTTTTCCAGGGCGATCCTCAGCCTCAATCCAACTATCTTCAAATGCTTTTTGAGTAAACTCCGTAAGCTTAGGACCAAACTTACTAAATTGTTCCAAAATAAATTCCGCACCCTCTTGATAAGACACTTTGCTTTCCGTTTCGCCGACAGGGGCATCAAGATCGTACCATGTTAACCTTTCAAGGCCTAATAGCTTCGCCTTGCGGTTTAAATACTCCACAAAAGGAGCTTTATTTTCAGTGATGACTGTCCACATCGTGTCAAGCGTTTCCTTTGACATACGGTTAATATCAAGTGGCTCTCCAAGAACGTTATCCCAACCACGTGCTTTGTAGACATTTAACCGGAACCCGCCAAGATGATTTAAGGCTTCTCCAATATAATCAGTATGTGCATCCCATGCTTTTTCCCATTGTTCAAACATTGATTTACGAACATTTCGGTCTGAGCTCGAAAACTTGTTAAATGCTTGTCCAACTGAAAGCTGTTTTGTTTCACCGTTTTCTTCGAAAGGAACCTTGATGTTACCAACAACCATATTATAAAGCTGACCCCACGCATGATAGCCATCAACACCTAAAGCATTAATTAGGCTCTCTTGTTCTAAAGATAGTTTTTCCTTTGCTCTTGTTCTTCTCTCCTCTAAAACAAATGAAAGCTCATTAAATGGCTCTACTGATAAAAGCTCATTCCAGACAGATTCCTCAATTGCAACTAGCTTTTGATCAAAAGCGGTTAAAATTGATTGAAACTCGCTACTTAGCTGAGTTGTTTTTCCTTGTAAAAGACTAGCTCCTCGATCAGTTGTATCCTGTGCTGTCAAACAGCTAACATATGCTCCTGCTTGACGAAGCTTTTTAAAAGCGGATTGAAATGCATTCAATATGTGTACTAATCCTTCTTTATCCTTTACATTTGAAGGAACGTGAAATTGGTCTACTAATTCATTAAATTCAGTTAGTTCCTTCTGTAATGCTTCCAAAAAGGACTGAAAAGCGGGTGAACTGCTTCCACCTTCAAAAAATACATCTAAATCCCATTTTTGTTCATATGTACGCGTGCTCATATTTATTTCCCCCTTCTTCATTATTTAGACTCACTAAATAATTTACATCATTCATTATAAAGGGATTCTTATAAAAATTCTATTATTTCTCGAATATTTTAGATAATTCCCGCCTTTTCTCACTATTTGCATTAAATTCCATCTTTGGTGGCAAACTTAGGAAAAAGCATGGAGCTGTCTAAATTGAAAAAGCATCCAATCCAAAAGTATATTAATAAATTTATTAATCCTAAATTAGATCCCGGACAATTTCCGGAGAAGTCAGCTGAAGAGGATATTCATATAAAAGGTCAAGAAATTAACCAAGATCTTCAAATAAATATATCAACGTTAGAGAAGCTGTATTCACTTCCGGAAAATAGTGATGTGAAAATCCATACTTTTAATATTAACGGAATAAAGAAGAAAGCTGCCATCTTGTTTATATCAACGATCACCGATATTGACATGATTAGTAAGCATATTCTTGAACCTTTGTTACGAAATAAAGATTCAGATAAAGAAGTTCAAAATATCATTCAGGTTCAATCATTTACACCAATTCAACATATCAATGAACTTGTGAATGGTGCAAATCAAGGAAATACAATTTTACTTATTGATGGTGAATCAAAAGCATATGTGATGGGAACGTCAAATTTCCAAAGTAGATCCGTTGAAAAAGCGGAAAATGAAGTTGTCATTAAAGGGCCAAAGGAAGCTTTTAACGAAAAAGCTGATACGAACATTTCATTAATTCGAAAAAAAATCAGAAGTGAAAATTTAATTGTCGAAAATACGACTATTTCAAAACGTTCAAATAATGAACTTTATATCCTTTATATAAGGGATCTAGCTAATGATAAAATGATAAAAAATATTAAAGAAAGAGTCAGTTCTTTAGAGGTCGACGCCATTCAAAACCTTTCTCTTTTAGAACAATACATAGAAGAAAGGCCAAAATCCATATTTCCTAGTGCTTTATATACAGAAAGACCTGATCGTGCGTCTTCATTTTTAGAAGATGGATATATCGTTTTACTAATGAACAACGAGCCAGCAGCTTTAATACTCCCTGCCACTTTTTGGTCCTTTATTCATAATCCTGAGGATCACTATTTACGATTTATTTATGGTAATTTCATTCGAATACTACGAGTATGTGCTTTGTTTATTACAGTATTTGGATCTGCAATTTATGTATCCATAACAAATTACCATTCTGAAATGGTTCCTACTGATCTTTTATTAGCCATTTCTGCAACCCGTGAAAAAGTTCCTTTCCCTTCCCTTATTGAAATATTAATGATGGAGATTGCCTTTGAGTTAATTAGGGAAGCTGGACTTCGAGTTCCTAATCCAATTGGGCCGACAATTGGTATTGTAGGAGCGTTAATTTTAGGACAAGCAGCGGTTCAGGCGAATATTGTTAGTCCCATTGTTGTAATCGTCGTAGCATTAGGCGGACTTTGTTCTTTTACACTCAGTGATGTGAGCATGAATTTTGCAATAAGAATTATTCGGTTTTCTTTTATTCTCTCAGCTGGTTTATTTGGTATTTATGGTATGACCGCCTTTTTTACAGTAGGTATCACTTATATGGTATCTCTAAAATCATTTGGTGTACCGTACTTATCACCAATGTCACCTAAGTACATTTCTTCCGGGGATACAATTATCAGAAAAGTGATCAAGAGTGAAAGATTTCGTCCAGGTTATCTAAAACCAAAGGATGTTATCAAAAAGGCAGAGGAATAGGCTATGGAGCAATCAAGAGGAAAAATTGGAATTAGAGAATACGTAGCTATTGTAATATTAGTAATCGGTGTGAAGTTGTCTGATGACACACCTACCATTTTAGTGGGATACCTAGATAACGCGTATTGGATGGCTCCTCTTCTTATTGGAATAGAATCGATTATTCCAATATATTTGACAATGAAAGTCATTACAGCTTATAAGAATAAAAATTTGCACGATGTCATCCTTCATTTATTTGGTAAATATATCGGCACTGTTTTATCATGTATTCTTTTACTTTTTTCTTTTATCGGCTTTACTTATGATTCAGCCATTTATGTGGATATCATAGGTACCATGTATTTTACAAACACCCCGTATTTGATTATTTATACTGTTTTAATAAGCGTTTGTGCGTATGGGGCCAAAAAAGGGATAGAACATATCGGTACTGTTGCATGGTTAGTGCTCTTCTATGTAAAATTTTCATTGCTCATCGCCCTACTTTTAGCGCTGAAACAAGGGAGTCTCGCCTTTATTTTCCCAATTTTAGGTCCTGGCCCGTTAGAGGTAATAAAAAGGAGCACTACACATGTATCCCTGTTTGTAGAGTTTTTTTTTATGGGATTAATTGCACCCTATCTTGTATCTACTAAGGCGTTTAAAAAAGGGACTTGGATTGCATTTATCATAATCGTATTTGAAATAACGATAGCCTTTCTAATCTATTTATTTGTATTTGATTATGAGGGTTTAAAAATGCTTGATTATCCTTACCAAGAGCTAATACGCTTGATTAGATTGGGATTTCTAACAAATATTGAAACCTTTTTCTTTCCATTTTGGATAATAGCTTCATTTATTCGGTTTACTGTTTACTTATATTTGATTTGCGTATTTTTAGGAGGGATTTGTAATATCAAAAGCTTTGAATACTTAACCCCTACAATTGCAACAATTATCGTTATTTTTGGGTTAGGTCCTGAAGCTCCTACATTTACAGTCTTTAAAATAAGAGAGGTTTTATTACACATTCTAAGTCCGATGTTTCTTTTATTTCCTTGCCTTATGTGGTTGATAGCAAAAATCAAAGGGGATTTAAAACATGAAAAAACAAGCCAAAATAATTAAACTTTCTTTGCTATTTTCTGTTTTAATAATTTTGGTGGGCTGCTGGGATAAAGAGGAGATTGATCAAAGAGCATATGTTCTTGGGATAGGTCTAGATAAAAACAATGCTAAGGGTTATTTAAAAATCACGTATTTAATTTCAAATCCTGAGGCTGGATCAACCCAACAAGGTGGTGGAAGTAATGAACCCACGCATGAGATCATCACACTTAATGCCTCAAGTTTTATTCATTCTGAAAACTTAGCAAACGCCGTAATAGCAAAGTCGATATCATATGATATATTGGATTTCTTTGTGGTCTCAGAAGAGCTTGCGAAGGATAAAGATTTTATTCGATATATCTATGATGCAACAAAAGACCGTGATGTTAGACGTGATACAAAACTTATTGTTACAAAGGAAGATGCTAGTACTTTTATCGAAAAAAACAAACCAAAGCTCGAAACGAGAAGACATGAATACTTTGAGATCATTTTTAACAATGCAACTAAGATCGGGTTTATTCCAAGTTCTGAAATTAACAATTTTTTTAGAATAACTGAGGCCGATGCAGATTTATATATTTCTGCGTATGCTACGACTGAGGAAGACCAGAAAACAGTAAGGAAAAACGAGGATGATGATTTAATCGCGGGTAAGATGAGGGTAACTGGAAATACAAACCCTGCGCAGTTTCTTGGTTCAGCAGTCTTTAAAGAAGGACAAATGATTGGAGTTCTATCAGTGGAAGAAACTCGTATAACTCAAATGTTAAATAAATGGATGTTAAAACCGAGCTTTTTAATTTCTCTTTCCGATCCATTTATGAACAATTTCTGGATCACTGCGCGTTTCACACAAGTAAAATCCCCAGAGATAAATGTAGATGTTACGAACAAAGCACCAAAAATCACGGTTAACCTTCCTATTCAGGTTGAGATATTAACAGACCATAGCATGGTCAACTATGCAAACGAAGAAGAGAAAAGAGAAGAATTAAAGAAACACATAGTTAAAGGTTTTGAAAAAAGAATAAATGATTATATTAAACGAACACAAGAAGAATTTAAAGCGGATCCTTTTGGATTTTCTTTAGTAGCCAGAAAGCACTTTTTAACCATTCCACAGTGGGAGAACTATGATTGGATGAGATCATATCCCAATGCAGATATTAGCGTTACAGTCGATATTAGATTCAACGAATTTGGAAGACAATCGAAATTACCACGCTATGAAAGGATAAGGGATTAAGGATGAAGTTATTTATATATTTGATGATGACAATCATAGTTGCCTATACTGTTGGGTTTTCAGTTTCTCTTTGGAAAGATAAAAACAAACCTGGATCGATAGTTGTTTTTGGATTAGCATTGGTTGTAGCGGTTTCGCCATTTTTCACGATTTTAAAGTAAACTATACAATTCTTTTAAGGCTGAAGGTGTAGTGGAAAATGGTCTTTTTTACTATCATCAGCTTTTTTCTGTAGGACAGACACATGCAAGCACACTCGCTCATAACATTAAGTAATGGGCAAACGCCTAGATAAAGTAGTGTAACAAGTTACATACACTACAGATTTATGTGGAGGTGAGCAAATGTCTGGACTGTTAGCTGCATTAGGCTATTTTGTAAAAGAATTATTATTTTTAGTATCCTATGTAAAAAACAATGCTTTTCCTCAACCGTTATCTTCTTCAGATGAGAAGAAATACTTACAATTGTTGGCCGAGGGGAATGAACATGCTCGGAATGTGTTAATTGAACATAATTTACGGTTAGTCGCTCATATAGTAAAAAAATTTGAAAATACTGGTGAGGACACAGAGGATCTCATCTCGATTGGAACGATTGGATTAATTAAGGCAATCGAAAGCTATTCACAAGGAAAAGGAACAAAATTAGCAACGTATGCTGCGAGATGCATTGAAAACGAGATCCTGATGCACTTACGGGCTTTAAAGAAAACAAAGAAAGATGTTTCTCTTCATGATCCGATTGGCCAGGATAAAGAAGGTAATGAAATTAGTTTAATTGATGTGTTAAAATCGGAAACAGAAGATGTGATTGAGACCATTCAATTAAACATGGAGCTTGAAAAAATCAAAGAATATATTGATGTCCTTGATGACAGAGAAAAGGAAGTCATAGTAGGCAGATTTGGACTTGATTTAACGAAAGAAAAAACTCAGCGTGAAATAGCAAAAGAGTTAGGTATTTCAAGAAGCTATGTATCGCGGATTGAAAAACGTGCCTTGATGAAAATGTTCCATGAGTTTTATCGGGCCGAAAAAGAGAAGAGAAGAACGTAAAAAGGTGGATTGCATGATTTGCAATCCACCTCTAGCTATATTTTATAATTCTACACTTACTTCAGTTCCAATAATAATTGCAATAACAGACGTAATCACTATCCCCATTACGATCATAAACATCATTATCATCCTCCATCAAAGAGATGTACTTCTTACTTTTACTTTATCACTTACAGACTGTGTAAACGTTATCCACTTATGAACATTATGTTAAGGAAATTTGACAAAATTAAGGCAGCAAAACAATGTCAAAAAGAGCACCATTAGTGGCGCTCTTTTTGCTTTTTAGTATCTATTTTTATTTGTAAATAAAATGGTGAAAATAAGCACGTGAACCGAAAGCATTCGTAACTCCTCCTATTATTTATATTCGTTAGGTGGAATCCTTCTCCACAGATAACCAAGCTACAATCGGACAAACTTTCATAAACATATTCATTCCCCTTTCTTTCTATTATTTTTGTTGCTTAGAACAAGCGCATCATCGAATACTGACGTTCCTTCATTTCTTCCATAAGCCTATGAATTCTTTCCTCACGTTGATACTCTTCGATTGATCTTTGGCGTTTTGAAATCGAGATTGTTAAAAAAAATAGATTGATGGTCATCATTTATCACCTCCTTGATCGGATGATTATTTTGTAGGAAAAATAGACACAAAAATGCCACAGGCATACTAGTCCTGTGGCATTAAAGGGCATAAGAAAGCCACAGGCATACTATTCCACCTGTGGCATGATTAACGTATCATCAAGATTTAAAAATTAATCACCGGTATGGTCGAATAGATTGTTCCATATGAAGTTTTTGAATTTGTCTTGTCAATTGTTACTTTGATCATTTTACTCGACCTCCTTTTGTCATTAATTTTTCCTACTGTGGTAATTATAACCAATAATACTACTCATGTAAACCCTTTTTTGCAAAAAAATTCCTTCACCACTATTTTGGGTGAAGGACGCTTATTCTTCAGATTGTTTTTTATATTTAATGGCTAAAAAGAAAAAAGTAAAAGACAAACATAAAAAAATGAGTGTGGAACCCATCATAAGATAGATTTGAAACGGAGATCGTTCCTCCGGAATGATAATACCGATATACAAAAATACACTTAACGCAAGCAGGATGTAACCAAAGTTTGTGAAGTCTGTGATTTTACTACGTAGTTTTTCCATTTGTTTATTACTTTCCATGTATAACACCTACCAAATTTGTAAACTTCTATCCTATCATAACACACACTAAAAGCGTGAGAAGAATGTAAAATTTAGCAGTTTCCTAGGAACAAAAGCGTAAGTGCCTTGAAGGGGAACATCAACTAACTACTGCCACGTCCTGTGGCAAACGTCGATGTCAGCACTTCCTGTGCAAGTCCGACAAGCATAAGAAAAGATGGCGAGGAGGATGTATTTTTATCCTTCTTGACAGATTGGCTTATGACCTCGAGCTGCTTCACAAGATACTCACGGAAGCCTATTCAAGGTGAAAACTGGCTAGGCGCTGGAGGTGGACATGGATACACCCATTATAAGTTATCCACAACGATAAATTTTATAATTTCATAGACCATAAAAAAATAAACCTCCAACCCAGCTATGGGTTAGAGGCCGTACTTCTTATTTTAAGCCTTGTTCAAGGTCCTCAATTAAGTCCTCTACATCTTCTAAACCTACAGATATACGAACAAGTCCATCACCTATTCCAAGCAACTCACGACGATCCTTTGGAATAGAAGCATGTGTCATTTTTGCTGGAACAGAAATCAAGCTTTCAACAGCACCAAGACTTTCTGCCAATGTGAAGTATTTTACTTTACTTAGAAGCTTATCCGCATTTTCGGCACTTCCGACATCAAACGATACCATTCCACCAAAGCCTTTTGCTTGAGCTTTTGCAATAGCATGATTTGGATGTGTTTCAATTCCGGGATAGAACACTTTTTTGATTGCAGGATGTTTTTGTAAGAATTCTACAATTTTTCTTGTGTTTTCTTCATGTTCTTCCATCCTAACTCCAAGTGTACGAATTCCACGAATCAATAACCAAGAATCCTGAGGACCAAGCACACCACCCGTTGAATTTTGAACAAAATGTAAATCCTCACCTAGCTTTGCTGAATTCACGACAACGAGTCCAGCCACAACATCACTATGACCACCAATATATTTGGTAGCACTGTGTAACACAATATCAGCACCAAGTGCAATCGGCGTTTGCCAATAAGGGGTACTAAAGGTGTTATCAACGATCGTTAATAGGTTATGCTTTTTCGCAATTTCTGCAGCACCCTTAATATCTGTAATTTTTAACAACGGATTTGTTGGTGATTCAATATAAATCGCTCTTGTATTTTCGCGAATTTCACCTTCTATATTGTCAAGATTGCTTGTATCAATAAAAGTCGAATCAATGCCCAGTCGGTTAAGAACCTTTGTCATCACACGATAGGTGCCACCGTATACATCATCCGTTAAAATCACATGGTCCCCGCTGTTAAATAGCATCATTACAGCCGTAATTGCTGCCATACCAGAACCAAAAGCAAATCCTCTTTCTCCGCCTTCAATGTCCTTAATTAATTCTTCAAGGGCATGTCTGGTTGGATTTCCAGTCCGTGAGTATTCGTATCCCTTAAAATTTCCGATTCCTTCTTGTTTATACGTACTAACCTGATAGATTGGTGTATTAACTGCACCTGTCTGCGGATCCTCGCCCACTCCTCCATGAATAAGCAATGTTTTTCTTTTCATTCTATATCCCACCTTCATAAATTTTTTTACTTAAATAGCGTTCACTACTATCTGGAAAAATCACAAGAAGATGTGACCCTGGCTTCGCTGCTTGCGCTTCTATAAGTGCGGCATGAAGGGCAGCGCCTGATGAACTACCAACAAGCAATCCCTCTAAATGTGCTACCTCTTTTACCCGTTTAAATGCATCCTCATCCGTGATCGTATGAATGGAATCGAAATAAGATGTATCCATATATCCTGGAAGAAATTCCATACCAATTCCTTCTGTTTTATGTGGCCCTGATTCCCCACCATTTAAAATGGACCCAACTGGCTCGACAATAACCGTTTTTATAGAGGGGTTCATTTCCTTCAAATACTTTGCAGTCCCCATAAAGGTCCCGCCTGTACCAGCACCAGCTACAAAAATATCTATTTTACCCTCAAGTTGCTGCCAAATTTCAGGTCCAATTGTTTTATAATAGGTACCTGGATTAGCAGGGTTTGCAAATTGTTGTGGACAATACGAATTTGGTATTTCATCAAGTAGCTCTTTGGCCTTCTCAATTGCCCCCGTCATCCCAGCCTCTGTGGGTGTATTAATGACTGTTGCACCTAATGCCTTCATCAAATCTTGTTTTTCGGTGGAAAACTTCTCTGGCACACAAAGAATCACGTTAACGTTGTGGTTAATTGCAGCAAGGGCAAGTCCAATTCCCGTATTACCAGCTGTAGGTTCAATGACCGTTCCTCCTTCTTTTAACTGACCTGTTGCAAAAGCATGTTGAAGAAGTTCGACTCCTAATCGATCTTTGATACTACCACCTGGATTAAAGAATTCAAGCTTTGCAAAAAGACGAACCCCATTACATAATGGAAGCTTCGTAATTTCAACTATCGGAGTATTTCCGATAAGCTCATGGACATTTCGATACACTTGCATGACAAATCCCCCTAATCAAATTCACCTTGGCGAATCAAATTATAATGATCTATTTATTTCCTCTACCATACGTTCAACAACTTTTGAAGAATTGACTGCTGCAGTTTGCAGGAATTGTTCGAACGAGACGTCTGACTCTTTCCCTGCGATATCTGATAGGGCACGAATAACTACAAATGGTACTTCAAACTGATGACAAACTTGCGCAACAGCAGCAGCTTCCATTTCTACAGCATATAAATCGCCAAATTTTTGACTGACAAATGAAACTCGCTCCGGGTCATTCATAAAAGAATCACCTGTTGCAATCAGTCCTGTGACAACCTGGATATCTGTAATTCCTTCAGCACTTTTTTCAGCTAATTCAATTAGCTTTTCATCTGCCTTAAAGGCTGCAGGTAGCCCTGGAACTTGCCCATATTCATAATCAAAGGCAGTCACATCTACATCATGATGTCTTACCTCAGACGATATGACAATATCACCTACATTAAGTGTTTCTAGGTGACCGCCTGCCGAACCCGTATTCACTACAAAATCTGGTTTAAATTGCAGCAATAAAATCGTTGTTGAAATCGCGGCATTCACTTTACCGATCCCTGATTTGAGTAAAATGACATCATAGCCATTGAGTGTTCCAGTATAGAAAACACTTCCTGCTACTGTTGTTTCACGTCTATTTTCAATTTTCCCACGTAAAATGTCTACTTCCTCGTCCATTGCTCCGATTATTGCTATTTTCATACAACATATCACCTTTCATTTTTACTGTTTCGTCGCCTCCATTACCCATACAAAATGGTTGAAACGTGTGAATTCTACAGAAAAACCATTTTGCTCTGCAATTTCCTGCAGGACAGGAATGGTTGTATAGTATTCTGTTTCTAAGTCCTTTGCTAAGTGAAGGAAGCCTTTTTGTTTTGCGGACTGAATCGTCATACTATATTCTTGTTTATTTTCAAACATAGTATCCGCAAACACTATTTTACCACCTTTATGAAGTATCTTGCTATATTGAGAAAATGCTTGATTTTTCTCAATATCATTTAGATGGTGAAAGGCATACGTACTAACGATTGTGTCGATTTGATCAGAAGGTTTATTAAAAATAATAAAATCTCCATCTTCAATTGTTAAAGAATAGTTTTGAAGCTTTTCTAAGGCAATCTCTCGCATGGGCTCCGAAGGTTCAACCCCATACACTTTTTTATTTTCGTCCAGTAGCTTTTGAGTGAGATTACCAGTACCCACCCCAAACTCCAATACTGTGGGACCAGATTTTTGTACGACATCATTTAGAATATCGTCATACCGTAGAAACACTTCCTTATATTCGACATCATTTCCTGTTACTGTCTGGTCATAAGTGTTTGCCCAACCTTCAAAAACCTCTAAAAACTCGCGCCCCATTTTTCTCACTCTCCACTATTATATATTATTCCTATCTGTATACTATGAATTTAAAAATGAACTGTTCTAAATTTATCATATTTACCTTATTTTTTCAATTTCCACGTCTAAAATAAGATAAAAAAAAACGCAGGATCCCCTGCGCTTAATTTATTCATCATCTTCATCTGGTTCTGAATTCTTATAGTTTTTATATGTTTGACTGTCATTTTCTTTCAATTCTTCAATTTTTGTTGGTTTCCAACCTTCATTCGGAACCCAATCTAAGTATACTTTAACAACTTGTTTAGTCGTTTTTGATGAAACGGTTGCGGTAATGGAATTTTCTCCATTCCTTCCTAGCCACCAAACAACCATATCCGACCGATCAAAGCCCGTCGCATAGCTCGCAGCCATCTCCATTTCATTTCGATCAACTGAATCTTCCGTATAGTTAATACTATGCGGTTCTGCCTGTGCAGTGCCAATTGGCTTCCATGCAGGATTTTCAATTATTTTTATAATATTTGATTCAGGGTCCCCTTCTGTAACAACAGCCGCTTCATCTGATTCTGAAGCTTGTTGCTCTTCCTTATTTTCTTCAGAATCTTCCTGATTTGTTTCTTGACTATCTGGTTTATCAGTAGAGGTTTCTTCTTTTTCTTTCTCTTTGTCCCGTGAATCATCAGAAGCAGCTTTATTATCCTGCGGTTGATTCGTTTGATTAGAAGACACAGTTTCGTCTACATTTTTATCTCCAAAAATAAGCTTTCCACCAAAGAAGATAATTAACACTACAACTAGGACAATTAACATATTTAAAATTCGATTTACCCTTTTTCGTTTCGCTCTTTTTTGTGATCGAGGACCTTCATATAAATTGTCTAAATCATACCCCATTTTATAGTACCTCCTAAAACAACTATTACTCCATTCACTATCTTCTTATTCTAGCATGTGTGAACGAAAGGTTGAAGTGCTTTCTTTATCAGTCGTTTGATTTGGTACCTTTTTCCTGTTCCATTTGATATATACCTTGAACAATTTCATAAAAGACTGAATTCGTTACTGACTGAGAGTTCGGATGCTCCAAACCAACCACTACGAGTGCGTATCTCGGACTTTCAAATGGAAAATATCCGGCAAACCATGTGTTAACAAGTCCCGTTTCACCCTGTTTTTTTCCTGTTTGGGCTGTTCCTGATTTACCGGCCACGCTATAAGGAAGATCTGCGAACCGTTTCCCAGTTCCGTTAGTGACAACTCCTCGAAGCAACTCCTGAAGCCTGCTTGCTGTATATGGCGCAATCTTAGCCCCTTCCATATCTTGTTTTGAAAAAGAAAATAAGGTCGTTCCGTTTTTATACAACACATCACTAACAGTACGGACTTCTTTTTTTGAACCCCCACGGGCGATGGTTGACATCATATTGGCTATACCTAATGGAGTTACCCTAACATCCTTTTGACCAATTGCCGTTTGTGCGATAGCTTTTGCCACATGTTTATCTTTTTCATCCGTCCAAATTCGACCATTATATTCATTTGGGAGCTGTTTGAAATCCTGGAAACGAAATACATCACCATTCCAGCCCACTGGACCAAGTAAGCCCAGCATTTCGGAATATTTTTCAATGATATCTCGGTCCTTTTGTATCAATTCCTGTGCGATGGTTGCAAATGTGTAATTACAGCTATTCGCAAAGCTATTATTAAAATTAAGCATCCCGTGTGGATATTCAGCTGGTCCCTCGCCATACAGATCTAGATCACAATTGAACATTCGATCATTCGAAACTTGCTGTTGTTCAATCGCAGCAGCGGCAATTACCGTCTTAAAAACAGACCCAGGGAATTGCGGCATGATCATTTGATTTTGTGCAGTACCATCTTCAAATGGATTTGATGAATTGATATCTGGTTTACTAACCATAGCAAGCAAGTCATTGGATTCTACGTCAAGTAGAACAATTCCCCCTTTTTTCAAATGATGCTTACCAAGAATTTCTTCGGCCAAAAGCTGTAGGTCTTTATCCAATGTCGTTTGAATAGCCACTGGGTAATAGGGATTTGCAGGCGCTGTGTACTTAACATCAATGCCAAATAAAGGTCCTCCATCCCCTGCCACATGATATAACAGCTTTGCCTCACCTTCTGGCAATAGAAATTCATCAAACGTAGACTGCAATCCAGTAATTCCAAGTTTCGTATTCTGAGGTAAATAGGTTTTCTCAGGATAGCGCTTCTGAAATAGATCTTTATTTTCTCGTATGAGTCCAATTAAATGCTCGGCAATATCACTATCAAGCTCATATTGCCGATGGACAGCAAATACGCCAGGAATTTGAAGATCGTTGATTTTATTCATCTGTGTTTCTGTTAATTCTATGGGTCTGTCTCCACCAACGATTACAGGCTTTTTGGCATCCTCAATTTCATCTCTTAAAACGGTTGCGGAAAGATTTACGATTTCTGCTACGTCCTCGGCTGGCCATTCAATGTTTTTTAAAAATGGAAACAGTACGAGTGTTGGGTAATATTCATGGGTTAAAGCCTTTTTATTTCGATCGATAAATCGACCTCGTCCCTGGTCGATCACAAGTTCTTGAGTTCGTTGCGAAACACTTGCTTCAATTAAATTTATATCTCGGTTCGTAAATGTCTCTGTACTGACAAGCTGCAATTGCATGAGTCTACCGATTAGCCCGATTAAAGTTAGCAGAATGATAACAAGGATAATAAATGCACGTTTTTTAATTACCATAGAAAAACACCTCGTCTACAGTTTCGACGAGGTGTCATACTATTTATACCTATAGAAGTTACTCAAAAACCTCTTTAAAATGACAATATTAGTCAATTTTAGTGATTTCAACAAGCATATCTCCGCCTGGTGTTTGAACTGTTACTTTGTCCCCAACATGTTTTCCCAACAGGCTTTTTGCAATTGGAGAGTCATTTGAAATTTTACCTTCAAAAGGATCCGCTTCTGCGCTTCCCACAATTGTATATGTTTCTTCTTCTCCATCTGGAAGTTCAATAAAGGTTACTGATTTTCCTAATGAAACCTTACCAGCGCTGTCTGCATCTTCTTCAATAATTCTTGCATTTCGAATCATATTTTCAATCGTAGTAATACGTCCTTCAACAAATGCTTGTTCGTCCTTCGCTGAATCATACTCTGAGTTCTCAGAAAGATCTCCAAAGCTTCTCGCAATTTTTATGCGCTCTACAACTTCTTTACGCTTTACAGTTTTTAAATGTTCTAATTCCTGCTCTAATTTTTGCTTTCCCTCTAATGTCATTGGAAATACTTTCTCTACCATAATCCCTTCACTCCTTGTAGTCGTTACAATCCCCCTGTGATTGCTTTTTAAGTATGTAGTACGATTTGTTTTTTCTTTTTTGTATAGTAAGGAAAGGAATGGTAGGGAATATCTACCATTCCTTTCCTTAATTTGTACTATCATAACATCTTTTTCACTGTTATGTTATTACAAAATGACGTTTTGTTCAAGAATTGTTTGAATTTTTGTTACCATTAAGTCAATTGCAACGTGATTTTGTCCACCTTCAGGGATGATGATGTCCGCATATCGCTTTGTAGGTTCACAAAATTGATTATGCATCGGACGAACCACTGTTTCATATTGCTCAATAACAGAATCCAACGTACGACCACGGTCTTTAATGTCACGTAGCATTCTACGGATGATTCGGATATCTGCATCAGTGTCAACAAATAGCTTAATATCCATTAAATCTCGTAATCGTTCATCCTCAAGAACTAGAATTCCTTCTAAAATAATTACGTCCTTCGGTTCAACGTGAATCACTTCGGAAGACCTTGTATGAAATTTATAGTCATAAACTGGCTTACTTATACCTTTGTAATCAAGAAGAAATTTAATATGCTCAATCAGTAAGTCATTATCAAAAGCTAAAGGATGGTCATAATTTGTATTTAATCTTTCTTCAAAAGGCATATGGCTTTGATCTTTATAATATGAATCCTGTTCAATCATTAAGATTGAGTGACCCTTAAAATGTTCATATATGGCTTTTGATACACTCGTTTTACCAGATCCTGAGCCTCCAGCAATGCCAATGACAATTGGCTTCTTGCTCATCTTACTTCCCCTTTCGCATCATGTTGTTCGAATATACAGGCTTGTCCACTTTAAACGAAACAATTTGCAAAGGATGTTTTGCAGCCTCGATTTCGTTTCCGTCCTCATCCCAAATCGTCTCAACTGTTTGTGTAAAGTTTTCAATTTCAGGTCCGAAAAATTCAACCTGGTCACCTTTTTTAAAGTAATTTCGCTGCTGTAACGTTACAATCTCTAATTCCTTATCATAGTCTAACACCAGACCAGCAAAATCATAAGTCGTTTTTTTGCTATGTGTGCCATACATTTGCTCTTTTACGCCAGGGACAGCCTCAAAGAAGGCAGGTGCCGTATCACGATTTGCACATTTATCAAGCTCTTTTAGCCACTCTTCTTTGATAACAAAATTGTCTGGGTCGGCACTATAGGCATCAATTACTTTTCGGTAAACACTTACTACCGTTGCAATATAGTGAATCGATTTCATTCGACCTTCGATTTTTAAACTGTCAATTCCTAATTCTATCATACGCGGAATTGATTCAATCAGTTTTAAGTCCTTTGGGCTCATTGCAAAAGGTGCATCCGTTTCACCAAAAAGAGCGACTTCGTCCTCATTTTCATCCAGTTTAAATAAATCGTAATCCCATCTACATGATTGACAACAGCCACCACGATTGGAATCGCGAGCAGTCATATGATTACTTAGTGTACAACGACCGGAATAAGCAATACACATTGCGCCATGGACGAATGTCTCAATTTCAATATCGACTTTTTCCTTCATTTCTTTTATCTCTTCTGCACTTGTTTCACGTGCTAGCACGACACGTTCTAACCCTTCTTCCTTCCAAAATTGAACAGCCTTCCAGTTGGATAAGGATTGTTGTGTACTTAGATGTACTTCCATTTTTGGAGCTACTCGTTTACATGTTTCAATAATGAGCGGATCTGCAACGATGATACCTGAGACACCCGCTTTTTCGAGCCCCATTAGGTATTCATCTACTCCATCCATGTTCTCATTATGGGCAAAAATATTGGTAGTGACGTAAATTTTCGCTCCATAATTACTTGCGAATTTAACACCTTCTGCGATTTCTTCTAGTGTAAAATTATCAGCGTTCGAACGTAGTCCATATTCTTGACCACCTATAAAAACAGCATCTGCACCATAGTGAACAGCAATTTTTAATTTTTCAAGGTTACCTGCAGGTGCTAGCAATTCTGGCTTTTTGACGATCACACGCTTGCCGTCAACTATTTTTGAAATAGGTTCTCTTACAACTGCTGTTAACATGCATTTTCCTCCTCTGCGGTTAATCAATAAACCGTTTCTTTAAAGTAGAAACCGGTATCGAGCGGGCGATTAATTGGTTGAAGTTCTTCTAGTTGCTCTAATAGGTCATCCTTAATGTCTTCATATTCATCACGATTTTCGACACATAAATCAATTGCTTTGCGATAAATTTTCGTTACCTCAAGTAGATATTCGGGCGTTTTAAGAATCCCTTCAATCTTAAAGCTGTCAATGCCAGCATCAATCATTTCTTCCAATTCGTCGATAATACATACATCATTTGGGCTCATGATATGTGTACCATTTTCATCTTCAAAAATTGGATATTTGTTATTGCGCTCTTTATCAAATAAAAACATATCTTTTTCTTTTTTACGGTTTTCGATTTCCATCACATTACCTTGGTACTCGAAATAGTTACCAACTAATGAACGCTTTGACTGAAACATGCACATCATGCCGTGAACTTGAACTTCAATTTCAACTTCTGCATTTTCTTTTATTTCAACAATCGCATCCATGTTTAATTCACGAGCAAGCACTGCACGCTTTGCACCTTTTCTTCCCCAATAATTACATGTATACCAGTTTGTCGCAGTCGTTTCTGTATTCCAGTGCAGCTTCAATTCCGGGGCAACCTCACGGACAGTCATTAATACTGCAGGGTCTCCAAACACGATTGCATCTACTTTATGGTCCCGTAAAAACGCAACATAGTCTGCTAACTCATCCACTTTTTCATTATGGAAGATGGCATTAACTGCTACATAAATTTTTGCATCTTGAGCATGGGCAATTTCAACCGCTTGAACAATTTGCTCCCGATTAAATTCCCCTGCAAGACGCAACCCGTAACGTTGCTCACCTATAATAAAAGCTGTTGCTCCAGCATGAATCAATGGTTCAATATCTTCTACACATGTAGGCGTGACCAGAAGCTCTGGTTTCTTCATTCCTTAACACCTCTTCTTTTACTTAATGCAACCCCATCCCCTACTGGTAAGATGGTTGTTTGGTAATCTGGGTGTGCGAGGAGCCATTCGTTATACGATTTAATTTTTGTAACGAGATTTCGGATTCTTTTATTCTCGATTTCTTCCTCCGCCACAAGCCCTTTAAATAGTACATTATCAGTCACAATTAAGCCATCCTTTGAAAGGCTTTTTTCGTAGTTGTCAAAAAAATGTCGATATTGGCCTTTGGCGGCATCAATAAAAATGCAATCAAATTTCCCGTGTTTTTTCACTTCATCTGCAACCTCAAGGGCGTCACCAAAAATAACGTTGATTTGAGATTCTGTCCCAGTCCGTTCAATGTTTTCAAGGGCTTTTTCATACCGTTCAGTATCCCTTTCAAGTGTTACGATTTTTGTTCCAGGCAGTGCCTGTGCCATGCGTATCGCAGAATAGCCAATCGCAGTTCCAATTTCGAGAATTTGCTTTGGCTGGGATATGCGCAGTATTTGAAGCATCGTTTCAATGCCGACTAGTTCCATGATTGGTACATTGTTTTCTTTTGCATAATGTTCAATTTCTTCAACGATTTCGTTCCGTTTTGGAAGTAGAGCCTCTAAATAATTGGTTATTTTGCTTGATAACAAGAAAAAAACCTCCATTTCAGTATGGTGGTATTTGTTAAAAACATAGTCATTTGTTTTTGTATGATCATTTTTCTCGATTCATTTTACCATAAAGGAATAGGGAACGCCATATTGGGTTCCCTTAGATCAAATGCGCCTTGACGTATTTAGCCCGGATTTTTTTAGGACCACACGATGTGGGTCACAAAGACTTTGCCCCAGGAAGTAGCGTTCTTAGTCTTTGATCTTAAAAATCTGTGGCATCCGCCGGAGGCTGTAACTTTATTCAGACATTGCTGAATAAAGTTACTACTATTGTTGATTTGTAATATACTGTGCTTTTTTCACATTATGTTCTTCCAATGTCTTGGAGTAATACACTTCACCTGTTGGTGCTGCCAGGAAATATAAATAATCTGTTTCAGCCGGGTTGAGTGCGGCTGATAAAGACGATTCCCCGCTATTTGCAATCGGTCCTGGTGTTAACCCTTTATTTTTATACGTATTATACGGTGAATTCACATCAAGATGCTCGTATAGTACGCGCTTTTCATGTTTTCCTAATGCATATAGAACAGTCGGATCTGTTTGAAGTGGCATATCAGCATCTAAACGATTATAAAACACACTGGAAATAGTCTCACGGTCTGTTTGTGCTGTCGCTTCCTCCTCTATTAACGAAGCCATCGTTAGTAGTTTATGAGTTGAATCTATATATTTATTCCCTTCTATGAGTCCTGCGTATTTTACTAGAATTTTCTCCGTTTGCTCTAGCATTGTTTCAACGATAGATTCAATTGAAGGTTTTTTCTCATAAAACGGATAGGTTGCAGGGAATAGATATCCTTCAAGTGGATGCTTAATATCCTTATTCAAGATTTCTTCCGTTAATACGCTTGGGTATCTGCTGATTAAGTCACGAACATAGTCAGAATCATCCATTTTATTAATGACTTCCTCCTGGGTGTATCCTGTTTGTTCAGCAATAATCGTTGCAATTTCCTCAAGTTGTTTTCCTTCAGGGATTACGAGTTTAAAAGTCGGTTCACCCATAAGAATTCCTGATTTCAAACTTTCAATGATTTCATCAAAGTTCATTGATTGATTAAACGTATATTCTCCTGCCTGAAAACCAGATTCATTTTTAAATTTCGTGTAGTATCGAAAAACCCTTGCGTTTTTAACAATATCGTTTTCCTCAAGAATACGAGCAATGGCTGTTGGTGAAGAACCAATTGGAATTGTGACCTCGATTGGTTCTTTATTGGTAGGGTCAACTGGCTCAAGCGCTGATTTTATATATAAATAGCCTCCGCCGATTATTCCAGAAATAGCTAATAGTATAATTATAAATACGATAAATACGATTTTACGGATCATTCTTGCTTCACGATGACGTTCTTGTAAATTCTTTTTATAAACATCCTTTTTCGATTCGTTATCTGACATATATCGTAAATCCTCCCCTCACTCGAATTATTATACTACATTTTTTTATCTAATTCGTCAATTTTAGGAAGAATTCACTAGTATATTGTAGATTTTTCTTTAAAATCTGTCTATTTGCGAGTCAATCTCGGGGCTTTTAGGGGAGTTAATTGGGCGGACAAAGAAAAAAACAGCACGCAGCTGTTTTATTCTTCACCTTCTTCATCAAGGAATGTATTTAACATTTCTTCGACAAGATCCCATTCTTCTTCTGTTTCAATTGGTTGAAGTTCTCCATCTTCTCCGTCCTCAGAAGGGCTAAAGCTTGATGCATGAATTTCAATATCTTCTTCATCCTCATTCTCATCACTTACTGGATAATAAAGGACGTAAGACTTTCCAAATTCTTCTGACTCGAATGTAAATAATACTTCACAAAGAATTTCATTTCCTTGTTCATCTACTACTGTAATTTGCTTTTCACCATGTTCCATATAAATCCACCTCATTAATTTTTACTATCAAGATACCCCTGGAGAATCATGACTGCTGCCATTTTATCGATTACTTGCTTTCGCTTTTTTCGACTTACGTCTGCGGATAACAGGACTCGTTCGGCCGCTACTGTTGAGAGACGCTCGTCCCATAAAACAACCGGAAGGCTGAATCTCTCCTCAACCATATTAGCAAAGTGCTGACTTGCCTCGCCACGTGGTCCAATCGTTCCATTCATATTCTTAGGCAAACCGATGACGACAGATTCTACTCCATATTCCTTAATAATCTCACCTAGTCGTTCCAAACCAAACTGCTGACGTTCTTCATTAATCTTGATTGTTTCAATGCCTTGAGCAGTCCAGCCCATTTCATCACTGACGGCGACACCGACTGTTTTAGAGCCGACGTCTAAACCGAGAATCCTCATTCGTTTTACCCCTCACGATGAATCTTTAAATATGATTTCACTAACTCCTCAATTATTTCATCTCGTTCAAGCTTTCGGATGATATTCCTTGCATCATTATGACGTGGAATATATGCAGGGTCACCTGACAATAAGTATCCTACGATTTGATTGATTGGATTATACCCTTTTTCTTGAAGAGCATCATATACATTGAATAATACTTCATTTACATTTGTTTCAACTGGTTCCTCTGGAAAGTTGAATTTCATTGTTTTATCAAATGAGCTCAAGTTTTGCACCTCACTCTTTAGATTCTGATGTGTGAATCCGGGCATGTAAATCTTACCATTTATTGTACACTAATCACAACTAAATAGAAACAAGAAGTGACAATTTGTATCATCCCAATACACAGGATGATACAAAATCACTGTTTATTAGATATTTTTCACCCATTCCTCTACAAATGCTAATGCAGATTCAAGTTGTTCTGGGTTTTTACCACCTGCTTGAGCCATATCTGGACGACCACCACCGCCGCCACCACAGCGGGTTGCAACTTCCTTAATTAGTTTTCCGGCATGGAAGCCTCTTTCAATCAAATCTTTTGTTACTCCAGCCGTCAGGTTTACTTTTTCTTCATTCACAGAACCTAATACAATAACCGCGGAACCTAGCTTTTGTTTTAAGTCATCAACCATTGCACGAAGATTATTCATATCTTGGGCATTTACCTTACTATATAAAACAGTAACTCCGTTGATTTCTTTTGCTTTGTCAACAAGGCTACCAGCTTCAATATTGCCAAGCTTTGCTGAAAGTGATTCATTTTCACGATGTAAAGTGCGAATTTCTTGCTGCATGGTTTCAATTCTTGATGAAACATCGGTTGGCTTTGTTTTTAATAGATTAGCCACTTCATGAAGCATTTTCACTTGGTCATTTATGACATGGTACGCTGCCTCCCCAGTTACTGCTTCAATACGACGTGTTCCAGCCCCAATTCCTGATTCAGAGACAATCTTAAATAGTCCGATTGTAGACGTATTCGGTACATGGCATCCACCACAAAGCTCTAAGCTATAGTCGCCAACCTGAACAACACGAACAATGTCACCATATTTCTCGCCGAATAAAGCCATTGCTCCCATCGCTTTTGCTTCCGTTAATGATTTGTAATCAATCTCTACTGGGATGCTGCTCCAAATTTTTTCGTTCACAATTGATTCAATTTGCTCAAGCTCTTCAGGTTTGATTTGTCCAAAGTGCGAGAAGTCAAAACGTAATCGGCTTGATGTTACAAGTGAACCCGCTTGGTTTACATGGACTCCAAGAACATCCTTTAATGCCTGATGCAATAAATGTGTCGCTGTATGATTTTTAATGACATCACCGCGATTTTCCTGGTTAACTTTTGCATGGAGTTGATTACCTTTAGATATACTTCCTTTTTCAATGACAACTCGGTGAAGATTTTGTCCATTTGGTGCCTTTTGAACGTCTCTTACCAACAGTTTTGTTGTTTCATTTTCAAGTGTACCTTCATCTGCAATTTGACCACCGCTCTCCGCATAGAAAGGCGTTTTGTCTAAAATAAGCTGAATTTCTTCCCCTTCGTTTGCCTGCTCAACGATTTGTCCATCTTTTACCAATACAAGAACTGTTGATTGTGTCTCTAGCTCATCATAACCGACAAAAATACTTTCAACTTTTATTTCACCGAGAACACCACTTTGCACTTGCATAGAATCAACATCTTGACGAGCGGCTCTAGCTCTTTCACGTTGGCTTTCCATTTCACGTTCGAATCCATCGTGATCCACTTTCATGCCTTCTTCTTCAGCATATTCCTCGGTCAATTCCACAGGGAATCCATACGTGTCATATAAACGGAAGACATCTGCACCAGAAATAGTGTCACTGCCGTTATCTTTTTCCTTTTGAATTACAGTTGAAAGGATAGCTAATCCATCATGTAATGTTTCATGGAAGCGTTCTTCTTCTGTTTTTACTACCTTTTGGATAAATTCCGTTTTTTCCTTCACTTCTGGGTAAAAATCAACCATAATCTCACCAACGACAGGAACGAGTTCATACATAAATGGACGATTGATTGAGATTTTTTTAGCATAACGGACAGCACGTCTGAGCAATCTTCGGATGACATACCCTCTTCCTTCATTTGATGGAAGCGCTCCGTCTCCTACCGCAAATGTAACGGTACGGATGTGGTCAGCAATCACCTTAAATGCTTCATCCTTTTCTTTTTCTTGTCCATATTTTTCTCCTGAAATGGACTCAGTTGCCTCGATAATAGGCATGAAAAGGTCTGTATCAAAGTTTGTCGGCACATTTTGAATGACTGAACACATTCTTTCAAGACCCATTCCAGTATCAATATTTTTCTTAGGTAGCGGTGTATATGTACCATCCGGATTATGATTAAATTGTGAGAACACAAGGTTCCAGATTTCTAAATAACGTTCGTTTTCTCCACCTGGGTATAATTCTGGATCATTCGAATCATTTCCAAACTTTTCACCACGGTCGAAGAAGATTTCTGTATTTGGACCACTTGGGCCTTCACCAATATCCCAGAAGTTTCCTTCAAGACGAATAATACGCTCTTCTGGAATTCCGATTTTTTTATTCCAAATTTCATGAGCCTCATCATCTTCTGGATGGATTGTGACAGATAGCTTCTCTGGAT
The DNA here is from genome assembly GCF_036965045.1 of Bacillus sp. JJ1533. NCBI lineage: Bacteria > Bacillati > Bacillota > Bacilli > Caryophanales > Bacillaceae > Bacillus > Bacillus sp. JJ1533. Next base: position 187,591 of record NZ_JBALOV010000007.1, on the reverse strand, counting down.
CGAACCCGATCCATTCCTTGCTAGTTAAAAATTCCCACGCCCATTCAATCGCTTCTTCTTTGAAGTAATCACCAATCGAGAAGTTACCGAGCATTTCAAAGAAAGTGTGGTGTCTTGCTGTTTTCCCTACATTTTCAATATCATTTGTACGGATCGACTTTTGTGCATTACAAATCCTAGGGTTCCCTGGAATGACCCGCCCATCAAAATATTTTTTTAATGTAGCAACTCCACTATTAATCCATAGCAAAGAGGGATCTTCATGCGGAACTAATGAAGCACTCGGTTCAACTGCATGTCCCTTTGATTGGAAAAAATCTAAAAACATTTGTCGTACTTGAGCTGATGTTAACTGTTTCATTTTATAACCTCCACTATCATTTTAGACATAAAAAAATACTCTAATCCCTAAAAACAGGGACGAGAGTATGCTCGCGGTACCACCCTGATTATGGACGCAAAAAAGAGCACGTCCATCACCTTCGTATATTGATAACGGTATTCACCGGTAGGTTTTCCTACACTCAGGAGTAGCGTTCTGTTACCCTTCATCTGGAATTCCTCTCAGCCTTGGAAATCCCTCTCTGGTTTGATGGTCTGTAACATACTGGTTCCTTCATAGTTTTCATTTAAATACATCATTTCTTGTCAATTATATTCAAGTCAAAAATATTTGTCAATAATGGTCTATTCCTTTCGGATAACGGATAAATGCTGCTTTGCATGAACAATAAATACCTTTAGAATAGCTACAAGCGGTACCGCAATGATGAGACCCACAACACCTCCAATTTCTCCACCTACTAAAAGGGCCGCAATGATTACAATTGGATGTAACCGCAGGCTTTTTCCTACGATAATCGGTGACAGCAGGTTTCCTTCAATAAACTGCAGTCCAAATACCACAATCACAACAATGATTAGCATTTTTATCGAGATCGTTGCTGCAATAATGGCTGCTGGGATTGCGCCAATTATCGGTCCAAAATAAGGAATAATGTTAGTAACTCCAACAATGCTCCCGAATAATAATGGATATTTCATTCCTGAGATCCAAAATGCTACCGCCGCGGTCGTGCCAACAAGTAAACAAACAATGAGCTGCCCTCTTATATAATTACCCAAGGATTCATCAACATCTCTGAAAAAAAGCTGACCCGCTTTTCTCAGTCTACGAGGAGTAATATACCAAAGTGCCTTAATCATTTGGTCATGATCCTTTAGCATATAAAAAACAATGAACGGAATGATCGCAATAATAAAAATGGAATTAAGTAGCCCTTTAAAAATTTCGATTGTCTTTGAGAGCAGATAATCTACATAATCTTCTGCTGAATTAAGCAAATCATCAAGCTGACCATGAACAAAAGCAGGAAGTTTTGAAGTTCCTGATTCAATTTCAATAAGCCAAACCCTATAGGTTTTACTAAACTCTGGAATGCTTTCGGCAAGGTCCTTAAGCTGTGCAAGTATCACTGGTATACCTTTGTATAGTGCGATTCCAATGCCGCCGAAAAAAACGAAATAAATAAGCAATATCGCAAGTGTTTTTGGAACTCCCCGATAGCTGAGTTTTTCAATAATTGGATGGAGCAAGTATGTAATAAAAACCGAAATGATAAAAGGAATTAAAAACGTCTTTAAGAGTGACACAATCGGGAGCCAGATTGGAGCCAATTTTAAAAATATATAGATTGTCAAAAATGCCAATAATGATAGCGATAATCTAAAAATCCATTTGACTCTATTTTCGTTCATCAGCTTCACTCCCTTGTTTAGTTTTTGGAATCTAAATGGTTTTATACGGACAGGGTATGTACAAGGTTATATTGTAAAAATACAGATTGTTTTGTAAAATGTTGCTGAAAGGATGTGGTAGTTTTTGATTATTAAACCACGTGGTGAAAACAAAGAACTAGAGCTATTCCGCTTTTTACGGGTCCGTAAGAAACTTGAAAGTGAAGACGAGACCAATTTTGCTTACATTGAAAAAGGCTGGCTCGGTGAAAAACAATTTGATCAATTGCTTTACAGTCTTCCAAACGAATGCCTCATTTTAAACAACCTTCTCCTGAAAGTGAACAACACTTTATTTCAAATCGACTCCCTACTCATCACAGAATAGAAAATAAACATCTTTGAAATTAAAAATAACGAAGGCGATTATTTCATCAAAGATGACCGTTTGCACATGATTAACGGAATAGAAATCAAAGATCCACTCATTCAAATAACCCGCAGTGAATCATTGTTTCGACAACTCCTACATGAACTAAAGTATACATTTGCCGTGGAAGCTCAAGTTATTTTTATTAACCCAGCGTTTTATCTATATGAAGCTCCAATTAAAGCACCGTTTGTATTTCATGCTCAACTTCCTCGTTTTTTAAAGAAATTAGGGCCAGGCACTTCTTCTAAACTTTCTGCGAGACATGTGCGATTTGTAGAAAAATTAGCCAAGCTGCATCTAACAGAGAATCCATATTCGCGATTGCCAGCGTATACATATGAGGAACTGGAGAAAGGGATTGTTTGTTGGCGTGGGTGTGGATGCCTTGATCTTGAAGAAACAAATAGCCATACTTTGATATGTAAAAAATGTAGCTTTGTTGAGACTAAAGAGTCAGCACTATTAAGGAGTATCGAGGAGTTTAGACTTCTTTTTCCTAAAATGCGATTAACTTTGGATGTTATTTTTAATTGGTGTAAAGTAATAAAATCTAAAAGGACGATTCAAAAAGTACTGTCCAAGCATTTTGATCTGGTTTTGTTTGGTAGGGGTTCTTATTATGTAGATAAGGTGAAGAAATAATTTTAATGTTTTTTCTTGAAATGAGGGCTTTCTGGTGGTTCTATCAGTTAGCCTTCTCCTTTTGTTATGTATATTATTTGCATTTGTTAGTTCAATTTAGAACTTTTTGGTGTTACCTAGTTCTCATTATCCAATTTTATCCAGTTGAGTACCTCTTTCTCCCCTCACCTACCTCTCACTCTCCTAGTTTTATCCAACCGAGGACCTCTTCCTGCCCTCACCTCGCTTTCACTCTCCTAACTTTATCCAATCAGATGTCTTTTTTTACAACTAATTCAAAAAACCCCACAACCGTGGGGTTTTTTCCATCATACATATTAAAACATTCTTGCAATGCGTTTTCGCATTTTTTTCATGTTACGGGCAGACATAACATCTGTTCTTTGCATAATCCCGTATGCCGCAGCACCTAGACCCATTGTGATTAGAGATGTCATTGTTTTATTCATAACCTCTCACTCCTTGTTTAGGATTACATACTGATCCTTCTATCGTCCTCAGCAAACAGATCATCCAACGAACTGAGTGTGCCATCTTCCTCTACCTGGTGTGTGAATATTTGTCCTTTATTTACAGATAGTTCAATAAAACATCCCCAGCAGTAATATTGGTTAACCCCAATTTTACCGATATCCTTACTTTTACAATTTGGGCACTTCACAGGGTACACCTCACATCATGGAATTCCTAATTCAGATATACGACGATGACATCTTCGCCAATTTTTAAAGGCTTTTCAGTTTTGACAACTTTTTTTCCTTCGGTAATATCAGCAAAAAAGCCATCCGTTACTTCATACCCTATAATCGTGCCCACTTCTTCGGTAAAATATACATCTTCAAGTAAGCCTAATTTTTGTCCTTCTGAAGACAATAAAGGCTTTCGGAATAATCCATGATGAGTGTGTAAAAAATAGGTGGGTGTATCAGCTTCGTTATCCAGACGCTCCAGCATTTGGACGTCCGAAACCATGATACCATCATCTCCAATGGAGGAAATGGATTGGATAGGGACTACTCGTTCTCGTTCAAATAGTCCTTTTCCTTTCATAATCAGGGCATTCACCTTGCCATCTGATGTGATACATAAATCAGCAACCCGGCCAAGTACCTCGGCAGAATTTTCATCATAAATCGGTAAATCCTTGAGTAATGAGAATGTCCGCAAAGATAATCGCCACCTTTCCGAACATTACTTATCATTTACTTTCAGGCAAGTAGGCATACTGTACAAGAGTTTCCAAAACAAAAAAGCCGGGGATGTTCCCGACTTTTACTCAGCCTCCATGTAATCATATGGAGAAATACCCGCCATTCCAATATTTGGATCCGTTTGAAAAAGCATATCATAGTAGGACATAGCCTCCTCAGGTACAGATACAACGCCATCCTCCATAACACCAAAGGTGGATTTTAATTTTTCACATAAAGTTGTTTGACGGTTTGTATCATTTGCACGTTGGACACCTTGTCGTAAAGCATCTTCTTCCCCACAGAGAATTAAAAAGTTTTTCGCTCTTGTAATCGCCGTATAGATTAAATTTCGGCGTAACATCCGATAATACCCTTTCACAATCGGTAAAATCACGATTGGAAATTCACTACCTTGGGATTTATGAATCGAACAACAATAGGCGTGCGTGATTTGATTTAAATCTTGTTTTGTATAGGTCACTTCATTACCTTCAAAATTAATCACAACCATGTCTTGTTTTTCGGTATTTTCTTTAGCATAAAAAATCGATTCGATTTCACCAATATCTCCATTGAAAACATTGTTTTCGGGCTGGTTGACTAGTTGGAGCACTTTATCGCCTCTGCGATAAACGATATCCCCGTACTTGATTTCTCGTTTGCCGTGGACAGGCGGGTTAAAAAGCTCCTGCAGCATTACATTCAAACTGTCAATCCCTGCAGGGCCACGATACATCGGTGCCAAAACTTGAATGTCTCTGACAGAAAACCCCTTCTTTTTCGCATTATCCGAAACCTGTCTGACAACCTCAAGGACCTGATTTTGATAACATTTTAAAAAGGATCGGTCTTTTTTAGGTGCCGAAATGTCTGGTGGTAGGTTACCTTTTTTAATATCATGAGCTAACTCAATAATCGATGAGCCTTCAGATTGGCGATAAATGTCTGTTAGCCGTACTGTTGGTAAAACGTCTGAGGCCAATAAATCCTTTAAAACCTGCCCAGGTCCGACTGATGGCAGCTGGTCTTCATCACCAACCAGGATTACTTGGATATGCTCTGGCAGTGATTTGAATAATTGATTGGCTAACCAAGTATCAACCATTGAAACTTCGTCGACAATTAGTAGTTTCCCATTGATTGGATTGTCCTCATCATGGCTAAAGCCTTCAACACCGTTCCAGCCTAATAGCCTGTGGATTGTGACAGCAGGTAGACCGGTTGATTCACTCATTCTTTTTGCTGCACGTCCAGTTGGGGCAACTAACACAACTGGAAATGGATTTTCAGAATTATAATCCTTTGGGTCCAATGAGCAGCCATGCAATTCTCCGTATAATTCAACAATTCCTTTAATGACAGTCGTTTTTCCTGTACCAGGTCCACCGGTTAAAAGGAGCATAGGTGACATTAATGCTTTTTGTATGGCATCTTTTTGTGAAGGTGCATATTGGACATTAATCCTTTCCTCTAGCGCACCAAGTGCCAACAAAAATTCTGATTCTGGAAAAATATCTTCGTATTCGGTTTGTTCCATGACACGTTTAATATTTGTAACAAGTCCTTTTTCGGAAAAATAAAGGGATGGAAGATAAACCTTGTCCTCTTCAATGACCAGCTTACTTTCTTCGGTCAAGCTGATCATTTCCTTTGAAATATCGGTCGCATTAATATCTTCTCGGCTATTTTGTTCTAACAATTGTTGGACACGAACAATCAAATCTTCTACTGAGAGATAGACATGTCCGTCCTGTAATGAGTCTTGTTCAAGTATGTATAAACAACCAGCTTTGATTCGGTCTGGGTGGTTACCGGAGATTCCTAATTGACGGCCTAGTTCATCGGCTCGTCCAAACCCTACACCTTCAATGTCCTCGACCAATTTATACGGACTGTGTTGAAGGATTTCAAGTGTTTGCTCTTTATATATTTGATAAATTCTCATCGAAAGTTGAGGACCAAATCCATATTGAGAAAGACCAATCATGATTTGTTCGAGACCTTGGTGCTCTTGAAGGGTATCGTATATTTCCTTTGCTTTCTCTGCAGAAAGCTTATCAACCTCCTGCAAGACAGCTGGATTTGCGATAATTTTTGAGATTGCTCCTTCTCCAAGGGTCTCGACTATTTTTTCTGCGGTCTTTTTCCCGATTCCTTTAAAAAGATCACTTGAAAGATACTGGACGATTCCTTGTTTTGTATGGGGGATTTCTTTTTGAAATTGTTCGACGTGGAACTGGATCCCGAATCGTGGGTGCTCCTTTAAGCGACCGAAAAAAATATAGGTTTCATTTTCGTGAATGCGAGGGAAATACCCCGTTACAACTGCTTCTTTTTCATTATAGTCTTCGTTTGTTTCTTGAAGCCTGATGCGAACAACAGAATATAAATTTTGTTCATTATGAAAAATGGTAACTAAATGAGTGCCCTTCATATATTTACGTTGTTCACTAAATAAATCTAAAGATTCCTGTTGTTCCATAAGTATTCCCTCCCCATCGTTTATTCGCTTATTGCTTCACTGACTATTTTCTTTCCATTAGCAGCTAGCATATGATCTGGTTGAATGGCTAAAGCTTTTTCAAACATGTCGAGTGCTTTTTCGTGATCATTTTTAAAACCTGCATAAGCCACTCCTAAATTGTAGTAGGCATCAGAGTGCTCAGGCTCTAATTCAATTACATGCTTAAATGTTGAAATGGCTTCATCTATAACGGATTCTCCTGCAAGACAAAGTCCATATTGGAATAAAGCATCTACATCCTTTTCGTTCAACTCAACTGCACGTTTCATATAGGGCAATGCAAGCTTTGGTTGACCTAACTGGATCAAGGTCATTCCAAGCATAAAATATGTATCACTATTATCAACCCCAGCTTTTAGAGCTTTTTCAAACATATCCTTCGCTTTAATAAAATCATCCTGATTGTAAAGCAGGCTGCCGATTCCGTAATAAGCAGTTCCCGCTCCCTCATCAAGCCCCAGTGCTTTGTTAAAAAATGCAATTGCTCTTTCAGGATCACCTACTGCTGCTAAAAGATTACCAAAATTAATATAGAAAATAGGTTCTTTAGGGTTTGCTTCAATCGCTTGCGAAAAGCATTTCGCTGCTTCTTCGTATTTTCCTTCTTGCATATATTCAATACCTTGTTTATTTAAATCCAATTATACTCACTCCTTTGTGCAGTACATATTATAACACAGGAAAACCCCAACTCTAAATATAGAGTTGAGGTTTCATTACCCAACATAAGTTAGTCGTTCACCATCTTTAAAGACTTTATCAATTGTCGCTCCGCCAAGACATTCGTCCCCATTATAGAAGACTACTGCTTGACCCGGTGTAACAGCCCTGATTGGCTTATCGAAAATAACTTGCACTGTATTTTCATCAACCTTTTTCACTGTAACAGGATTATCCTCTTGGCGATATCGGAACTTAGCTGTACATTTAACATCTTGTTCTGGTTTGTGATCTGATACCCAGCTTACATTTGTGGCTAAAATGGAATCAGAATAGAGGTATTCATTGTGAAAGCCTTGGTCAACATACAAAATATTTTTCTTAAGGTCTTTCCCAATTGCAAACCATGGTTCACCACTTCCACCAATGCCAAGACCGTGACGTTGTCCAATTGTGTAATACATTAAACCGTCATGCTTACCCTTTACTTCTCCTGAAAAAGTCACCATATCTCCAGGTTGAGCAGGTAAATAGTTGCCAAGGAATTCTTTAAAATTCCGTTCGCCGATAAAGCAAATCCCCGTACTATCTTTTTTTGTAGCGGTCGCCAGATTTGCTTCTTTTGCAAGCTCACGTACTTTTGGTTTTTCAATATTTCCGATTGGAAACATAACTTTCGAAAGCTGTTCCTGTGTAAGTTGATTTAGAAAATAGGTTTGATCCTTATTTTCATCAATTCCGCGGAGCATTTTATATTCTCCGTCTCTGTATTCAACCCGAGCATAGTGTCCCGTCGCTAAATAATCCGCACCAAGTGTTAAGGCATGCTCTAAAAAGGCTTTAAATTTGATTTCTTTGTTACACATCACATCAGGGTTTGGGGTTCTGCCTGCTTTATACTCGTCCAAAAAGTAGGTGAACACTTTATCCCAATATTGTTTTTCGAAATTGACCGCATAATAGGGAATGCCAATTTGGTTGCAGACACGGATGACGTCTTCATAGTCTTCTGTTGCTGTACAAACGCCATTTTCATCAGTATCATCCCAGTTTTTCATAAAAATACCGATAACATCATAGCCTTGCTCTTTTAGTAAAAGCGCAGCAACAGATGAGTCTACTCCACCAGACATCCCTACAACTACACGGGTATCTTTTGGATCTTTCATGCCTCCACCTCCTATTTCGTTAATCGGTTAACAATTTTTGCTGTTTCTAATGCTGCCGTTCTTATCTCATCTAAGGTATTTCCAAGACCGAAGCTAAAACGAATCGATGACGTGATTCGGTCAGAGTCTTTTCCAAACATCGCTACAAGCACATGTGATGGGTCGATCGAACCTGCCGTACATGCAGACCCGCTTGATGCAGCAATCCCAGCTAAGTCAAGGTTGACCAGCATAGATTCAACATTCGTTCCCGGAAAATATATATTTAATACATGAGGCAATGATTTTGATAGATCACCATTCACTTCAAACATGATATTTTGTTCCTGTAAGACAGACACAAAAATCTGTTTAAATTCCTGGTAAAGCCTATTTTTTTGATTTAGTGTTTGCTTTGCTAATTGGACGGCGGCTTGCAGACCGATAATACCTGCTACATTTTCCGTTCCAGCACGGCGTTTCTTTTCTTGTTCACCACCGAATTGTAGTGGCGCCACCTTATTACCTTCTCTCATAAATAAAAATCCGGTTCCTTTTGGACCATTGATTTTATGAGCTGAAACTGAGAGAAGATCAATTTTGTATTCATTAACATCTATATCAACCAATCCGTATGCTTGGACGGCATCTGTATGAAATATTGCCTGATGGTCTTGAAGAAGTTCGCCAATTTCCTTAATTGGCTGAAGTGAGCCGACTTCATTATTGCCAAACATAATCGTGACAAGAATCGTTTCTTCTGTAAGGGCCGCTTCAACATCCTTAATCGAAACAAGACCAGCCTGGTTTACTGGTAAATATGTCACTGTAAAGCCTTGTTTTTCAAGGTGTTCACACGTATGAAGTACAGCGTGGTGTTCGATTGCAGACGTAATAATATGTTTGCCTTTGCCTTTCATCGCATAGGCAGTTCCCATTATTGCTAAATTATCTGCTTCAGTGCCCCCGCTAGTAAAAACAATCTCATTTGATTTTGCATGGATGCTATCAGCTATTGATTGTCTCGCTTCATCAACAGCGTGTCGACCTTTTCGACCAAAATAATGAATGCTTGATGGGTTGCCAAAAACTTCTGTCATATATGGAAGCATACTCTCCACAACATCGGGGTGCATGGGCGATGTAGCTGCATGATCTAAATAAATATGTTGCATCAATGCGCCCTCCTTTTTAAAAAGTAACTATAAGATTATTGCATATTTTCATCAGATATAAAACATATATGCATCGTTGCCATCACTATAGCTTGCCAGGTCTTCAAGAGTTGTACTGTCTAATACTTCTTTAACTGCATCTCGAATTCTTATCCATAATTCCCTTTTTGCCGGTTCTTCATCCTCTAAAACCTCTACAGGACTTATCGGTCCTTCTAGAACGAGAATCACGTCACCTGCTGTGATTTTTGTAGGTTCGTCTCCAAGGATATACCCTCCATAAGCACCGCGAATGCTTTTTACCAAGCCCGCATTACGTAAAGGAGCAATTAATTGTTCAAGATAATGTTCTGAAAGCTCATGTTTTGCTGCAATCGATTTTAATGAAATAGGTCCTTTTCCATGATTCTTTGCGAGTTCAATCATGATTGTTAGACCATATCTGCCTTTTGTTGATATTTTCATACTCATACACTCCTAATTACTAAAATGATTCACTTCAATCACTGGTGTTTTATCCAGTTTTCGTATTAATCTATCATGCATTCTTTGACATTGTGGCAATGCAAATCCTGCAATATAGCCAATTCCTACACAATATACCAAGGTTCCAACAAAAACAGGACCTCCTAATAACCAACCAATCGTTAAAACAATAATTTCCATTCCTGAACGAATATATTGCACTTTCCACTTCGTAAGTTCAGTTAGTGCTAACATTAAACTATCTCTTGGGCCAGCGCCGGCCATGGCAGAGATGTAAATCCCCATACCATATCCATTAATAAGAAGTCCTAATAGTAACATGATGAATTTTCCGATAAAAGTATCAGGTGTAACAAGGAACGGTACCATCATGAACATATCAATAAAAACACCAACCGAAATCATATTTAAAAAAGCACCGAGTTGAGGTAGTCGCTTCAATAAAAAGGAGGAAAGAAACAAAATAAAAAAGCCGACAATAATCGACCAGGAACCGATGGTAAGACCGATTTGTTTATAGAGCCCAATATGTAAAACGTCCCAAGGAGAAGCACCTAAGTCTGCTTTTATAATCATGACAATCCCCAAAGACATAATTAATAATCCAATAAAAAACGTTGACCATTTTAACATATGATGGCTAAAACTAGTCTGTGCTCGCATTCTCTCACTCCGTCTCTTCTGTCTCACACTGCTGTAAATCATTTAATTTCATTTTCTTCTAATCACGACATTATATCATAAATTGCTTTGCATTTGAATTTTATCAATTGGAAACGTATGATAAAGTTGGAATATCACTTTGAATTGTTGGGTAAGGGGATGAATCTTTTGCTTTTTGAATCACTAATCGAAGCACCTTTATCGTATCGAATGCGGCCAAGACATATTGAAGAAATTCTTGGTCAGAAACATATTATCGGCAAGGAAACAGCGTTATATAAAATGATTATGAATGGACATGTTCCATCCATCTTACTCTATGGTGAGCCTGGAATTGGAAAAACATCGATTGCTACGGCAATTGCAGGTACCGTTGATATGCCCTTCATCTCCATCAACGCAACAACTGCAGGAAAAAAAGATATTGAGGATGCCGTATCAATTGCAAAAACGGAAGGTAAATTAATTCTTTTTATCGATGAGGTCCATCGTTTTAACAAAGCACAACAGGATTATTTACTTCCTCATGTTGAGCGAGGTTTGATTTCATTAATTGGAGCGACCACGGAAAATCCGTTTCACGATGTCAATCCGGCGATTCGGAGCAGATGTGGACAGATTAAAGAACTGCGACCACTAACAAAAGAGGATATAAAGGAATTAATCAAGCGTGCCTTAGGAGATTCAGAACGGGGTCTCGGCCATTTGCAAATTTCAATATCTGAAGAGGCAATTGACTTAATCTCATCATCCACAAAGGGGGATGCACGTTCTGCAATGAATGTGTTAGAAGACGTCGTGTTGGCTTCAAAATCAAGAGATAGTGACATCGTTGAAATAGAGATAGAGCTTGTACAGGAATGTGTAGAAAATAAAGGCTTTTCTCATGATAAAGATGGAGACCTTCATTATTCACTGTTATCTTGTCTTCAAAAAAGCATCCGTGGCAGCGATGTTAACGCTGCTCTGCATTATTTAGCAAGACTAATTGAAGGTGGGGATTTAGTTTCGATTTGCAGACGACTTACAGTCATTGCTTATGAAGATATTTCAATCGCTGCACCCGAGGTTGGGGTTCATACTGTAGCCGCTTGTCAAGCGGTCGAACGACTCGGATTACCTGAAGCACGAATTCCGTTAGCGAATGTCGTGATTGAACAATGCTTATCACCAAAAACAAACAGTGCATATCGATCGCTCGATAAGGCGATTGAGGATATTAGAAAAGGAAATATCGGAGAGATTCCTGATCACCTCAGGGATGCACATTATAGTGGTGCAAAAGAACTTGGCCACGGAATTGGTTATCTATATCCACATGACTACCCAAATAGTTGGGTAAAGCAGCAATACTTACCGGATCTATTGAAAAATAGAAAATACTTCAAACCGAAACAAAATGGACAAGAAAAATATTTTTCAAAAGTATACTACCGGCTAGAGCAACTACAAAAAGAGGGGGAGAAATAGATTTCTACTATTTCTTCCCCCTTTTCTTTAAGCAGCTACATCACGTTTCGTAAACACGAACCATGTAAGTGCATTGAAAATAACAAAATAAATGATTAGCATGACAATTGAAAATTGCATTGTCATTCCTTCAACTAAAACATATCCAGTTAGGTATTGGGATAGATCTGTATTCGCAAACAGGATGTATTTTGCCCAATCAAATTTCATTGCCAAGAGGGCAGTTGCATTTACCCCAGCAAACATTAAGAAGATCGCTAACCCAATAGCAAGACCACTGTTTCTAAAAATGGTTGAAATCATAAATGCAAATGTGGACATCATGATTAAATTAATGGATTTTAATCCAAAAACCCCTAAAATATGAGAAACCATAAGAACCTCATGTACTGCACCATCTCTATAAACGAGGTGTGGTATGGAATCTCCGCTACCGAAGAAGATACTTCCTATAATGAATGAAACAACAAAGAGTAGAACTAATGAAAATAACGCAAACAAGATGGTTGCTAAATATTTAGATAAAAGAATCTTTGCTCTTGATACGGGCCGGATTAACAATAACTTTATTGTTCCCCATGTAAATTCTGATGCAACACTGCTTGCACCGACTACAATTGTAAATAAGGTAATTAACGAAACAATTTCCGCTGCATATCCCATATAGGTCCAAATCGATCTATCATTTGTTGGTGCTATATCATGTTCGATACGGTATTCATTAATAGCTAGTTCTTTTTCAATGGTATCCCTTGCCATTTTTGGTATAGATTCATTCTCTATATCTGCTTTGAACGATTCATTTTGTTGTTGCAGGTTTTGTTTCCAATTTTCATCTACAGAATCAGAAGCAGTTATATTCGTGACAATCCCCACAACAAGTGCAGCTCCAATCAGGATTACAAGCATGATCCAAGTTGAAACCCGACGGTAAATTTTCATATTTTCATTCTGAATAAGTTTGAAGAAATTACCCAATTCCACTACCTCCTGTTACCTCTAAGAATCGATCTTCTAACGATTTTGAAAGTTGTGCAATTCCAAACACGTGAATCTCATTTTTTACAAGACTAGCATTTATTTGTGGAATCATTTCCTGATCCGTAAGAATCTCAATTCCTTTATCCGTCTGTATCACTTCAAGCTTTGGATATTCAGCTGATAGAATCGATAAAGCTTTTTCTATTTGACCTACTTGAAATTGAACCCGAATAGTAGCTTCTTCATTCACAAATTCAGTAACCTTTTGTACACCCACTAATCTGCCATCTTGAATAATCCCAATGCGGTCACACATCATTTCCATTTCGGAAAGCAAATGGCTTGATACAATTACAGCCAGACCTTGCTCTTGTGCAAGCTTCCGAATATAATCACGAACCTCACGAATGCCAGCAGGATCTAATCCGTTGGTAGGTTCATCTAAAATCAAAATCGAAGGGTTATGCAATAACGCCTGGGCAACCCCTAAACGCTGACGCATCCCTAGTGAGTATGTTTTGACTTTATCATTGATTCTTTTTCCAAGACCAACAAGTTCAGCCACTTCATGAATTCTTTCTTTAGTTACCCCTTGTACCATCCTTGCATAGTGAACAAGGTTTTGATAGCCTGTTAAAAATTTATACATTTCTGGGTTTTCAACAATGCCCCCAATATGCTGAACAGCTTGTTCAAAATTCTTTGCTATGTTTGTTCCTTTAATAATGACTTCACCGTCTGTGATAGACATGAGTCCTACAAGCATTCTAATCGTAGTCGTTTTACCGGCACCATTTGGTCCTAAAAAACCAAAAACTTCTCCTGAATAGACATCGAAGGTAATTCCTTTAATAATATCTTTCCTACCAATTGTCTTTTTAACGTTTTTCAATTGTAAAACTGGCTGCACATTTTCTCCTCCTTACAGTTTGTGAGATTCGTGTCTCGTGAATCTCGTTCACATTTTCCGGATTATGCGATATTACTACTTACGTATTATAAATGAAAAAGTTCCCATTTTTTTAGGTTGTGAGAAAACTTTACATCCTTTTTACATTGCAACTTGCAGTCATGATATGCCTTTAGGAGTATTTCCTATTTTCCTAAAACTAGTAATGTATAAAACAAATTTAACATGGTCATGCTAGATATAAAGAAAAAATCTATCATTTTAATTAATAGGGAGTTGGTTATATGAAAGTTAGACAAGACGCATGGTCTCATGAGGATGATCTCTTATTAGCTGAAACGGTTTTACGGTACATTCGCGAGGGTGGAACACAATTAGCGGCATTCGATGAAGTAGGCGATAAATTAAATCGTACCTCAGCAGCATGTGGGTTCAGATGGAATGCGGAAGTTCGCAATAATTATGAACAGGCCATTGCCATTGCCAAAAAACAAAGAAAAGCACGAAAAAGAGCATTAGAAAGAATGAACAAAGAAAATACGGTAACGACTGAAAAACCAGTAATAAAGGAAATGGTTGTCGAAGAAACATCTACACCTGTGTATGTGGAAGAGGTGTCGGCGGAACTCATCCCATCATCAAACTCCATTACGCTTGAAGATTGCATATCTTTCTTATCGTCCTTACGACGTCATGATCTTCTGTCAAACCAGTTGGAGATGGAGAACAATCGCTTACGTCGAGAAAATGAATCGTTAAGACAACAAACAAAAGAGCTTGAGAAGAAGTTAGAAAAATTATCTGACCAACAGACTATCATTCAAGAAGACTACCAAGCACTGGTACAAATAATGGATCGTGCAAGACGTCTGGTCATGTTTGAAGATTCTGATGACCGTAACTCCCCTGCTTTCCGTATGGATAAAAACGGAAATCTTGAGCAATTGGCAAAATAGAAAACGTGGCCGCAATGGCCACGTTTTTCTATTCGTCCTTTACTCTTTTGATCTTGATGTCTTTTAGTAATTCGCGGACTACATAGCTTGCCATAATAAGTCCACATGTAGATGGAACAAATGCATTTGAGGATGGCGGCATTTTTGCCTTACGAATTTTAGCATTTTCATCCGTAATTTCCTGACGAATATCTTCGCGAATCACAATTGGACTTTCATCAGAGAATACGACAGGAATTCCTTTACGAATTCCCTCTTTTCGTAATTTCGTCCGAATGACCTTAGCGATTGGATCAGTGTGAGTTTTGGAAATATCTGCAATCATAAAACGAGTTGGGTCCATTTTATTTGCTGCTCCCATACTTGAAATGATTGGAATATTTCGTTTTAAACATTCCTTCATAAGATGTATTTTATACATAATTGTGTCAGAGGCATCGATGACAAAGTCTAAGTTATAGCTGAAAAATTCCTCATATGTTTCCTCTGTATAAAACATTTTAAGTGCGATTACTTCACATTCAGGGTTTATGTCTGCAATACGGTCTTTCATAATGTCTACTTTTGACTGACCAACTGTGGAAAGTAAAGCAGGCAGTTGTCGATTAATATTGGTAATATCTACATTGTCCTTATCAACAAGTATTAAGCGTCCTACTCCAGATCGGGCAAGTGCTTCAACCGAGAAGGACCCGACTCCCCCGACTCCCAGAACGGCAACTGTACTATTTTTAAGGATTTCAACGCCATTTTTACCTACTGCTAATTCGTTTCGTGAAAATTGGTGTAACATCTCTTCAACTCCATAAGGTATCAATTTCATCGTAGCTTTGTTGTATTTTTACCAGAATTAGAATATAACATACTTCATCTAAATTCAAGAATTTCTATATGAAATTAGTTATTTTTTACATAAAAAACCCTGTTTACAAAAAAGTAAACAGGGTTTTGTTGGTTGAGTTAGTCTTTCTGTAGAAGTCCCAATCGTGCCGTCGATGCCTTAGTTTTGAACCCGCTCTCCGCAGGTGGGCACCCTATTTCGACTTTAGTAAGTCCACTATTAGCGAAAACTGAGGCATTTACGCAAGTACGAAAACTCCGGGTTCCCGTATAAACTATTGTTCGGTCAAAACAATAGGTTATACGACAAACACATCAGGACTTCAACTTAGAGGTTGTTCAAAAAGTCCGGTGAAAATGACACATCGCAAGAGGAACTTCGACTAACGGCCGACACGTCCTGTGTCGAACGTCGAAGTCACCACATCCTGTGGAAGCTCGTTGGCTTGTTTTTCCGTTCCTCACGTATTAACTACATACGTTCCGGTACTCAAAGCTGCGCCGCCTCGAACTTCTTGGTCCTTTTCATCCTCCTTTTTGAACTCTAACTTTATGTCACAATAATAACACACCAGATTCGTGTTTACAAGTTGACCAAAAAGGGTTTTGTTCGCTATTTTCGAACATTTAACGACAAATACAAGTCGTTCAATTGTGCCTTGCTTACCTCACCCGGTGCATCTGTTAAGAGATCACTTGCACTTGCAGTTTTAGGGAAGGCAATCGTATCACGAAGATTTGTTCTGCCCGCTAATAGCATAACAAGTCTATCTAGTCCTAATGCAATACCACCATGTGGTGGTGTTCCATATTCAAAAGCTTCTAATAAGAATCCAAACTGCTCCTTTGCTTCCTCTTCAGTAAATCCTAAAACTTTGAACATCTTTTCCTGGATGTCACGTTCAAAAATACGAAGGGAGCCCCCACCTAACTCATAGCCATTCAATACAAGGTCATATGCTTGTGCCTTTACTTCCCATGGTTTGCTCTCCAAATGCTCAATATCATCTCTTGCTGGCATTGTAAATGGGTGGTGGGCTGCATAATAACGTCCATCTTCCTCATCAAACTCAAATAGTGGCCAGTCAGTCACCCAAAGGAAATTAAACTTAGACTCATCGATTACATCAAGCTCTTTTCCAAGTTTTAATCGAAGTGCACCTAATGCATCTGCAACAACTTTTGGCTTATCCGCTACAAATAAGAGTAGATCTCCCGCTGAAGCTTCTAAAACTGCTCTTAATGTTTTTTGCTCTTCTGCATCAAAGAACTTAGCAATCGGACCCTTTAATTCATCTTCTTCAACCTTTAACCATGCCAATCCTTTAGCACCATAACGATTTACATATTCAGTAAGTCCATCGATATCTTTACGAGTGTATTTATCAGCAGCATCCTTTGCATTGATTGCCTTTACCTGACCGCCTGTTGCCACTGCATTGCTGAAGACTTTAAATCCACTATCCTTTACAACTTCAGATAGGTTGATTAATTCCATATCAAAACGAGTATCAGGTTTGTCCGAACCATAACGGTTCATTGCATCTTCATAAGTTAATCGTGGTAATGGAAGCTCGATGTCCATTCCTTTTACATCCTTCATAAGCTTTTTCATCATTTGCTCAGCCATGGCCATGATATCTTCCTGACTCATGAAAGACGTTTCGATATCAATTTGTGTAAATTCCGGCTGTCTGTCAGCACGCAGGTCCTCGTCTCTGAAACAACGAGCAATTTGATAATAACGGTCAAATCCACCTACCATCAATAGCTGTTTGAAAATTTGTGGTGATTGTGGCAAGGCGTAAAACTCACCAGGGTGTACTCGGCTTGGTACTAGATAGTCCCGGGCACCTTCAGGTGTGCTTTTTGTTAAAATAGGTGTTTCGATATCTAAGAATCCTTCACCGTCGAGATAGTCTCGAATTGATTTCGTGACATTATGACGCATTTTAAAGGTTTCAAACATAGCCGGTCGGCGAAGATCTAAATAACGATATTTTAAACGTAAATCCTCAGAAACATCGGTACGGTCTTCAATCATAAATGGGGGCGTTTTTGCTTCATTTATGATTTTGACATCCGTTGCTTTAATTTCGATTTTTCCGGTCGTAATATTATTGTTTATTGTTGATTCATCACGAGCCACAACTGTTCCTTCAATATCTAATACATATTCACTTCTTACAGTTTCGGCAATTTCTAATGCTTCCTTGGATTCTTCAGGATTAACTACAATTTGGACGATCCCTGTTCTGTCTCTTAGGTCAATAAAAATAAGTCCGCCTAAGTCCCTTCTTCGCTGAACCCAACCCTTTAAGGTTACTTTTTCGCCAATTGCTTGTTCGGTGATTTCACCACAATAATACGTTCTTCCAAACATGTCTCCCACTCCTAGTGACTTTTTTCAAGTATATAGTTTATAAATTGCTCAATATCAACTTCTTCTTGGTTTCCAGTTTCCATGTTTTTTACATTTATCACATTTCTTTCTAATTCTTCATCGCCTAAAATTGCAACAAAATTAGCTTGTAATCTGTCAGCTGCTTTGAATTGGCCTTTTACTTTTTTATTTAAATAGTCTTTCTCAGCAACTAAGCCTGCTTTTCTAAGTTGATTTACTAAATAGACAGATTTTGAAGTCGCAGCATCCCCGATTGCAGCAATATAGCAGTCCACGCGTTCTTCTACTGGAAGATCAATTCCCTCTGCATTCAATGCGGCTAAAAGCCTCTCAATACTTAAAGCAAATCCGATGCCTGGGGTTTCAGGTCCGCCAAGTCCTTCCACTAAACCATTGTAGCGACCTCCGCCACATAGGGTCGTAATGGCGCCAAAGCCTTCTGCATCACTCATAATTTCAAAAGCTGTGTGGTTATAGTAATCCAAGCCCCTAACTAGACCTGAATCCACCTCGAAATCAATCTGTAAATCTGTTAAGTATGTCTTGACTTTATTAAAATACTCGTTCGATTCCTCGTTTAAATATTCGAGAATAGATGGTGCAAAATGCATTAACTCGTGATCACGGTCTTTTTTACAATCCAGAATTCGCATTGGATTTTTTTCAAGTCTTGATTTACAGTCTGAACAAAACTCGCCTATTCTAGGAGAAAAGTGTGCGATTAGGGCGTCTCGGTGTGCACTCCTACTAGAAGTATCACCTAGGCTGTTAATGACAAGCTTAAGTTTTTTTAATCCAAGTGATTTGTAGAGTTCCATCGCGAGTGCAATGACTTCTGCATCGATAGCAGGGTCATTACTTCCTAATGCCTCTACTCCAAATTGAACGAATTGACGGAAGCGACCAGCTTGCGGACGTTCGTATCGGAACATTGGTCCACAATAATACAGTTTTGTTGGCTGGGTCGGGTTGCCAAACATTTTATTTTCCACATATGAACGTACAACAGCTGCGGTGCCTTCCGGTCGAAGGGTTAGGCTTCGTTCTCCACGGTCTTCAAAAGTGTACATTTCTTTTGTTACGATATCTGTGGTTTCACCAACACTTCGTAAAAATAGTTCTGTATGTTCAAAGATTGGTGTCCGAATTTCTTTATAATTAAATCTTTTGCAAATATCTCGAGCCTTTTCCTCAATATATTGCCACTTTTCCACATTACCTGGAAGAATGTCCTGCGTTCCTCTAGGAATATTAACCATTGTTTACTCCTCCTTACTACTATTCAAATGCGCCTTGGCGTATTTGCGCCCAGATTTTTTCGAGTTTACTCGAAAAGATTCATTTGAAAATCTGTGGCATCCCCCGGAGGGCTTTAACTTTATTTAACAGGGGCCTGTTAAATAAAGTTAAACCAAAAAAAGCTCCCATCCCTACAATTTCTTGTAGGGACGAGAGCTTGTGTTCCCGTGGTACCACCCTAGTTAAAACTAAACGCCCCATAAGCGGCGAATCTCTTCGTTAGCTTCGTTTTCTGCGATACGCATGCACCAAGAACGTGCATTTGCGTTTCTCGAAAACTCACTGCCTCGACCTTCTTGCTTCTAGGTCGTTTAGAGACAATTGTTTTAGTTTTCACTCGATCAGTTAACGCCTGAAACGTTCAACTCCTACTAGAGCACTTGCTTTTTCAGAGAGAAACCTACGAGGTGTTCGTTCAATAAGTCATCATGCAGGAATGTTTTCAGCCCTTGACATTCCCTCTCTATTCATGTGTATTCCTATCTACTTTTCCCCATCATTGGTTCAAGTTATTATTATTTTGTTGAATTTTATATAATCATACGTATGAACTCAGTTCATGTCAAGTTTTAGAATGATTTTTTTTGATTTACGATCAATCATATCGATTAGGAACGATGTAATTGCTTTTTTAAGTTTCTTACATCTCTCACCGAAACACCAAATTCACTCGCTAATTCAACATATGTTGACGATTGCTCTTTTTGAATAAAATCGTGAAAATCCACCCCAAATACATTTCCGCCTGTATTTTGTACATTGTTGCTTTTTTCGCTAAATCGCACCCAAATCACTCCTATTTCATGTTAAACTATTACGTATCTTTCCCATTTTTATGATTTTATTTCTATTAAAAACAGGAATATTTTTATTTATGGCGAAATCTTATAAAGCTATGTTTTTTACTCAAGGAGGCTTTTAAGTGTTACACAAGATTTTAAAACTGGGACTAGCGTTCCTACTCGCAATTATTTTTTCAGTTACAATAAACCCTGGAAAACTGACAAATGCAGAATCAATCGCAGTCATTAATACTTCTGTCTTAAACGTAAGAGAAGGCCCTGGACTCTCCTACGGAAGAACAGCACAGGTCAAACAAGGGGAAAAGTATACCATCATTGAAAGGAAAAATGAGTGGGTTAAGCTACAGCTTTCCTCAGGAAAAACAGGCTGGGTTGCTTCATGGCTTATAAAAGAAAACCAATCCAACTCATCTCCAACTACTACGTCATCAACCGTTGTATCAACCGTAGATGGACTAAGGTTTCGGAGTGGTCCTGGAACAAGTTTCCAAATAATTGGTTCGTTAAACAAAGGGAACGAGGCCAAGTTTATTGAGGCAAATGAGAATTGGACTAAACTTTCATTTAATGGACATGTTGGTTGGGTTTCCTCACAATTTATCAAGGCAAAGCAGACAACTGGTTCAACGAACTCGAATTCGAATCCAACTTCAAATTCAAGCTCTGCTAAAAAAACCGGCACTATTACTGCTTCTATTCTAAATGTGCGGGATCAGCCTAATTTGCAAGGTAGAGTCATTGGAAAGCTAAAGCAAAATGCAAATGTTACGATTACAAATGAGCGAGAAAAGTGGTTAGAAATTGTGTTTGGCGGACGTTCTGCTTGGATACATAGAGATTTTGTTGCAGGGATTTCTTCTAAAGAGGAGGAAAAACCATCTCAGCCTACTACACCACCCAAAAGCCCGTCAAACCAGGGTAAGATAGGGATTGTTACAGCATCTAGCTTAAATGTTCGAGATAGTGGTTCCCTTTCGGGTAAAATTATTGGAAGCCTAAAGCAAGGGAATAAGGTAACAATTGATGAGGAAGTAAATAATTGGAGCCGCATTACATTATCGAACGGAACGAAAGGCTGGATTGCTAGCTGGTATTTAGATGTTCAGATGGATACAAAAACAGAAACACCAAGTACTGGACAATCCACAGTTAAGATCCTTTACAATGGTACAAATATTCGTTCAGGGGCCTCTACTTCACATTCAGTAGTTGCACGGGGGAACGAGGGCGATTCTTTTGCAATGGTTACCAAGGACGGGGACTGGTATAAAATTAACCTTCCTGGAAATAAAATTGGCTATGTTGCGGGTTGGCTTGTTTCAGTCAATGGTGCGCAGAACATTGTCGAACGTCCAGGTGTGAATCAATATTTAAAAGGAAAAACGATCGTTATTGACCCTGGTCATGGAGGAAATGACAGTGGTGCCATTGGAGTAAGTGGTTCTTACGAGAAACATCTAAATTTGCGTACAGCTAGTATGGTTGTGGATAAACTAAATGCGTCTGGTGCTAATGTAGTCATGACACGCAATAGTGATAATTATGTAAGCTTACGTTCAAGGGTAAGTATCTCTCATTATCGAAACGCTGATGCCTTTGTGAGCATCCACTATGATAGTATTTATGACCGAAATGTACGCGGAGTAACTTCCTATTATTATAAAAATATTGATGTTGGACTTGCTTCTACTCTTCAATCGGAGCTTGTAAAGAACACGGGATTCAAAAACAGACAGCATCGTCAAGGGAACTATCAAGTATTACGAGAAAACAGAAACCCTTCTGTCTTATTGGAATTAGGATTCCTAAGCAATCCAACAGAAGAGTATACAGTAAACACCAATAATTTCCAAGAAAATGTGTCAAATGGCATTTATTATGGGCTAGCCCAATATTTTAAAAGTAAATAAACTTTTACAGAAAAATGCCTCAAAAGCAAATCGCTTTTGAGGCATTTATTATTGTCTAGTGTCAGGCGCTATCGGGCACCTTACACTTTTCTTATTTACTCTCTATTATTAACGTGACTGGTCCGACATTGGTAAATTGGACATCCATCATTGCTCCGAATGAACCCGTCTCAACATTTACACCTTTTTCTCGGAGTTCTGAATTAAAAAGATCATACATCTTTTCCGCAAATTCAGGTTTTGCAGCATCCATGAAGTTTGGGCGTCTACCTTTTCGGCAATCTCCGTATAATGTAAACTGGGATACAGAAAGAATATCCCCTTTTACATCAAGTAAAGATAAATTCATTTTTCCTTCATCATCCTCAAAGATGCGAAGATTAACAATTTTATCGGCTACATATTTGATATCTTCCATTGTATCGTTATGTGTAATGCCGACCAAAAGCATCAACCCATTTTTGATAGAACCCACTTCTTCACGTTGAACCATAACTCGAGCGTCTTTCGCACGTTGTACAACAACTCTCATTCGATAATTCCCCTTCTTAACTCATTACACGTCGAACCGAATAAATATCCCGAATTTGCTTTATCCGTTCCACAACTTTATGAAGATGACTTACGTTTTGAATGGAAATGGACATATTAATCGTTGCCATTTTATTACGGTCTGATCTTCCTGAAACAGCCGAAATGTTTGTTTTTGTCTCATTTACCGCTTGGAGAACTTCGTTTAATAATCCACGACGATCATAGCCATTAATTTCAATTTCAACATTAAATTCTTTTCGATCATTTAAATTACTTTCCCATTCAACCTCAATAAGGCGTTGCTGCGCATCCTTTGTATGCACATTTTGGCAATCAGCACGATGAACAGATACGCCTCTGCCTTTTGTAATGAAACCAACTATTTCATCACCTGGAACCGGATTACAGCATTTCGATAGACGAATCAATAGATTGTCTATTCCTTGCACCTGTACACCAGAATCTCTTCGTTTCGAGCGGTTTGAGACCTGCTTTACCTCTGATACTGTTTCGGCAACCTGTTCAAGATCCCGTTGCTTTCGTAATTTATCCGTTAGACGATTGGCGATTTGGGCTGCGGTAATTCCGTTATATCCAATCGCTGCATACATATCATCTTCGTTTGAAAAATTGAATTTCTCGGCAACCCTTTTTATATTTTCGGGTGTTAAAATATCCTTTACTTCAAACTCAAGGTTACGAATCTCTTTTTCAACGAGCTCTTTTCCTTTTTCAATGTTTTCTTCACGGCGTTGCTTTTTGAAAAACTGACGAATTTTGTTTTTTGCCTGTGATGTTTGGGCAAGTTTAATCCAGTCCTGACTTGGACCATAAGAATGCTTCGAGGTTAAAATCTCGATGATATCCCCCGTTTTTAGTTTATAATCCAAAGTCACCATTTTTCCATTTACTTTCGCACCGATTGTTTTGTTACCAATTTCAGAGTGTATGCGGTATGCAAAGTCAATTGGAACTGATCCAGATGGGAGCTCCATAACGTCTCCCTTTGGTGTAAAGACGAAGACCATATCGGAAAATAAATCAATTTTTAAGGATTCCATGAACTCTTCTGCATTTGAAGCATCGTTTTGCCATTCCAGAATTTCACGGAACCATGTTAATTTCTCTTCAAAAGAAGATTGTTGGTTAACTTGTTTACCTTCTTTATAAGCCCAATGGGCTGCAATTCCATATTCGGCAATCTGGTGCATTTCTACTGTTCGTATTTGAACCTCAAGTGGGTCGCCCTTAGGACCAATTACAGTTGTATGAAGGGATTGATACATATTTGGCTTCGGCATTGCAATATAGTCTTTAAATCGACCAGGCATTGGCTTCCAGCAAGTATGAATGATTCCTAGAACCGCATAACAGTCTTTTATACTACTAACGACAATCCGAACTGCCAGGAGGTCATAGATTTCATTAAACTGCTTATTTTGCAGGACCATTTTACGATATATGCTGTAAATATGCTTTGGACGTCCCGAAATATCCGCCTTAATTGAAACCTCTTCAACATGGTTCTTAACCTCTTCAATGACTTCCTCAAGATACTCCTCACGTTCTGCACGCTTCTTTTTCATCAGGTTGACGATACGATAATACTGCTGTGGATTTAAATAACGTAAGGCCGTATCTTCAAGCTCCCATTTTATTTTTGAAATACCCAGACGATGTGCCAATGGGGCAAATATTTCAAGAGTCTCATTGGATATCCTGCGCTGTTTTTCTGGTGGGAGATGCTTAAGTGTACGCATGTTGTGCAAACGGTCTGCAAGTTTAATTAAAATAACACGAATGTCCTGAGCCATTGCAACAAACATTTTTCGATGATTTTCAGCCTGTTGTTCTTCCTGTGATTTATATTTAATTTTTCCTAGTTTTGTAACTCCATCAACTAGCATGGCAACCTCAGGAGTGAACACATCACTGATTTCTTGAAGTGTGATATTCGTATCCTCCACTACATCGTGTAAAAATCCACCAGCAATTGTAGAAGGATCCATTTCAAGATCCACTAAAATACCTGCCACTTGAACTGGATGGATGATATAGGGTTCACCAGATTTACGGAATTGCTCCTTATGTGCTTCCTCCGCAAATTTATACGCACGATTAACAAACTCAATATCATTATCGTTCAAATATTTTTTTGCTTTTTCTATCACTTGCTCAGGAGTTAAGACCTGTTCGTTTGCCATAGACTTTATCACCTTTTTAGAAATTAAAGATTCAAAGAAAAAATTCTTTGAATCTTTTTTAAATATTAAATTAGGTTATTGTTACTATTATCTTGAAAATCTCTAAACTTGTAAAGGGAAATAACAGAAATATTGCCGATTGTATTGAAAAAATAGTCTTTTTACCGCAAATAACGAAGTCTCTACTAAAAAAAGCACTCTAACTGAGCGCTTTTTAAAAGAAATTAAAACTTCATTAGTGTTAACACATCATAGCCGTCTAACTTTTTACGGCCGTCTAGGTAAGTTAGTTCAATTAGGAATGCAATCCCAGCTACTACACCGCCGAGCTGTTCAACTAGATTGATGGTTGCCTCGATTGTTCCACCAGTTGCTAATAAGTCATCTGTGATCAATACACGTTGACCTGGTTTAATAGCGTCTTTATGGATGGTTAGGACATCTTTTCCGTACTCTAAACCATAATCTACTTTGATAACGTCCCTTGGAAGTTTACCTTCCTTTCGAACAGGAGCAAAGCCGACACCATGTGAATATGCTACTGGACAACCAATAATGAAGCCCCGGGCCTCCGGACCAACGACAAGGTCTATATCTTTTTCTCTAGCATATTTCACAATTTGGTCTGTAGCATATTTATACGCTTCACCGTCATTCATTAAAGGCGTAATATCCTTAAATTTAATCCCTGGTTTCGGATAGTCGTCAACTATCTCGATAAATTTTTCTAAATCCATTATTTAATTGCCTCCTCAAGCGAATGCGAACCTTGATTTATTGCATCAAACCAATGCTTTAATTGATGATATGATGAATACAATAATTGCTTTTCCAATTCAATTCTTTTTGCTTTCAATTGATATGTTCTTGATTCAGTCAAATCCCTTTTCTTAGCTTGATTTGATAAAGTTATAAACCCATTGTCTATTTTAACAAAATCTAAATCAAAAAACACCTGTGACATAAAATCAATTGTTTCTTTCGACCATCCTCTATATTTTGCTAAATCTTGGGCATAGCGATTCATGTCAAACGGACCTTTTTTCGCCAAGAATGCATAAAACCATTTAAAATGTTCTCTAGTCGGAATTGTGCTGAAAAAATGGTCCTGCTCATGAAAGAATAATGTATAAATGCGATTTGGAAACCCTGTCTCAAATAAGGCTTTGATCCACTCATCATCAACAGGTAAGTCAAGAAGAATAACATGTTTGGATCCACATTGAAGTCCAATTGCTTCATCCATGGAAAAAACAACGTTAACCTTATGATTGTTTAATCCCAGCTTATCAATCGTCGTTTCCGAAAAGGCAATTAGTTGAAGATTGTCATCCTTCAATTTCTCAAGGTAGGTTGTAAAATTACGCATGCCGCGAATATCGAATAATTGCCACTCATTAACAGCAATATCCTGCAGCATAATTTGTGGCTTCCGGCTATTGTTCCATTCATTGATGGATAGCTCCCCAATTACCGACACCTTTGATAATGGTGAGATTCCTTCACAGGTATGTCCCAACCCAAAGCCAACACCATCTAACGTATATGGATCATCCTGAAGAACAATTTTCAAATGACTTTGATCCGCTCCGATTTTACGAATTGTATTGACTTGAACATCATTAATTTGCAGCATTGGTTTGGGATTTCCCATTCCAAAAGGTGCTAATTTATTCATTTCTAAAATGGATTCAATTGAAACATCTTGAATACTGCAAATTGCATCTATATTTGTAATCGGTTGAAAGTCTTCAGGTGTTAACACTTCATTTGCGATTCCATTTAACCGATTCCTTAAGTCGTTGACATCGTCTACTTTAAGGGTCATTCCAGCTGCCATCGGATGTCCTCCATAATGAGGCAATATATCACGACACTTTGAGAGGCTCTCATATAGGTTAAAGCCTGCAATACTTCTTGCAGATCCTTTTGCCAGTCCTTTTTCTTGATCAACGCTTAAGACAATTGTAGGTCGATAAAAGCGATCAACTAATCGTGAAGCAACAATTCCGATAACACCAGAGTTCCAGCCTTCTTTCGCAATAACTAACACTGAATTGGAGGAAGGTGGATAGTTTTCTTCAACCTCTTGAATCGCTTCCTGTGTCATTTGATTAACCAAATGCTGTCTTTCCTTATTCAGTTCCTCAATTTCATCTGAAATATATGAAGCTTCTTCAGGATCATTTGTCATCATTAAATCAACAGCAGGGTCGGCAGATTGCAAACGACCAACTGCATTAATCCTTGGTCCAATTGCAAATCCAACGGTTTCCTCAGAAATTTCATTGGATTCTATTTTGGCTTTTTTCAATAATGCCTTTAATCCTGGCCGCTTAGTATTTTGTAAGGCTCTTATTCCCTTCCTGGCAAGAAGACGATTTTCTCCATGCAGCGGAACGAGGTCAGCAATCGTTCCAATTACAGCTACATCTAGTAAATCTGCAGGTACTTCGCCTCGCAAGGCATGAGCAACTTTAAAAGCAACTCCAACACCAGCCAATTCTTTAAACGGGTACCTGCTGTCCGGCTTTTTCGGATGGATAATTGCCGTTGCAACTGGTAGTTCAGGACCAACTTCATGGTGGTCAGTAATAATTAAATCGATTCCTAATTCTTTTGCAATTTCAGCCTCATGAAGGGCAGAAATTCCAGTATCTACGGTTATGATTAGAGAATAGCCTTCTGATTTAGCCCATCGGAAAGCTGTTTCATTAGGTCCATAACCTTCTGTGAATCGATTGGGAATATAAAAATCAACCTGTGCACCTTTTTCTTTTAATGCAGTTACCATAACGGTTGTACTACTAACACCATCTGCATCATAATCACCAAATACTAAAATTCGTTCCGCATTTTCAATAGCTTTCGTTATTCTTTCGATAGCCGTGTCCATTTGATCAAGTAGAAATGGATCGTGGAACTGAAGTTGATCTGGTTCTAAAAATTCTCGTGCTGATTCGACGGTAGTAAACCCTCTATTTACTAGCAGGGATGCTACTAGAGGTGTAACCTGCAGTTCTTTCACTAGTAGATTTGTATTTATCTGGTTGTATTCATTTACTTTCCAACGAGTTTTAGATTGTAACAAAAGTTTCACCCCTTAACCCCACTATTATACCGAAGCAAGAGGTGTGATACAATGATTGACATTTATTTTAGTTACTTTAATCAGATACGCCTTGGCCGATCTGCGCCCAGAATTTTTCGAGCTGGCTCGAAAAATTCCCTTTGAAAATCTGTGGCATCCGCCGTAGGCTTTAACTTTAATCAGCTTTAAAGCTGATTAAAGTTAATCGTCTTCTGAGTACGGATTAATATGGATAAAAACATTGTGTACTTGTGCATGTTCCATCAGCTTTGCTTTTACTTTTTTACCGACTTTATGGCCTTCTTCCACCGTTATGTATGGGTCAACAGAAATTTTTAAATCGACAATCACGTAATGCCCATGCTCACGCGCATGAAGCTCTGTAATTTTTTTCACTTCGGGAACAGACATAACCAGCTTTCTAAATTCTGAAGTATCTTCGTCGTGTAACACATGGTCTAATGTATTATGTATGGCTTCGGTTCCAAATTCCCATGCCATTTTAACAATGAGGACAGCAACCACAAGTCCCGCCACAGGGTCTGCATAAACAAGCCAATCAATCCCCAAATATCCACCGACAATTGCTCCTACGATTCCTACAAGGGTTGCAATTGATGCAAATACATCGGAGCGATCATCATACGCATTAATAATGAGTGCATCACTCTTAATCTTTTTTCCAAGATTGTATTTATAACGAAACATGATTTCCTTAATAATGATGGAGAATAACACAGCATAAATGGCCATTGTCTTGGGAACTTCAATAGGCTTAAAAAATGCCTCAATGGATGCTTTTCCAATCTCAAAGCCCACAAGTGCTAGAAGTACAGCAACAATGATAGCTGAAACAGATTCAGCTTTCCCATGTCCATATGGATGGTCCTCATCGGGGGGTCTTTTCGCAGCGCGCACACCGATGAAAACAGCGACTGAACCTGCTACATCTGAAGCCGAGTGGACGGCATCAGCTATAAGCGCCCGGCTATTGGATTGAACCCCAATAACCCATTTAATTATCGCTAGTATAATATTCCCCACAACACCAATGATGATGGCTTTTTCAGCTTGTTTAAAACGATCTTTCTCTTTCAAAAAATCCTCATCCTCCCCACGTAAGTTTGAGAATATGACACATGCTTTTTAGTGTAACCAAAACTAAAGCAATCCATCAAGTATAATGAGAAAATAAAAAGTCGTGATAACTCACGACTTTTTACTGTTACACTTGTGATTCTACCTCTGTTTTTTCTGGGCGTTTTTTCGTAATTTGCTTTGTTTTCCATACTAACCAAAGCTGTGCTGCAATGAAGATGGATGAATACATACCTGCTATCAAACCAACCGTTAATGCAAAGGAGAAGCTGGTAATCGCTTGTCCACCTAATAGCAATAATGCAACACTAGTGAAGAGTACGGTAATCGCCGTATTTACGGAACGATTTAACGTCTGTCTTAATCCCATATTTACGACACTAGCAAGATCTTCATATGTTTTAATACGCTTTTTCTTCTTCATTAGTTCACGAATTCTATCAAAGGTTACAATTGTATCGTTGATAGAGTAACCAATAATGGTTAAGATGGCCGCGATGAAGGTGACATCCACCTCAAAGCGAGTGATACTAAAAATCACAATCATAAAGAATGCATCATGGAAAAGCGCGACAATTGCTGCTAGTCCCATTATCCATTCGAAACGGAATGCGACATAGATGATGATACCAAGCATCGCAATTAAGCTTGCCAGGAATGCATTACGTGCCAATTCTTTTCCAACAGTTGGAGAGACTGTACTTACATTAGGGTCTGCCCCATACAAATCATGGAAATGAGCTTTTACCTTGCTTACTTCATCTTTTGAAAGTTCATCGGCAAATCTAGCAACTCCAATATTATTATTATCCCCGGAAATCACAATTTCCTTAGCTTCTAAATTTAGCTTACTAAGTTCATCTGTAAATTCCTCTTGAGAGATTGGATGGTCTGCAAGTACTTCCATTCGCGTACCGGCAACAAAATCAATCCCAAGATTAAGTCTGAAAATGACCAATACCACAATCCCTATGACAACCATAAGGCCAGACGCAATGAAGAATTTATTCTTATGCTTAGCAAAGTCAAAGCGATCGAATCGAGTTGGAAAATATCCTTCTGGATCGGCATCCGCTAGATTTCGAATTTGACTTTGTTTGACACCAAACCAGCTTGGTTTCTTATTTAAAAATTTACTGTTTACCCATAGACCTAGTAAAAGTCTGCTTCCATAAACCGCAGTTAAGAAGCTTAACAATATACTTACAATTAACATCGTAGCAAAGCCTTTTACGGCACTTGTACCAAAAATGAATAAAACCACACCAGCTAATAGGGTTGTAATGTTCGCATCAAAGATTGTCAGGAATGAGTTTTTACTGCCTGTACGATATGCCGATAGGATGGATTTACCAGACCTTATCTCTTCCTTGATCCTTTCGTACGTAATAATATTGGCATCCACAGCCATACCTACCCCGAGGATTAAGGCTGCTATACCCGGAAGTGTCAGGACCGCATTCATCCAATCAAACACGAGTAGGTTTAAATAAACAAAGATACTTAATGTAATCGCAGCAATTAAACCTGGGAATCGGTAAAATACAAGCATAAATAATAGCACTAAAAATATACCAATTGCCCCTGCGAAAACAGTTTTATCTAATGCTTGCTCACCAAATTTCGCTCCAACTGAAGTGGAATAAATTTCTGTCAAATCAACTGGAAGTGCGCCTGCGTTTAATAAGGAAGCAAGTTCATTTGCTGATTCAACCGTAAAATTGCCACCTTCGATTGATACTGTTTTCGTATTGAATACTTGGTCTACACCTGCAGCTGAAAGATACTTTGGATTCGGTTTCTTACTTTCAGCCTCAAAGGAATCTACACCTTCTTCAAAGTCTAACCAAATCACCATGAGGTTATTTGGACTACCATAATCCAAAACCTTTTGGGTTGCATTTTTTAAATCGTCAGGATTTTTAACTGTTAAAGAAACAGCTGGTGAACCCATTTTATCAAATGATTGTTTAGCCCCATTTTGGGCTAGTTGGGAACCGTCCAGCAATACATTATCATTTACATCTCTAAATGTGAGTTTAGCTTGGGTTGAGAGTATTTCTCGAACCTTATCTTGATCCTCTACACCCGCTAATTGCACACGAACACGATCTTTTCCTTCAATTTGAATATTTGGCTCATTTACCCCTAGCACGTCTACACGGTTAGTTAATGCATTTACCGTACTTACTAAGGCTTCTTTATCAATCACATCGCCTTTTTTAGCTGGTGTTACTTCGTAAAGAATTTCAAAACCACCTTGAAGATCAAGTCCTAATTTTATATTTTTTGCAGTGTCTGTGCCAGTAGCTCCGATTAACGCTCCAAAGAGAAGCACCACTAAGAAAAACACCACGATGCGGCCTTTTTTAACCATAAGTATGTAGATCCTCCTTTATCTAGCTTAAAAAACAAGGCTTGTCCTTTAAGCTCTCCATCACAATTATGAAACAATGCGATTTTCATGTCAATTGCAGTTTTTGTGAATGACCTTGCCACATCAAAAAAAAGTTTCAAAAAAAGGATTATAATAGCTTATCTAATACGTCTTTTCCTTCTCCTTCAAACCAATTTGGTGATTTGAAAGCTTCTACTGTTGCATAGTTCATATAATCTCCAACTTTAATAGATAAAATATCGTTAACAATTTGATGCAAACGCTTTTCTTCTTTTTCTTTTCTCCATGTTTTGTTTTTCAAGAACTCCCAAAGTTCTTCTTCTTTCACACTTTCATAACCGTAAAGTTTGAATTCCTCCAATTTACTTTTTAAAAATGGACGAACTGTTTCACGAAACTTTTCATACATGTGAGTCTCTGTTTGGTTCACTCGTCATCTCTCCCATTTTTCTCTCTATAAACGAATACTTGTCATGCTTGGCCACATATCAAGCATATAGTTAATTGTAAATGATATCACCTTTTTTGAGAAGGTAGGGAAAACGAATTGTCAAAGCAAACATTCCTTAAAGGAACTTTAATTTTAATTATCGCAGGTCTTATTACAAGAATATTGGGATTTATCAATAGAATTGTTGTCGCACGTCTTATAGGTGAAGAAGGTGTGGGACTTTATATGATGGCAATCCCCACCTTTGTACTCACGATTACATTAACCCAGATGGGATTGCCAGTTGCCATTTCTAAACTAGTTGCAGAAGCAGAAGCACAAGGGGATAAGAGAAGGATTAAAAAAATCTTGGTTGTTTCTCTATCCATTACAGGTACATTAAGTATTATCTTTACACCAATGATGATTTTTCTTGCACCTTTGTTATCCGAGACTTTACTAACTGACCAAAGAACGTATTATCCTTTATTAGCCATTTCTCCGATTGTTCCAATTGTGGCGATTTCATCTGTACTCCGCGGCTATTTCCAAGGCCGTCAAAACATGAAGCCACCTGCCTATTCACAGGTCATTGAACAAGTCGTTAGAATTACGTTAGTTTATGTATTTACGAAAGCTTTTTTACCGATGGGAATCGAATACGCCGCAGCAGGTGCAATGCTTTCAGCTGTTGTTGGAGAATTCATGTCATTACTTTATTTATTCTTAATGTTTAAAATGAAAAAACGAATTCGGATTCGAAAGAACTTCTTCCATTCAGCAAAGCACGGAAAACAAACATTCAATGATTTGACCAGAATTGCCGTTCCAACATTGGGAAGTAGACTTATCGGGTCCATCTCCTGGTTTTTTGAACCGATTGTAGTGGCACAAAGTTTAGCATTAGCTGGTGTTGCAACCCATCTTGCGACTAGACAATATGGTGAACTTACAGGTTTTGCTTTACCACTGCTCATGCTTCCGTCTTTTATTACAACTTCCCTGTCTACAGCACTTGTTCCTTCAATTAGTGAAGCTGCAGCAAAAAAACAAACATTATTAATTGAATACCGTCTAAAACAGGCATTGCGACTATCACTCGTGTCAGGCGGATTGGCAATTGTTGTATTATATGTGTTTGCATCACCTGTTATGGAACTTATGTATGGAAATAGTAATTCAGCCATTTATATAAAGGTTATGGCTCCATTTTTTATCTTTTATTATTTTCAAGGGCCCCTTCAAGCTACCCTGCAGGCACTTGATTTGGCAAAAGCCGCAATGATAAATAGTTTCATTGGAAATATCATCAAAACAGCTGCTATCTTTGTTCTTGCGACTAGGCCATCCTTTGGGATCATGGGGGCAGCTCTTGCCATTGTTATTGGGATGATGCTCGTCACATTGCTTCACTTTTCAACAATCGTAAAAGTCATCTCTTATAGCTTCTATATTCGGGATTATCTAAAGAGTGGTATCACAATGGTTCTCTCCGGAATCGGTGGACACTATTTTTATCAACTATTTCTAACAGACAGTTCCCTTACCATCCGAACGCTGGCAGCAATTGGCATAACTTCCCTCATTTATATTGTCTGCCTTTTTATTTTTAAACTTTTAACAAAAGAAGAAGTGAGGAGAATACCATTTATTGGTCCTAAGCTTGCATGGTTGTTATGATGGACAAAGAGGTAACCAAAGCGGTTACCTCTTTTCATCCTTGATATCGACATGTAGTTTGCCATGATGGTAACTGCAATAGGATATTTTATTCATATCGCTATGCCCAAGCTTCTTTAGTTCAGAATGCAACCATGTTCTAGTTTTATTAATTTGATTTAAATGTTCATCCTGTATTAGGCCGTCGAGGATTAGAGGCAAATCAATTGTATAATCGGTTGGTTGAGAGGATTGATTTTGGTTCTTTGCCAGAACCGACAATTCACCTGAAGATTCCAAGATCGCAAACTCTACGTCCGCTAAGTTCTTCACATTCTTTTCACGTAATTGCATTAAAAGGTCATCCAGATTATAACGTTGCTGCCTCATGGCATGTTCATCAATTTTACCCTTGTTAATAATAACGGTTGGTTTACCGTCGATAATTTGTCTTATTTTTTTACTTTTTAATGAAAGGAGGGCAAGAGTATATTGAATAATCAGAAGTAAGACCATTGGTATGACGGAATGCAGAATTGGATCTTTTGTAGATTCAATAGCGATGACAGCCATTTCAGCAATCATCATCGATACAATTAAATCCAGAAGACTTAGTTCACCAATTTCCCGCTTACCCATTAACCGAAATATCAAAAGAATGATTACATAAAGTAAAACAGTCCTCCCTATTATGATGAGGTATTCCCCCATAATGAAAGCCCCCTCTCATATGAGTTAATGATTAGAAAAACATCATACATGTTAGTTTGCACAATTTAAAGAAAAACATCATAGGTTTTTCCATCCCTGCTTTTGTTAACAGAAAAGTTTGTACTTTTTATTCTAATTCATTATGGACATGAATATGCTCGTACTAAGGGAAAACGAGGGGGAGAGAATACCATGAGAAAAATGGGAGTTGCAATGGTTTATGGAGTTGTAACAATTTTTGTAATCGTTATTGTATCAAGTTTACTTATTTCACTATTACTACGGTTTACTTCACTTCAAGAGTCATCCATGTCTTGGGTTATATTAGGTGCTTCCTTCCTTGCGCTGTTTATCGGAGGTTTTGTATCTGGTGGAAAAGGGAAGGAAAAAGGCTGGCTAATAGGTGGCGGAACAGGAGTTTTATATTCGATTATTGTGTTTATCGTTCAATTCTTAGGGTATGATACTACCTTTACAGCTGAGCAATCAATGTATCATATTGGGTTTTTAGCGGCTGCGGTCATTGGTGGAATTTTCGGAGTGAACATGACTACACCATCAAGAAGGGAAGCATAGTAAAAAAAGAGCGCTTTAGACGCTCTTTTTTGCTGTTCATTAGTCCTTAATGACATCACGTACTGCTTGTCTATCGTATGTAAGATTCGCATTGCCCGATTTAATGACAACCTTGTTTTCATCGATTGAATCAATAATTCCGTGTAAGCCACCAACAGTTACTACCTTGTCTCCCTTTGCAAGATTCGACTGCATTTGAACCGTAGCCTTTTGACGCTTTTGTTGTGGACGAATTAACAAGAAATAGAAAATCGCAAACATTAAAATTAGAGGACCAACTGTTCCTAAAATACCTTCCATTCATTTCACCTCCCGCTTTCATTCTTTATTACTCTATTTGTTAGAAGTTTTTCGCGTTTGGTTTATTGAAACCGTATCGCTCAAAAAATTCTTCACGGAAGTCTCCAAGTCGATCTTCACGAATCGCTTGTCTGACTTGCTCCATTAATTTTAACAGAAAATGCAGGTTATGATAAGTAGTAAGTCTAATTCCAAATGTTTCACTTGTTTTAATCAAGTGTCGAATATATGCACGACTATAATTTTTACAAGTGTAGCAATCACAGTTTTCATCTAGCGGTCTAAAATCACGGGCATATTCTGCGTTTTTCACAACTAATCGACCTTCACTTGTCATTAAGGTTCCATTACGAGCAATTCTAGTTGGAAGTACACAGTCAAACATATCGATTCCGCGGATTGCTCCGTCTATAAGAGAATCCGGTGACCCTACCCCCATTAAATACCTAGGCTTATTAGTTGGTAAATGTGGTGTCGTAAACTCAAGCACTCTGTTCATCACATCTTTAGGCTCACCAACTGATAATCCACCGACTGCATACCCTGGAAAATCTAAGGATACTAAATCTCTTGCACTTTGCTTACGAAGCTCTTCATATTCTCCGCCCTGTACAATCCCAAATAGTCCTTGGTCCTGCGGTCGGCTATGAGCTTTTAGACATCTCTCAGCCCAGCGGCTTGTACGCTCAACAGATTTTTTCATGTATTCGAAGGTAGCTGGATATGGAGGACATTCATCAAATGCCATCATAATATCAGATCCCAGCGCATTTTGAATTTCCATTGCTTTTTCAGGAGATAAAAATAACTTATCACCATTTAAGTGATTACGGAAATGAACACCTTCTTCCTTAATTTCTCGAAATTCACTTAAACTAAATACCTGGAAACCGCCTGAATCAGTAAGAATGGCTCTATTCCAATTCATGAATTTATGTAAGCCACCAGCTTCTTTAATAATGTCATGGCCTGGTCTTAACCAAAGATGATAGGTATTGCTTAAAATAATTCCAGCACCCATCTCCTTCAGGTCTTCAGGTGACATCGTTTTTACCGTTGCAAGAGTTCCAACCGGCATAAATGCAGGTGTTTCAAAAGAACCATGTGGCGTATGTACAATTCCTAGTCTTGCACCCGTCTGCTTACAAGTCTTAATATGTTCGTATCTTATTGCTGTCACTGATAATTGTCTCCTTTATCAAGGGCAGTGGTATTCCACCACCCAAAAATTCCATTTTATTTTATAAGCATTGCGTCTCCGAAACTAAAGAATCGATATCGTTCTTTTACCGCTTCGTTATAGGCATGTAGGATATTCTCGCGCCCTGCTAACGCGCTCACAAGCATGATAAGAGTGGACTTAGGTAGATGGAAGTTTGTGATCAGTCCATCAATTGCTTCATATTGATATCCAGGATAAATGAAAATACTTGTCCAACCACTTGACTCTGCAAATTTCCCATGATTTTTTACGATTGTTTCAAGTGTCCTTGTTGAGGTAGTTCCAACAGAGAAAATTTTTCCACCGTTTGCCTTCACCTCATTTAATAGTGTAGCCGTTTCCTCGGTCATTTGATAAAATTCCGAATGCATATCATGACCTTCAATTGTATCGGAGCTTACCGGACGGAAGGTTCCTAACCCAACATGTAAGGTGATAAATGCTGTATGTACACCTTTATCGCGAATTTCCTGAAGTAACTCTTCTGTAAAATGAAGTCCTGCTGTAGGTGCTGCAGCAGAGCCTCGATGCTTTGCATATACCGTTTGGTATCGTTCCTTATCATCCAATTGTTCGTGAATATATGGAGGTAATGGCATCTCACCTAATGCATCCAAAACCTCGTAAAAAATTCCTTCGTAGTGAAAGTCCAACATTCTGCCACCGTGATCGCCGGTTTCCGTACATGTTGCTTTTAATCGGCCGTCACCAAAGGTTAACACAGTCCCTTCCTTTACACGTTTTGCAGGCTTCACAAGGGTTTCCCATGTATCTCCGTCTTTTTGTTTTAATAGCAGTACCTCAACTTTTGCGCCTGTATCCTCTTTTACGCCATAAAGTCTGGCTGGGAGCACACGTGTATCGTTTAAGACTAAGCAATCTCCTTTGTTTAAATATGAAAGAATGGAGCGAAAATGGGTATGAGTAATTTCACCCGTTTCTTTATCTACTACCATTAACCTTGATGCCTCGCGATTTTCTAGCGGTGTTTGAGCGATTAACTCTTCTGGTAAATCAAAATCAAATAAATCTACTTTCATGTTTTCACCTTATTTCTGATGTCTTCTAACGAAATCGACCCATTATGTAAAAAATCAATGATAATACAATGCTAATGACGATCGATGTAACAATTGGAAAGTAAAACGTTGTATTCCCTTTTTTCACGACAATATCCCCTGGCAACTTTCCAATAAAATGCATGATAAAACCGACAACTAATAGTAAACTCCCCATTATCATTAGCATTTTTCCCATGATCCATTACCTACTCCTTCGGAATCTCAATTTGAAAATGTCGATATACATGTTCGGTTACGACTCGACCACGTGGGGTTCGCTGCAAGAAGCCGATTTGCAGAAGATATGGCTCGTATACATCCTCAATTGTATGTGCTTCTTCTCCAATTGTTGCGGAAATGGTCTCAAGTCCTACTGGACCACCACGAAACTTCTCAATGATGCCTTTAAGTAATTTATGGTCAATATGATCAAGTCCTAAACGGTCAACCTGAAGTAATTCTAAAGCGGTATTCGCCATTTGAGTCGAAATGGTTCCGTCACCACGTACTTGTGCAAAATCCCTAACCCGCCTTAGCAAACGGTTGGCAATTCTTGGCGTACCTCGTGACCGTCTTGCAATTTCATGTGCTGCCTGGTCCTCGATTTCTACTTCCAATAATTCCGCTGTCCTCGTTACGATATCAGCAAGCTGATTTTCATTGTAATATTCAAGACGACTAAGCACTCCAAATCTGTCCCGTAATGGTGCGGATAATGAACCAGCACGTGTTGTTGCTCCAACTAGAGTAAATGGAGGCAAATCCAGTCGTACAGAGCGAGCGCCCGCTCCCTTTCCAATCACGATATCTAAGCAAAAATCCTCCATTGCAGGATATAAAACTTCCTCAATTGATCGCTGAAGTCGATGGATTTCATCAATAAAAAGGACATCACCTGGTTCAAGTGCTGTCAAAATAGCTGCCAGGTCACCTGGCCTTTCTATTGCTGGTCCAGAGGTTGTACGAATATTGACACCCATTTCATTTGCAATTATCGTAGCGAGTGTCGTTTTCCCTAGTCCGGGAGGTCCATATAATAGCACATGATCCAAGGTTTCCTGTCTCATTTTTGCAGCTTCAATAAAAATCGCTAAATTCGATTTAACCTTCTCTTGACCAATATATTGAGATAAGGTTTGTGGTCTAAGGCTTTGCTCAATTGCCGACTCTTCGTAATTAGCACTCCCTGAAACGATTCTGTCCTCCATTCAGGCGACCCCCTTATTTTAAAAGCTTTTGTAAAGCCTTTTTGATATATTGATCTGTCGACAGCTCTTCTTTTCTTAAATCTGGCAATACTTTATTAATTTCTCTTTCTGCATAACCTAACACTTTTAAGGCTTCCACAGCCTCATCTAGTTCAGTATGACTCCTATTCATGTCTAGCTCGTGATCTTCGGTAAATAAATCTGGATGTAATGATGGCATGAGATCGTTTAGTTTCCCTTTTAAATCTAAAATGATTTGACGTGCAGTCTTTTTCCCTACACCAGGGAACTTTATTAGATACTTTTCATCCTCATTCTCAATCGCTCGAATAACCTGTGCTGGTTCTCCTGATGCAAGAATGGCAAGCCCACCTTTTGGCCCGATACCTGTAACATTTAACAACTTCAAAAATAAAGCACGTTCCTCACGTGTCTTAAAGCCATAGAGAGCCAGTATATCCTCTCGAACATGCTGATATGTATAAACGGTTTCCTGATTTTCTCTTTTAAAAATAAATGGATTAGGTGTATATATTTGATAGCCTACTCCGTTATTTTCAACCACAATGTATTCAGGATTTATATACTCCACCGTTCCTTTAATAAATTCAATCAAAAATCTTCTCTCCCCTACTTTGCTGTACATTATTTTATCATATTCATCCCAAAAACACTAAAATAAAAGAGAGACTAGAAGCTTTCCTAGTCTCTCAAATATTTAGTAATTATGGGGAAGATGTATATGTTTTATAGGTTTCAATCACTTTAATATATTCGTCTTTTGTACCTACCTTGATGCCCTTTTTCAATAAATCATGCTGGTAGCTCTCAAGCTTTCCTACATCGATTTGAAAGAAAGATTGAATAACTTTTTCTGATTCATCTGGTTTTCCGTTAAAAATAGATAAAATACCATCTTCCGTTAAGCCAAAATAGCCATTTGATTTCAGTAATGGCGAGATATCATCTACTCGTTGCTGAAAGACAACCTGAGCATCATCCTGGTGAACTAAGCTCCAATCCTCGTAATGTGCCCAAAAATCTTCCATCGATAGAATGGTTTCTTTTAATATTTCTTCGCTTACCTCACCATCAACATAAACTCGTTCAAGAATGACTGTGACCTCTAACGGACCATTTACCTCTTGAACTGCATCATCCCTTTTATCGGTTAATTCCGCACTATTTCCCGAAAAGCTTGGCAATATGAATACAACCGCTAGACAAATAATCACTTTTGCTATCGTTCTCATTTTGGCATCACCTCTTACAATTAGTTGCCAACTACTTTACTATTTAGAATCGCAATGAGCACCCTACACCCATTAGTGTGACCATAATTAACAGGTTTATCCATCTTTAACTTCATTTTATTTTCAATAGAAAAGGATGCCCAAAAGGACATCCTTTATACTTAACCCCTATTATCATTTGTAAATGGTGCTTTTATTGTATTGCCAATGTTGTTAAAGAGGTCTTTTATATCAGCATCAATTGATTCACGTCTGTTTCCATTACGGATATCATTATCGATGTCACGAACGCGGGTAAATGTACCCTCATCTGTTACAACATTAATGTTTCGATTACCAGCGAGCGGTGCAACTGCCTTTTTAACCGCATTTTGGACATTGTTGCGGTTATTATTGTCATTTGTATCAACAGCAACCAATACATTATCATCAGTTACGATCACACGAGCATCATCGACATTTTTAACCTTATTTGCACGTTCGGAAATTTTACGGACTAATTTCCCATT
Source organism: Bacillus sp. JJ1533 (assembly GCF_036965045.1). Taxonomy (NCBI): domain Bacteria; kingdom Bacillati; phylum Bacillota; class Bacilli; order Caryophanales; family Bacillaceae; genus Bacillus; species Bacillus sp. JJ1533. The sequence continues at coordinate 147,103 of NZ_JBALOV010000007.1, read as the reverse complement.
GTCATTGTAATATCCATATGTTTGTACCTTATGGTTATTATCATTTAGATGGCTGTGATAGTTGCGATCTGCATATCCATGCGTATTATATCCAATTGTATTTGGATTGCCATCATTAAAAGGGTTTATTGTACGACCATCACGATTGTTCATAATGCCATTTCGGCGCTGTTCATCGCGATAGTTCATAATACCAGGACGATTTTTGCTTGTCTTATCGTTGTTAAACATACCGTTATTGTTGTTATTTCTGTCATTCCGGTTATTCATGATACCGGTTCTATTTCGATCGTTTCTGTTGTTCATAACACCGGTGCGGTCATTCCTGTTGAAATTGTTGCCGTTACGATCCATAATCTCTGTTAATGGGCCATCGTTGTCGCGAGTACCATTACCATTCCGATCACGATTGTTTTCGTTTGAGTAATACCCAATTGGTCTGGCGTTATCATTATAATCCCTATTTGGCGATGCACCTTGGTCAGTATTACATGCCGTTAGACCACCAAGCAATAATGCTGCAGTTGATACTGAATAGAGTATTTTCCTCAATACAATAACCCCCTTTGACCTTTTGAACATAAATACATGTTCATTTTATAGGTTGGCTTATCGTAGGGGGATTATTTCTGTTAGATATTTGCAAGTTAATTAAATTTTGGACATATATGAGTGATTATTTATTTACTTTTTCCAATTAAATTCTTTTTAAAACAACATACTAAAAAATAAAAGGACGAATTTCTTATTCGCCCTTGCAAAATTTTATTTACATTTTTTAATCGTCTAAGTCATCATCGACATCAGGCATGTTAAACATTGGGTTAAAAGCCATTTGTTGATTTGGATTCATGCCCAATGGAGCACCTTGGTATCCTGGAAAACCGCCTTGGAATTGTGGCTGAAATTGTCCTGGAAACCCTGGTTGGCCCATCATCGGATAGCCTTGTTGTGGAAATTGCCCTACAAATGGCTGCTTTGGACCACCACATCCACAATCTCTTTGATTATAGAATTGTGGTGGCATAAATTGCGGATTCATTGGTCCCGCAAAACCTGGTGCAGGATTATACCCCATTGCTGGACCCACAGCTTGTTGTGGAGCTTGGATTGGCAAACCAGATCCATACGGCATTGGTCCTGGTCCTTGGAATCCCGGATTAAAACCTGAACCTGGCATTACCGGTGTAACGGGTACACAAGGTCCCATTGGTAACGGTGGTGCTTGCATTGGAGCAATTGGTGCCATTTGAGGAGGCATTTCAGGCATTTCTTCCTCTATACCTGCCACCATTTGAGGCATTTGCATTTGTGTCTGCATGACATTGTAATTGTTAATATCAATATCTAATGGATGTTGCTGAGGCATTTGCATCGGTACCATTTGTTCTTTAATCTCTTCTACACCTTCTGTTCGTGGGAATTCACCCATTGGGTTAAATGGCATCTGTGACGGAACCCCTCCCGGAAACCCAGGAACAAAATTAAAGCCAGAACCTGGCATTACTGGTGATATCGGCACACAAGGTCCCATCGGCATTAGTGGTGCTTGCATTGGTGCCATTTGTGGTGGCATTTCAGGTATTTCTTCCTCAACACCTGCCACCATTTGAGGCATTTGCATTTGTGTCTGCATGACATTGTAATTGTTAATATCAATTTCAAATGGATGCTGCTGCGGCATTGGAACAGGCGGCATTTGAATAGGTGCCATTTGTACTGGTGCCATATGTTCTTTAACTTCCTCTTTTACACCCTCAGTTCGTGGGAATCCTCCCATTGGGTTAAATGGGCCCTGTGGCGGAAAACCTCCCTGAAATCCTGGAAACCCTGGAATATAATTAAAACCATCACCTGGCATTACCGGTGAAATAGGCAAACAATTATTGAACATTCCAGGCTGTTGCAATGGCATTTGTGGCATAACAGGCATCTGCTGTGCTTGTGGCAT
>NZ_JBALOV010000007.1:68281-145138 GCF_036965045.1 Bacillus sp. JJ1533 | reverse complement strand
GCATCTCTGCTTCAAAATCCTCCTCTAGCTCAAATTCCTCTTCCTCGGGAGCCAGCATCCCCGGTAAAACGTTTTGTGGTGCTTTTGGAATTTGTGGCATTCCCATTCCCGTTTGCATTAAATTATAATTATTGATATCAATTTCAAGTGGCTGATATTGCGGCATCTGCGGCATGACTGGCATTTGTGGTGGTGCTGCTGGCATCATTTGTGGTGGCGGTGCTGGCATCTGTGGCATAACTGGCATCTGTGGCATTTGAGGAATATATGGGCCTGTTTCTACACCCTTTACTTCCTCTTCAACCTCTTCTTCTTCCAATTCAATTACTGGAAATGGCTGTGGAGTAATATTCGCAAACGGATGCTCAATTTGCTGCTCCTTTTTTGGTGTTACGTTAATTTGAGCTTCTTTCTTTGCTCCACCAATTTGGGCTTCTTTTTTTACATGAATAGTTCCCGTTGGCACCTTAATTTTCATACCAGGCATCAGCATATCCGGATTGCTTAACTGAGTATTAACAGCTTTTAGTTCCTGAAAGTCGACTCCATACTTTTTTGCAATTTCCCATAAGGTGTCGCCTTTTTGAACGATATGGATCTTCACGCGATTTTCCCCTCCTATACATAAGTCAATACATACTATGACAAAATAGGCAAATTGCCACTATTTCTATCACAACTTATGCGTAGGCTTCACAAATTATGTGCAGCGGGAGAAGGGCGAGATGCAAAAAAAATAAGACTCAGTCATTGACCAAGTCTCAAATTCGATAATATGGATAACTTCCCAGCACCGTAACCCCACTTCCAAGTGCCTCTAATTCAGCAATCGCACTAGGGATTAGAATTTCATCCATTTTTTGTTCAATATCAATTAAAAAGAAATAATTTCCTAGACCTGTTTTCATTGGTCTGGATTCTATTTTTGATAAATTTAATTTTCTCCATGCAAATACAGATAAAACCTGATGCAATGCTCCAGCTTGATCTGATGGCAATGTTACCATTAAAGTTGTTTTATTACCTGTATTTGCTTTCTTGATTTCTAAATCAAGCATTTCTTTATGAAGGACAACAAATCGAGTATGATTGTTGTCAAAATCGTGAATATCATGTTTAACAATCGTTAAACCATATACCTCGGCTGCAAAGGAGTTTGCAATCGCTGCTAGCTTTTGATCAGGATGCTCACTTACAAATTTAGCAGCAGCGGCTGTTGAGGTAGCTTCAATCGGCTGTATACTCGGAAAGCTATTGTATAAAAACTTATGACATTGAGCAATTGCATGGGGATGTGAATAAATTCCATCGGCTTTTTCCCAATCATTTCTATTCACCGGATGTACCATTAAATGTTGTTTAATCGGTATAATGACTTCACCCACAATTTTCAATTGCTTTTCGTGAATTAAATAATCAATTGTTAAATTTACAGTTCCTTCTATTGTATTTTCGATTGGGACTACAGCTACATCAACTTCCCCATTTTCCACCGCATCAATACATGCCGGGATTGTTCGGTACGGTTTGTTATCCTGACCAGGAAAAATAGTGGCGACCGCTTGTGCTGTGAATGTTGCATTTGGCCCTAAAAATCCTACGTTTGTAATACTCATCTTGTGTTTCCCCCTATGCTCCTGTTCCAAGAATTTCAACTTTATCTACGAATTCAAGTTTTCGAAGTTTAGCAAGGAGGTCCGTTACTTCACCATGCATACCAGATGTATTTAATGAAAGTGTTACGTTCGCTTTTCCCCTCAGCGGAATTGTTTGGTGGATAGTTAATACATTACAACCGGTGTCTGCCACGGTTCTTAATAATTGTGAAAGTGTACCAGATCGGTCCTCAAGATGAAAAAACAATGAAATAATTTTTTCTTTAACCGTTGTATGAAAAGGAAAAACAGTGTCTTTGTATTTATAATAGGCACTTCTGCTCAAGTCTACTTTTTGTGTAGCTTCTGCAATCGACTGTGCTTCCCCACTGTCTAATAGTTCCTTGGCATCTAACGTTTTTCGAACCGCTTCTGGAAGTACATCCTCACGAACAAGATAAAATTTGCCATCCATGTAAGCTACTCCCCCCTACTTACCTTCTTGTGAACACGTTATGTTATTCTATAAATTCAAATTCATATTCGAGTAATTTTACGATGTCTCCATGTTTTGCACCTTTTTCACGAAGAGCATCGTCGATTCCCATGCCCCTTAGTTGGCGGGCAAATCTTTTTACAGACTCATCCCTTGAAAAGTCGGTCATTTTAAAGAGTTTTTCAACTCGTTCCCCTGTTATTACAAATGAGCCATCACTTTCACGTGTAATCATAAAGTCTACTTCTTCTTTTTCATGACGATACATTACACGATGAGTGCTTGTGTCTTCTTCAACTTCAAGTGGAAATTCTGGAGTCGTCTCAAGCAAGTCGGCAATGGTAAATAGCAAATCACGAAGACCTTGTCTCGTAATAGCCGAAATCGGAAAAATCTTCACATCGTCCTGAAGCTTCTCTTTAAATAATTTTAAATTTTCTTCTGCTTCAGGGATGTCCATTTTATTTGCAACAATGATTTGCGGACGTTCAGTTAAACGAAGATTATACTCCTTTAATTCCTGATTAATTGTGCAATAATCTTCGTAAGGATCGCGTCCTTCCATTGCAGACATGTCAATGACATGGACAATGACCCTAGTTCGCTCGATATGGCGTAAAAACTGATGACCAAGACCCACACCCTGGTGTGCACCCTCAATTAGTCCTGGTAAATCGGCCATCACAAAGCTACGTCCATCTTCTGTTTCAACAACTCCAAGGTTTGGTACAATCGTAGTAAAATGATATTCTGCGATTTTTGGTTTTGCTGCTGAAACAACGGATAATAGGGTTGATTTTCCAACACTCGGAAATCCGACTAGACCAACGTCAGCTAAAACTTTTAGTTCAAGTCTTACATACCGTTCTTGACCTGGTTCACCATTTTCCGCAATTTCCGGTGCCGGATTGGCAGGTGTCGCAAATCGAGAGTTCCCTCTTCCGCCACGACCACCTTTAGCAATAACGGCTCTTTGCCCATGCTGTGTTAAATCCGCAATGACCACTCCTGTATCATCATCTGTTACGACAGTTCCAGGCGGCACTTTTACAATCATCGAATCCGCATTTTTACCATGCTGATTTTTTGACATTCCATGTTCTCCACGTTTTGCCTTGAAATGACGTTGATAACGGAAATCCATCAAGGTTCTTAATCCTTCTTCCACCTCAAAGATGACGTCGGCTCCTTTTCCGCCGTCTCCTCCCGCAGGTCCGCCCATTGGAACATACTTTTCACGACGGTACGCAACCATTCCGTTACCACCGTCTCCACCTTTTACATACACTTTGACTTGATCAACAAACATGTCTTACCTCCGGTTATCTATGCACTTAAAACTTTATGCAATATGTAGTGTTAAACTTAGTTCTTCATTATGTACTTTGTACTCTGTTACTTTTGGGTACTGTTCTGTTTGGCTCATTCTAGTCAGCCAATTTGTTAGATTCTCCCCATTTTTTAGTATTCCACTAAAATCAAAAAAGAATCGAGTTTCCTCTGTTGAACAGTCTATTGTGAGCGATAAATGATTTTCACCCATATCGTCTACCACTTCTTCAAGTATGGCAAAAAATTGTATGGACCATTCAGTTAATTTCATATCGTGGTTCGATAAGTTTCGAATTTCGCCGACAAGATCATAGTCTAATTGATATTTATGTGGCTCCCAATTAAAAGTCATGATAAGTGCAGCAAAGGTTGGTATTTGTAAATTTGTAAGATGTGTTTCATTTTGAGCGTCTATTACAATTTCTTCGATAATGGTCTTAACCCGATCTATTTTATTGAGTGAAATATTCCCTTTGATTAATTGTATCTTATTTAACCAATCGTGACGTGTATGTTTTAAAACATCAATCGTACTCCAATTTTTATTCATGACATTTCCCCTAAAATTCAAATGCCGTCCATGACAACATTATAGATTTCGAATCTTGTCTAAAAATTATATCAAACCTTGGAACATAACACTACAATCTTACTACAGGTTTCTTTGTAAAAAAATAAAAACTCTAACCACATGGTTAGAGTTTTATCGATTACGCTTCTTGCGCAGCTGGATATACACTTACTTGTTTGCGGTCACGGCCTAAACGCTCAAATTTAACAACTCCGTCAACTTTTGCGAATAGAGTGTCGTCACCACCACGGCCAACGTTTACTCCTGGGTAGATTTTAGTACCGCGTTGACGGTATAAAATAGATCCACCAGTAACGAATTGACCATCAGCACGTTTTGCACCAAGACGTTTCGCGATTGAATCACGACCGTTCTTTGTACTACCTACCCCTTTTTTAGAAGCGAAGAATTGAAGGTCTAATCTTACGAACATTATTGTCCACCTCCTATAGATAATTGTTTTATGATTGAATTTTCATATATTGTCCATAATCAAGTTCAATCGTTTGTAGTGATACTAGCATGCCTTCTAGAAGGAGCTGTACCTTTTCCTCATTTGTCTTATCCTCGAGAGGAGGAATCTGACAGCGGAGGAAACCATTTTTTTCTTGCTCCAATATCGGCTCTACTTTACATAAAGCATATATGGAATTAATGGTACCAAAAGCAACTGCTGAGGCACCTGCACAAACGATATCCTTACCAGGAACATCATATTCGGCATGTCCACTCATTGTAAATGAGTCAATTCTACCCGAACTATTACGATTAATAGTTACTTGTATCATGATAGATAGCCTTATGCGTTGATTTTTTCGATTACAACTTTAGTGTAAGGTTGACGATGACCTTGTTTTTTACGGTAGTTCTTTTTAGCCTTATATTTGAAAACAATGATCTTCTTAGCGCGACCTTGCTTTTCAACTTTAGCTGTAACAGTTGCACCTTCAACAGTTGGGCTACCAACTTTTACGTTGTCGCCACCTACGAATAACACCTTGTCAAATGTAACTGTTCCACCTTGTTCTACGTCTAGTTTTTCAACATAGATTTCTTGGCCTTCTTGAACTTTGATTTGCTTACCGCCAGTTTCAATAATTGCGTACATACTTGCACCTCCTAATAGTTTGGACTAAGACTCGCCACTACACAGGCGCTCCATCGAAGGAAACTTAAATACCTGGAATGTGCGGTTGTAGCAATGGGTGCTACAAACAATAACATGAAAATATTATCACAAAGACAAACTGGAGTCAATAAGAATTCTCGTTATGAACTAGGATAAATGAGTTAGCCTTTCTTTTATTTCATCATAACTTCCTAATTGCCTAATCGTGTAATCATGTCGTGATGAGGCTAATTCTGTTATGAAAATATAAATAGACAAAGCTTCTTCTAATCGTTTCTTGTGCTCATTTTGGTCACCTAGAATCACATGTTTCACTTCTTCAGTTGCTTCAATCCAGACAGCATCGTAGTCTTTTCCATAATGCTCCCAAAGTTCTCGTTCAAGCTTAAAGGCAACCGTTTCAGGAGAATCTATCCGACCAGTACCTGAACACGTTGGACAATTTGTTTGTAAAATAGCCGATAGATTATTTCTTGTTTTCTTACGAGTAATTTCTAATATACCGAGTGAAGTAAAACCATGTATGGTCACCCGATTTCTATCTTCCTTTGTTACAGACCTTAGAGCTTGGATTACTTTTTGTCGTTCATCATTTTGCTTCATATCAATAAAATCAATCAAAACAATTCCACTAATATCACGCAACATTAACTGATACGCTATTTCTTTCGCAGCGGCTAAATTTGTTTTAAACACAGTATCTCGTAAGTTTTCTTTTCCTAGAAATTTTCCAGTGTTTACGTCAATAATCGTTAACGCTTCCGTATGTTCAATTAACAAGTAAGCCCCATTGTCAATCCACACAATTTCTTTAAGACCTCGTTCAATTTCTTTCTCAATCCCATAGAAAGAAAAAATATTCTCTTTTCCACTATAATATGAGACTTTTTCTTCACCTAGTTGTTCCTTTAGCTGTCGAAAACCTCCAGCATCATCAATCACAATTTCTTTAATTGTTTCAATCCGATGCTCGAGTAAAATTTTATCGACAAGATTATTTGCATCCACTAATAAGCTTGGTGGCTTAAGCTTTTTTTGTAGGTCTTGTAAGGTATTGTAACGAGTTCGCTGAAATTCAAGTTCCTTCAATATCGTCGTTTCAGCTTGATCTTCACAAGCTGTTCGAATAATTAGGCCCTCTTGGTTTTGAAGATGTGTTTCTCCAAACCGTCGCCATTTATCCCTTTCTTCTTCCTCTTTCATTTTCCTGGAGACCGCCACATAATTCCCAAAAGGCAAATAGACAAGGAAAGCACCAGGAAATTCAATTAGACCAGTCAGTTTAGGGCCTTTCCGCTCCGCCCCCTCCTTCGTTACCTGGACAATGATTTCCTCACCTTGTCTAACAAAATGGGATATGCTCTTTTCTTTTTCCTTAGCATCTGATAGATGATAGGTCGCAAGCTGTTCTCGTGCAATATATCCATTCTTGCCTAAGCCAATATCAACAAAAGCCGCCTGCATCCCCGGGAGGACATCAATCACACGCCCCTTATAAATATTACCGACAATTTCTTTATGTTTTGGTTGCTGAATATTTAAATCAACAACCTTATTTCCTTTGACCACCGCCACACGCTTTTCACTTGTTTTCACATTTATAATAATTGTTTTCAAACTCTTGATCCTCGCTTTGACATTACGCTTTCTTTTTAATGTAACCTAACTAGTAACGTCAATACAAGTAGAGAAGCTCGCCAACGGGTTGAGTAATCTTTTTATCATTAAAATAGGCATGCAAAAGCTCATTTTCATCAAGAGGTTGTTGGTTTTCTCCATCCTTTTGTATGACAATCGGATGCTTACACCCCCGTTGAAACATGGATAGAACGGAATAAACCATTTCTGTTTCATCTACCACCAATGGCTTAAGCTTTGTAAAGGTATCTTGCTTTCCGTAATAGCGCTCGAGCAGAAACCTCATAAACACAAAATGACGCTTCCTCCACTCCATAATAATTGAAAAGAATAGGAAGGAGAGAATGACCCAAAGATTAAGATTAGTAGGACTATAGAAAACCATTCCGATTAATATGAACACAGCAACCAGGCTCGAAACAATGAGCATCCGTTTATGGGCTTCAAAAAAAGAGTGCCTAAAGGAGAAAAACAAATAGAGAAGTTTTCCTCCATCAAGCGGCCAGATCGGAAGAAGATTAAAGAAAAAGATAACTGCATTATGATAAAAAAAGAGATCAAATGTCTTTTCGGATATGACAGAACCAACTGTTAAGAAATAAGGAACCGCCACCATCCATAAATGCTGGAGAGGTCCTGCTAAAATAACCAGGAGCTCCTCCTTCAAAGGCCGATTTCCATGCTCATCCATCTCCGCCACACCACCAAATGGAAGAAGCTGTATCCTTTTTATTCTCCATGAAAAAAAATGGGCACATGCAGCATGTCCCATTTCATGGACCAATATGATTAAAAAGAGCATCAATAACTCTCTAAAGTGCGCCGTAATTACTGCCACACCAACAATGAGCCAAAGCAATGGATGTATTTCAATTTTTCTGAGGAGTTTTACATAGTTATTCAAATTTTATCACCTGTATCGGATCAATAAATGTTTCACCTTGCTTTATTGCAAAATAATATGTTCCTTTATCGTCACCCTCTGGCTCCTGTACCTTACCAACTTCTTGGCCGGTTTCCACATAATCATAAAGTTTTACATCAATCGAACCTAGATTCCCATACCACGTTTCAGAACCATCACTATGCTGAATGACAACCGTTTTTCCAAGTTCACCTTTAACCGCAACTTCGGTAACATTTCCTGCGTTCATTGCTTCGACTACCTTACTGTTTGTTTCAACAATAATTCCTTGCCCATTTGCTTCAAAGGATTCAGTTACTTTTCCAGCGGCAGGGATTGCATATTTACTCGGCGTTGGCGTATCGGTTTTTTCTTTATTTTGATTGATTGGGATTAATGCAAGCGGGCTGCCAAAGGTATCTTTATACCATTCGGTAACAGCGGCAAATTGAAATTCAGTTTCCATCGTATTCGAGACGAAATGCCGGACATTCTCAAAAGTTGGAGATTGTTTTTTAAATACAATGCCTATCGATAAAACAAGAATTGCCGAGAGTAATACTTTAAAAAGAAAAATTTCTTTTCGAAACAGAGGATGGCCTCCATCTCCTGGTCCGCCTCCATCGAAGGATGAGTATGAATTGCCTCCGTACCTTTCCTCATCGCTTACTAAAATGGGAGGAGTTGATTTTCGTGAGTTTACTGGGGCGGAGTATCTCGCACGTTTTCTCTTTTCAATCCGCCTTCTAATTTCTTTGGCTCGATTACTCATGGTTTCACATCATTCCTTGTCCATATTATTTGTACAAGTCTATGACTGAAGGGCTTTAGATATGACAGTAGGAAGCTATTTATCTATTAATTTTGGTGATTGTTCATTCTCAAAGGGAACCTAGATATAAGGGCACCTGAATTTAAATGCTTGAGTTGGTAAATTATCCCTCCCAATTTCATTTCCATAATAGGTAATGTCCCCTAGCCAACCGGCATCATAAAAAAATGCAGGTCCTAATCCTCATTAATCGTATGAAGTTATTTACATTTAAAGCCAAATAAAAAAACCACCTCATGGTAAAGGCGGTTTAACGGACACCAAAGAATTTCTTAATCTTTGAAAACATACCCTTTTGGTCATTTTCAAGAGATTGCAGCGGAATGGATTCTCCTAAAATTCTTCGTGCGATATTTCGATACGCAATTGCTGTTTTACTACTTGTATTTAAGGCAATGGGTTCACCACTATTTGAAGCTTTGATGACTTCATCATCATCGGAAACAATCCCGATTAAATCAATTGAAAGATGAGTAACAATTTCGTCGAGATCAAGCATTTCACCTGTTTTCATCATATGATTTCGAATACGATTCACGATGAGGCGCGGTGGTTGAACTTCCTCTTTTTCTAGCAATCCAATAATACGGTCAGCATCACGAACAGCAGAAATTTCTGGTGTTGTTACAACAATTGCCTGGTCTGCCCCAGCGACAGCATTTTGAAAGCCTTGTTCAATACCCGCAGGACAGTCGATAATAATATAATCAAAGTCTTGTTTTAACTCTTCGACCAATTTCTTCATTTGGCTAGGCTCTACTGCAGTTTTATCACTTGTTTGAGCAGCTGGCAGTAAATAGAGATGGTCATCAAATCGTTTATCCTTTACTAAAGCTTGTTTCAGCTTACAACGACCTTGAACGACGTCTACTAAATCATAGATGATGCGGTTCTCTAGTCCCATGACAACATCTAGATTTCGCAGGCCAATATCTGTATCTATTAAACACACACGTTTCCCTAGCACAGCCAAGGAAGTGCCCACATTAGCAGACGTAGTCGTCTTACCGACTCCACCTTTTCCTGATGTAATAACTATAGCCTCTCCCACAGCTAGATTCCCCCTTCTAACCTTGTTAAGTTAGGTCTTAAATGAGTTAACTGTTGCAATCTATCTACTACAATTGTCTCATTATCGTCCACATATGCACATTCCATTATATTCGTTTCTGTTTGAACAGAGTCTGGTGCTCTATTCATTATATCACCTATTCGAAGCTGAGTTGGTTTCATAACTGACGCTGCAATGATAGCATCTTTTCTTCCATAGTAACCAGCATGTGCAATTCCACGTAACGATCCTAAAATAAAAATATTTCCACCTGCAATAACAGTTGCTCCCGGATTGACATCACCGACAAGCATAAGGTCTCCATCTACTTTTAGGACTTGTCCAGAACGTACGACCTTTGCAACTGAAACAATTTCATTCTTTTTCTTCATTTCTTCAGCTTCTTGTTTTGTAATCACATTACTGTCAATTACATCCACTACCAAATGCTTTTTATTTCGGATGACGGAACGTATTTCTTCTTCTTGATCTTGTGTTAAAAAACGATTACCAATTTTCACTTTAACAGGAACAAACGGAACATCATCATTCCGTTTCTGATTCAAGGAAAGCTTAATCTCAAGGTCTGAGACCAGTTCTTTGAATGAACAAGAATCATCGAGATGCAACGTTAGTCCGTCTTTTGTCCCTTTTATAGTAACATACTGCTGTTTTTGTCCTTTCACGACGTTCACCTCAACGATATATACTTCAACAAAAGACTCCCTTTTTCCTGTTAAATTTAAAACTTTTTAAAGAGAATCTACTTACTCTTCTATATGTAACTTTCCTAGTAATTTTTTAAATGGGTAAGCAAATACTAGTATAAATATACTATTTAATAGAATTGTCGGCAAAATACGAATTTGTAAAAATTGTTCAATTGAAAAAGAAGTTGAACCGATTGCCAGATTTACTGCGTACACACAAAATTCCAAAGCAACGATTCCAATAAGACTTAAAAATGAAATAACAAAGATATTCGTTTGTAAAATTCGACTTGCCCAGGAAATAAGATACGCCATAAGAGTATAAAGAAACAAATAAACTCCTAGTATTTCAGTGTAAACGATGTCGTAAAGCAGGCCAAAAATAGCCCCATAAACAAGCCCCATTGGTTTATTAAAGTAAACTGTTATAAATGCAATCAAGACAAATAAAAACCGAGGAACATACACATTTTCCTGATGAAAAATATCTGCAGGTACTAAATCAACAAAACTACTTTCAAATAAAAAAAAGAAGGACAAAATAAGGGGAAGAACGACACGCTTCACGATTCTTCCTCCTTTTCATTTGGAACAATCATAGTTCTTTCAACAATTATAACATGATCGATTTCATAAAAATCAGCCGCAGGCTTAATATATGCCGTTTTTGTTAATCCATAGTCATCTGGTACAACATCCATGACCTCACCAATATAGAGCTCACTTGGGAATATTCCGCCAAGTCCTGATGTAAGTACCTTTTGATCTTTTTCAATTTTTTCATCTGGTGTATTGATTTTAAATAAAAGTGCTTCTTTCTTTTCATCATATCCTTCGATTAACCCCATAATCTTTGTCTCGCCTTGAATATAAGCTGAGATGCGATTGATGCGATTTGGGGAGCTCAATAACTGGATGGTTGATGTAAACTCATTTGCGTGTTTTACCTTACCAATTAACCCTTTTGAGGTGATCACAGCCATGTCAACCTCTACTCCATGTCGGGTCCCTCTGTTAACCGTAATAATTTCATGCCATTGATCAGGGTTACGTCCTATTACGGTTGCCTGGATTTTATTAAAATGATCAAGTGATTCTGTTTTATCCAAAACATCCCTTAATTTTTCATTTTCTTTTTCTAATTCCTGTACTTTTGCTTCTAACTGACCATAGGAATCAAGTTTTTCCTTTAACAGTTTATTCTCTTCAAATGTATGTTGAATATGATTGACATTATCAAAAAATCCAGCAATTGCTTGAGAGGGCTGATGAAAGATACTTTGAACCCAGCCAACCGAGTCCTTTAAAAACTGTTCCGGCCATGATAACTTGTCACGTTCTTTTAAGGAAAATCCAATCAATGCCACTAGAACGATGATACATACAAGTAAAATAATTAATCGCTTATTGAGAAAAAATTGTGGCATGTGTTACACCCTCTAACTAAACTATAGATTTCAACACATATAGTGGGGAAACGGATTCCCCCACTATAATAGGTTCATTTAACGTAAATCCTTTGATTTCCCTTTAAATAAATGAATATGGTCAAGGGCCTTTCCTGTACCAATTGCTACACAATCTAATGGATTTTCAGCAATCAGAACAGGCATACTTGTTTCCTCACTAATCACCTTATCCAAATTACGTAAAAGGGCTCCCCCTCCTGCTAAAACAATCCCGCGATCCATAATATCTGCAGCAAGCTCAGGCGGAGTCTTTTCTAATGTGTTTTTAACCGCATCAACAATGGCATATACAGTGTCATGAAGGGCACTAGAAATTTCCTCAGCGGTGATTTCAATGGTTTTTGGTAGACCTGTTAATAAGTCTCTTCCGCGAATTTCCATATTTTCTACACCCTCAGGTGCACCAGCCGAACCAATCTCCACTTTAATTGCTTCTGCTGTGCGATCCCCAATCATGAGGTTATAAGTTTTACGAATATATTGAATAATTGCATCGTCCATTTCATCTCCTGCGATACGAATTGACTGACTTGTAACAATTCCACCTAAAGAGATAATAGCAACTTCTGTTGTACCTCCGCCGATATCGACAATCATACTCCCAGTTGGTTCCCAAACAGGTAGATTTGCTCCAATCGCAGCTGCAAATGGTTCCTCGATTGGATATGCATCTCTTGCACCAGCCTGTCGAGTTGCATCAATCACCGCACGTTGTTCAACAGCTGTTATGCCTGAAGGGACACACACCATAATATATGGCTTTCTTGAGAAAAAGCCTTTCGATTTAACCGCTTGATTAATGTAATATTTCATCATTGTTGCAGTTGTTTCGTAGTCGGCGATTACACCATCCTTCATCGGACGAAGTGCTACAACATTACCTGGTGTACGTCCAATCATGTTTTTGGCGTCATTTCCTACTGCTACAATATGCTTAGTGTCTGTTTGCATGGCAACGACAGACGGTTCTCTTACCGCAATGCCTTTTCCTTTAATGAAAACAAGTGTATTGGCTGTACCTAAATCTATACCAAGGTCTCTTGTACCTATTCCAAACATAATATGTATCTTCCTTTCTGATACGCGGATAAAATGTGTTAACATGCGAAAAACTCATAACCAATATTATATCGTACAAAATTAGAAATTAATAGTCACACATAACCTTTTTCTTTGAGACTGACGTATTTGTGTTCACCGATGATTAAATGGTCCAATAGCTCTATGCCGATTATCCTGCCGCATTCAACTAGACGCTTTGTCACCTCGATATCTTCACGACTTGGTGCTGGGTCCCCTGAGGGATGATTATGAATACAAATGATGGATGCTGCTGACCTTCGAAAGGCCTCCTTATAAACCTCTCTCGGATGAACAATCGAGGCATTAAGACTTCCGATAAAAATGGTTTGGCGATGGATCACCTGATTTTTCGTATTCAGGTAAAGACAAACAAAATGCTCCTGTGTTAAAAAACGCATATCCTCCATCACATATTTTGCTCCATCCTCTGGAGACCTAATGACATATCGATCTTCATATTGAAGTTTGCCAATTCTTCGGCCAAGCTCAATCGCCGCCATAATCAGTACTGCTTTAGCTTTGCCAATACCTTTGATGGAGGTGATTTCCTCTACAGATGCGTCCTTTAGTAATCGAAGACCTTCAAAATGGTGCAGTAAGCGGTTTGACAGTTGAATGACCGATTCATCCTTTGATCCAGTCCGTAAAAGAATCGCTAAAAGTTCATGGTTTGAAAGGCTGTCGGCCCCGTCAATTACCAATCGTTCCCTCGGCCTTTCTTGCTGGGGATAGTCTCGAATCATGAGTGCTGAAGATTTCAAATAGGTTCCTCCTATCCAATATAGATACTTGGATCCCACTTCGTATTAAAGTCATTGACTACCATTTGACTTAGCCCATTTTTTACAATCGAAATCCTAAATCTCTTAGCTCACGAATGGTTCGTGATACAGGCAATCCCACTACAGAAAAATAGTCGCCTTTAATCCGTCTGACGAGTGCAGATCCAAGTCCTTGAATTCCATATGAACCTGCTTTATCCTTTGGTTCGCCTGAAGCAACATATGCTTGAATTTCCTCATCTGTTAGATCCCAGAACGTCACTTCTGTTCTTTCAAAGAACAATTTTTGCGTGTCCTTAAAAAGAATCGCAACTCCTGTTACGACTTCATGTGTTTGATTTGATAAAGTTTTTAATACATGTATAGATTCCTCTTCGCTTTTAGGTTTACCTAAAAATTGGTTTTGAAACACAACAGCTGTATCTGCTGCAAGGATAAAGGAATCTGGAAATTGATTTGCAATTGCCATTGCTTTTCTCAATGCAATTGTCATGACCTTGTCTTCAGGAGTGAGAGTTTCGTCAATGGATTCATCAATATTACTGACGGAAACATCGAAGGAAAGTTTCACATTTCTAAGAAGTTCTTTTCGTCGTGGAGAACCTGAGGCTAAAACGAGGTGTTGCATGTTAATTTCACCCTTTTTTGTTTTTTTAGAAAGGAAGATACCTGTTAATCGTAACAAACAAATCACCACTCTACAATTATGAAAAATTGAATTTTCAAGATGATTTATTGTTTGAGAAAGCTTGCCCCTTTATGTAAAGCTTTGATTACCAAGCATAAAAAAGGAAAGGAGTAGATATCCCCTTTCCATTTTCCATGTAAAATTGAATTTTGTCTAGCTTAACTTAGAAATCCATGCTGTATAAGCCTGATATGCATTTAATAATGATTGCTGGGATTGCCATAATGACTTTTGGTCTCCATTATTTTTATATTCCTGTAGTTGTGTAAAGGCAGATTGTATATCCGTATGAAATTTCTTGAGTTGTTCATGAAGGTTATCCGTCTTGATTTCTTTTACGGTTGCGATTTGTTTCGATAGATTTTCCCATTGTCCATTATCAACAGCTCCCACTTCAAAAGCCTGAGAAGATAGGGTTGCTAATTCCTTAAATACTGGCAAATCTGCATTGATTGCCTCCGAATCTGCTTTCGCTAAATTAGTATAGGACCCACCGGGAACTTCAAGTGTTTTTGAAAAGAATTCAGGAAAGGCTTCCTTGTATTTAGTCTTAATCCCACTTACTGAACTTTGTTCGGCTCCAATGCCGGCAATAACGTAAAATGCACCATCCATTTTAACAGCAGCTGCTGCAAACCCCTTTTCCTTAATTTCAGTCACTGTGGTGTTCGCAGAGTCAGCAGACGAAAACTTTCCTCCCTGGATAACACCTGTTGATAGCGTTTCTAACTCAATTGCAACCTGATTACTTACAGGCTTTTCTTCTTGATTTCCAGCAGGGGGTGTCGTATTTTCCGGAACCTGTGTTGGCGTATTATTTTGTGCAGGTCCTGCATTAACATCTTCAACTACTTTCAGAATCATAATCCCAAATCCACTTCCAAGAACAATTGCTAAGATAATAGAAATCACCAATTGCTTCGCAGAAAACAGATGAAATCCTTTTTTCTTTCGCGGAATATAATCCAATTTACTAGTGCCTTTTGTATGTCGTAAATCCTCTATCGGGATCACTGGAATTTCTTTTTCTTTTAAGGAATGATTTTTCAGGCTTTCATCGGGTAGGACCCAGCTAAAATCATCCTCTTCTTCCTCTTGTGCTGCAGCAACCTCTTCGTTCTCAACAATGATAAGAGGTTTTTCCTTTTCGACAAAATCAGTTGTTTCTTTCGTTTCTTTTTTAATCTTTGACTCTTTACCATTAATTTTAATCGAAATCTGATTACGCTTGTCCACTTTTTCACCACCTATTTAAGGAAACGCTCTACTTTTTTGTCAATCCTACCATACATAGAAAAAAAAAGAACAAGACATTTGTCGTCTTGTTACTAGAGGTTTTCGTCAAATTCTTACAAGTATAAACATTGGGTGGGTTTCGGACTACCATAAAATGCAAAAAACCCACAAAGATGTGGGTTTTATTCTTCAACATTCATTGATAATTCAACAAATACACTAGGTCCTTCGTCTTGCGCTTTCATGATATCATCAACCGATAAATGAGTTCCCGCTGGAATTATAACATTTCCTTCATTGTCAAGGATGTCCTTTTTGACAATTTTTCCATAAAGTAAATCAACTTGTTTTAAACGCAATGCTTTTGCTTCAGATTCTTCATGCTTATCAATTGAAGCATTGATTTCATCAAATGGGCTTTGTGCTTCTGTCGATTCAGGCAGCAGTTCTTCAATATCTACATTATTTTCTGTAGTGGCTACTTGCGGATTATCTAATAATTCAACTGAATCAAGGAATTTAGCAGAAGCAGCTTCTTCAACAATGATAATGTCTCTTCCATATGTAAGAACGGATTCAGATGCTAAGACAACTTCTTTTCCAGATACATTTAATAATGTTCCTAAAAGATTTCCAGATTCATCATCCACATAATATTCTAGGACTTCTCCAAGTAACTGACCTTTGCGAGTCATTACTTTTGTATTAGTAATTTTAATTTTCTTATTTACAAGTGAATTCGCAATTGGAATTTCATTTAGATCAATAACAGAGCTTTCACTCTCAATCGTAACTGCATACTCTCCGATACCGACTACTCTTTTGAACGGGATGGCTTTTACACTTACTTGCCAATCCTCATGTTCGATTGTAAGGAAGTCAACTGAACCTTTTTCAGGGTTAATTACTAAAGATTTTACTTTTCCTATTTCAATTCCATCTATAATACTAATGATTGGTAAACCAACTATTTCAACACTTTTTTTCATAAATCATTCACCACACCTATTTATTTTTAAACAAAGGCTTTTTCCATTCATTTTACCATGTTTTTCGCCATTATTCGTCATACTTTGCAATATTCTTTTAATAAAAATTTAATTTCTTGTAAAATAACAGGGTATTTCTCAAATCTTTTCTCATTTTGAGATACTAATACGGACAGTTCATCGTATTGTTTCGTTTCTAGATAATGTTCAATTAATAAGCTAACAAACGTATAATAATCATGATCGTTTAATTCCGGATGAAGGTGATCCTCTATTAATTTAACGTATTGTGTAGAAGATAATTTGTTTCGTGAAAGTTTTATTTGTGAAATCATGGTTGAAAAAAGCTGATGGCTTAAGTTGTAAGGATCGTCTTGCCTTTCCTGTACATCGGATTCTCCGTCAATGTATTCCACAACTTCAGAACGTAAATGTTCTATATCTGATTCGTTGTTTTGTTTAGTCACTGGTATTACTTCTTCTTCAACCTCGATCTCTTCAAATTCATCAATACTATCCATTTGTATCTGTACATCTTCCTCATTTTCAATTTCAATCTTGAGATCATCTTCTTTTGCCGTATCGACTTCAATCTCTTCTAATGGAGAATCGATTGGTTCAATCATTGGTACTTCGTCTATTTCGCTTTCTTCATGAGAGTGTTCATCACTGTTTACTTGTAAACTATCAAATTGAACATCATCAGGTGCTGGTATTTCAACGTTAAAATCCGTATCTTCCGTTTCAGGTGTTTCATTCGTTTGGATGTTATCCGATTTCTCGGGCACTTCAACAATTTCATTATTATCTTGAATATCACTTGTGTTATCTTTTAGTTCCAATTCAATTTCTTTAAGCAAGTTATCAAAATCCGTACCGGGATTCTCTTCATTTGTTTGTATCAAATATGTATTTTCAAGTTCTTCATTTTCAACGTATACATCTTCCAAAACGAAATCATTTTTATTTTGATGGTCGGTTTCAATTTCCTCTACTAATTCTTCCTCCATTGTTTCGTTTTGAGGAGAGACTCTCTCTTGTTCAACAATGGAAGCCTGGTTATTCTCAGGCTGTCTTTGGATACGCAGTTCTTCGTCAACCTCATCTTCAATTTCAAACTTAATCACTTTATCATCTAAACCTGTACTATTCTCGGTATGTAGAAACAATTGTGTGCCAAATTTTTTACTAATTAAATATGAAAACCCTATTGCTAGCAGTATTAACACGAACCCCATTTGCCATACGCTCATCACCGTTCTCGCAGCGATTCCAATGATAAAAACAATAAATGCACAAATAAGAATAAGTAATTTTCCCTTCCTAGTAAAACCAAGTGGTAAAAAATAAATAATAGGTAACACAATTAAAAGAGATATAAATGCAATTACGAGAGATTCCAAGCTGTTCTCACCTCTTTCTATTCAATTACGGACTGTTCTCGTCTTTCTTTTCCAAGCCTGGAGCTAGTGGATTCTTCTTATTGCTAGGAGGTGGAACGGTAAGTTTTGGTGCCTCATCAGCAAGTTCCGTATACTTTGGCATATAAAATGTTGAAATGGTAACATCATAATCGAGCTGTTCGGCTGTTTGATCCACTGAAATAAGCTCAGGAGTGCCTGTAAAACTCAATGAATTAACCCTAGTAATTCTCGTTTGATGTTCGAGCGCTGATAAGAATTTTTCCAATTCTGCGTAATTAGGTGATTGGACATGTAAAGAAACGGTGATTTGGTTAAGCCCATTTATTAGTTCAGGGTCAACTACATCGGTTTCGTTCGTTTCTTGATTGTTTTCTGTGTCATTGTCAGCATTTGTTGCATTTTTCTGTTCTACAGGTTGTGTATCATCTGCAAGTGTAAATTCACTCTCAATGTAGGACATGTTGATAACTCTGCTTTTTGATAGTGTCTCAGCCCGCTGCACATCTAAAACGATTTGCTCAACTAAAGGAATTACAGGGATTTTTTTTTGAATTTCAGTTGAACTCACAGTTGGTGTTTCATTTGTTTGCTTATCAGTAATGAGCTCTAAAAGTTTTTGTTCTGTTCTTACACTGTTCTCTAACTGAGATATTCTCAGCTTTACTGGTTTTACTAGAAGGTAGAAAGTTAAATAGAAAACTCCAAATAAAACGGCCAGTGCTAGTATTAATTGAATCATTTGTTTACGTGAAAAATGGAGAGTCATAACTAATTCCCCTCCTGCAATGACTTAATAGCGCTCTTATTGAAAGTGATTTCATATTGAGCATAATATCTTGGTAAAATGTTCGTATTTTGATTTGGTTCTATTTTATTATCGGTTGTAGCCTCGGTTTCTTTAGTAATATTGTCTGTCTCTGGATTTGTCTCGTTCGTAGTCCCCGTCCCTTCACCAGGCTCTGTGATTGGTAAAGTCGAAACAGTTAAAAGTCTTGCTGTTTGGACATATGGAGAATCAGTCAGTAGTGCTAAATAATGAGCATTTTCAGTATTTGTATCAAACTGTACTTCCAAAGAAACAATCCCATCCTCGGTATAAGAAAAATTCTGTACAAAGCCTCGTTGGGGTAATAAAGAGGTTAAATGATTTAAGATCGGTACAGCCTCTACAAAATACCCTTCTGCCCATTCTGCCGTTTTTTGTAAATTAACGACATTATTTGGATGATTTGCTGAAGTATATTTTTGTTCTTCCTCTAACTGCTTTTCTTTTAGTTCTGTAAGCTGATTTGATAGCTGTTCCTCTAATTGGGTTGCTTTATTATACTGGATAAAGAGCAATAAAAAGCCAATTAAAGCCACACTGACAATAATAATAAGGAGTAGTAATTTTGCTCGATTTTTAAATTCTTTTCTTGGTAGTAAATTAATATCTACAAGCATCCTCACACCTCTTTAAGTGCTAATCCTAATGGTAGAAAATAATGACTAGGAAGTTTATCAAATGTATCAATATGATATACCTGAATTTCATATCTTTCTATAAGTGCAGAACTAATGTCAGAAAGATTTGGGTGATCCCCACTAACAAGAATCCTTGAAATTTGTTCTTTCCCATGGGCCATATTAAAACTATAGAAATTCATCACATGTTCAATCTCTTTCATTATTTCATCTATGAGAACCTCTAATTTACTGCGATGACTGTTCCACTTGATAGATGCTAGCGTATGTGAAGAATTTTGTTGGATATCCCAATCATCAATTGATGTATCTAATGTAAGATGTCTCATAAACAATGGAATATCTTGATGAAAAATACTCAAGTTAGCGGATTGCAAATCAAATTGCAGCAATAAGGTATGCTCCGCTTCATTTGTTTTTTGACAAAAATGAAAGAGTCGATACATACATAGAGGTGTAATATCAGCTGCAATTGGTTTTAATGAAACGTCCTCCAATAGGGAGGAATATTCGAATGCAATATCCTCTGGTGCTGCAAAGATAAGAACCTCTTTTTTCTTTTCATCTTCAGACAATACTTTGAAATCAATAACAGGCTCATCAAATGGCAGATGAATGGTTGCTCCCAGTTCCAAATAGATGTACCCTACAATCTCATCATCTTTTACTTCATTTGGAATTGAGATTTTTCGAATCACAACAAATGGATCTGGAATGATGAACTGGACTTGTGAATTTTTTATCCCCCAGTCCGTTACACACTCTTCTAAAATGAGATGTAATGTGTCTCTTTCAAGAATTTTACCGTCTTGAATGATACCAGGGGGCAAGTATTTTTCACGAAACTTATGAACAGTAATAGGGTTAGACCGTTTCACACCCACGTATCGAATAGCATGGTCTTTTATGATGATGTTTGCAATTTTACTTGATGGAAATAATGAAAAAGCCATATGTATCCCCTTATCCTACTAAATCAATATATAAAGTGATCAGCTCATGGCCAAAAAAATAAGCGATAAGCGTACCAATGACAATCGAAGGACCAAATGGCATTGGTTTACCTCTTTTTACTTTTCCAAATGCCATACCAATTAATCCAAGAATTGTTCCAATGAGGGTTGCCAGGAAAAATGATAATAGAACAAGCTTCCATCCCAAGGCTATTCCTAAAACGGCATATAGCTTGATATCGCCTCCGCCCATTCCACCTTTGCTAACGATTGCAATTAGATATAAAAGCAGAAATCCGATGATACTTCCTGCAAACATGTCCCACCACGGGTCAAGCGGAACGAAAATGCGTTCAATAAGAAGTAATGGAGCAAAGAAGACTAATACCTTATCTGGGATGATCATGTATGTAATATCAGAAACAAATACAATAACTAATAAAGAGATTAAGGTCCAAGCGATAATCAATTCTTTTGACCATCCCACCAATATTGGTGAAATCGTGAAAAGAATTGCAGTAGCAAGTTCAATTGAAGCATAAATCGGTGAAATGCGTGTTTTACAATTTCTGCACTTTCCGCCTTGAAGGAGGTATGAAAATACAGGGATTAATTCGATTGCTGTGAGCTGGTGCTTACAAGTCGGACATGATGAACGTGGACGAACGATTGATTCGCCTGCTGGAATGCGTAGGCCGACGACGTTGAAGAAGGAGCCTAATGTTACTCCTAAAATTCCAATATAGAATAATAATGTAAAAAACATTTTATATAAGCCCCTATTCAAATATTTATATAACCCTCAATAGAGGGTTATATAAAATATATGTTAATCTAATTTTTCAGCAATTTCAGCTTCAGTTAAGGTGTCACCTTCTGCAATTGTAATATCATCAATTGAAGTAAATGCAAAAGTTAATTTACCAGAGCTTGCGTCTCTTGTAGCTGTTAATGAAAAATTTCCAGCCTTGTCATAGTACGCTTTAAACTTTTCACTACTTTGGTCAAGTGCCAATTTATTATTAGCGTTAAATTCCGGATTTTCAGCAGTAATATATAACCTAGCAGATTCAATTATTTGTTGAGCATCAGCGTAAGCAGCTTTTTCTTTAGTATTATTAATCACATTCCCAATCGCCGGTACCGCTATTGCCGCAATAATCCCCAAAATCACAATGACAGCTAGTAACTCAATTAGGGTTAGACCTTTTTGGTTCTTTATATTCTTTTTAAGCATGATTTCCTCTCCTTCGTATGGACTAGTCCATTTCTACTACTTATTATAATAGCAAATGCTGTTGAAAACACTAGAATTTTATTTAAAACGGTAAAGTTTAAGGGATTCTTTACAAATATGTGGATTTATTTACTTTTTATTGAATTTGATTAAAAATATCAAACATTGGCACTAAAATCGACGTGACTATGGTCCCGACGATTACACTTAGAAAAACAATCATTAGTGGTTCAATTAATGATTTTAATTGATCTGTTGTATTGTCTACTTCATCCTCATAAAAATTAGCAACCTTACCGAGCATTTCATCCAATGACCCCGTGCTTTCTCCAATTGCAATCATATGGGTAATAAGGGGCGGGAAAGCCCAATGCTTTTTCATCGGTTCCGTCATTGATTTCCCTTGTTCAAGAGCATGTCTTGATTGTTTTACCACATCTGCAATCACTTCATTTTCAACAATGGTTTCAACGACGGTTAGCGCTTGTAAGATAGGGACTGAACTGTTCAACATCGAGCTTAATGTTCTAGTCAATCGTGCAAGAACAGCCTTTTGAATGAGTTTCCCAAAAATCGGCATTCTTAATTGGGCATAATCCAGATAATATCTTGTTTGTTGTTTTTGCTTAAGTAACATAAAAAACAGATAAAGAAAAAGCACTACTAGAATGACCAGCCACCAAAACTTTTGCATAAATACACTTGCATTTAAAACGAATTTTGTTATACCTGGTAATTCGGCGCCAAAATCGGCAAACATATCTACAAACGTCGGAACAACTGAAACTAATAAAAAGATCACTACCACAATAGCAACTATTCCAACAACAGCTGGGTAAGCCATCGCTGACTTTACCTTCTGTCTTGTTTTATTTTGCTTTTCATAATAAGCAGCCAGGTTTTCTAATGTATCATCAAGATTTCCGCCCACTTCTCCCACGCGAACCATATTCGTAAATAGGGTTGTAAAAATCCGTTTATGCTTGGCTGTTGCTGCAGATAAGGGAATCCCCTCCCTTAAATCCACCTCTACCTCTACAAGTGCTTTCTGAAGGGGTTTACTACTTGTTTGGTTTGCCAAAATATGCATCGAATCAACAATGGTTACGCCTGCTTTAATAAGAGTTGAAAACTGTCTTAAAAAAATAACAAAGTCTCTAAGTTTAACAGGATTCCCAATCGCAATATCTTTTGTTAAAAAAGTTTCCGGTACTTCATTAATCGTAATGACGCGAATTCCTTTATCACGAAGAGATACAACCGCGTCCTTCTTTGAAGTTCCTGAAATGGTGCCGGATTTCTTACCGAATTTATCTCTACCTTCATATTTAAATCTAGGCATTTGTATTTAACTCCTGTAAATAGGGTTGAGCAATATCTTTTGAAATCACTCCAGCACGGACTAAATCTGAAAGGTCTGTTTCCAAGGTGTGCATGCCTTCTGCACGGCTTGTTTGCATCACATTTTTGATTTGATGATTTTTTTCATTTCGAATTAAATTTGCAACTGCAGAATTATTAAGTAATATTTCGGTAGCCGCCTTACGGCCTTTTTTATCAATTGTTGGGAATAACCTTTGTGATATAACACTTACTAATACATTTGCAAGCTGAATCCTTATTTGTGGTTGCTGCGAATATGGAAACATATCAATAATCCGATCAATCGTAGAAGGGGCATTTACTGTATGTAACGTTCCTAATACAAGGTGACCGGTTTCTGCTGCTGTGATGGCTGTTTGCGTCGTTTCTAAGTCACGCATCTCACCAACAAGGATTACATCAGGATCCTGCCGTAATGCAGCTCTAAGGCCGTTTGCAAAGTTATGAGTATCACTTCCAACCTCTCGTTGCTCAATAATACTCATTCCATGCTTATGGAGGTATTCGATTGGATCCTCTAATGTCACCACATGCTTGCTCATTGTTTGATTAATGTACTGAATCATCGCTGCAAGGGTTGTAGACTTCCCGCTGCCAGTCGGACCTGTAACAAGTACTAAACCTTGTGGCTTTTGACTGATCTTTTTTAACACCTGTGGTAATGCCAGATCTTCAATTGTCGGGATAGAAGTAGGTATGACACGAAACGCGATGGCTGGACATCCGCGCTGCATGTAGATATTGACACGAAATCGTGAAATACCCGAGATACCATATGAGAAATCAAGTTCTCCTTTTTGTTTAAAACGAACCCACATTTCCTCTGGTACAATTGCTTTAGCCATTTCCTCAATTACTGGAGGTTTTAAACTATCTTTTCCGTACCTTTTTAACTCGCCATTAATCCGAAAAATGGGTGGAACACCAGCTGTAATATGAATATCAGAAGCTTTATGTTCATGTGCTGAATGTAATATTCGATTTATTTTATCCTTCATTTACTTCCCACCTATTCAGCAGTTGTCACTCTTAAGATTTCCTCTGTCGTTGTTAATCCTTGTTTTACCTTTAATAGACCATCATCAATCAAAAAGATAGTTCCGTTTTTGATAGCTAACTCACGAAGCGTTATGTAAGATTCACGGTTCATGATTGCCCTTTTCATGTCATCATTGATCACCAATAATTCATGAATGGCTACCCTGCCTTTATATCCTGTCATATTACAGGTTCCACAGCCTTTTCCTCGATTTACCTTTTCAATTGCGATTCCACGTTTTGCGAAAATCTCTAGTTCACGTACAGTTGGTTCCTGTTGTTGACCACAATCTCGACAGACACGACGAACCAATCGCTGTGCGACGACACCTGAAAGCGACGAAGCAACAAGGAAGGGTTCCACTCCCATATCAATTAAGCGTGTAATCGTTCCAAGTGAATCGTTCGTATGAAGAGTGCTTAACACTAAATGGCCTGTTAATGAAGCTCTAACAGCTACATCCGCTGTTTCTTGGTCACGAATTTCTCCGACCATAATGATATTAGGGTCCTGTCGTAAAATGGCACGGAGTCCTTTGGCAAATGTCATTCCGACATTTGTATTTACTTGAATTTGGTTGATTCCTTCTAATTGGTATTCAACAGGATCTTCAATCGTTATGATGTTAACATCTTCAGAATTCAGTTGGTTTAATGCTGCATAAAGTGTTGAAGATTTTCCTGATCCTGTAGGACCTGTGATTAATACAATTCCTGTCGGATTATGTATCAGTTTTTTAAATCTTTTAAGGTTGACATTATTAAATCCTAATTGTGTAAGATTATTTAAAGAACTGCTTAAATCTAGAACCCTCATAACAATTTTTTCACCGTATACTGTTGGCAAGGTGGAAACACGTAAATCAATATGATGTGCTTCAAGATTTATTTTTATTCGACCATCCTGTGGGATACGGCTTTCGGTAATATCTAGGTTTGCCATAATCTTAATGCGTGCTGTAAGGACGCCTTGCATACTTTTTGGTAGTGACCGTTCCGTACGGAGTACTCCATCTACTCGATAACGAAGTAATACCTTTGTTTCATGTGGGTCTACATGAATATCACTTGCTCGCTGTTGAACAGCATTTTGCAAGATTTGGTTAACTAATTTTACAACCGGTGAATCTTCGTTGGTGATTTTCTCTTCTTCAATTTCTGCAGGAGCTTCAGCAAATAGCTCCTTTACCCCTTCATCTAGATCATAAAATTTATTAATTGCCCGTAAGATCTCATCCTTAGAAGCTATGACTGGTTCAATATAAAATCCAGTCGTTAACCGTAAATCCTCTATCGCATAATAATCCATAGGGTCCGCCATTGCGACAAATAGCTTGTCTCCTTCTTTCCGAAGGGCTATTAAAAGGTGCCTTCTTGCCATTTCTTTAGGTATCAATGTCATTAACGATGTATCGATTGGGTATCGAAACAGACTAACATGTGGTATACCTAATTGAAACTCAAGAACTTCAATTAATTGTTGCTCTGAGATAAACCCTTTTTGAAGAAGGATATCCCCAAGTTTTTGCGTTTCAGTTTGATCTTCAAGAGCTTGTTTTAATTGTTGCTCTGTTAGTAGACCTGCATCTATAAGCAAATCTCCTAATCGTTTGCGTGCTCTTCGCATGGAATGTCCCCTCCCTAGGATTTTTGTAAATGCAATGGATCAGGATCTTCCCATAAATCGGTATTTTCCTTTTCGTTGTCTTTATTAGATTCATTTCCAGATTCCTGATTATTTTCTTCTCCCTTTCCATTATTTGTCCCAGGAGTTTTATAATCTGGATTTGCAATATTACCTTCTGGTTCCGTATCATTCACGTTTTGAGGGGGTTCCGGAACTAAAATACTATGGGCTTCAATTTTGTGGATAGGTGGATAAAAATCCTCAGCTACCTTCACTTTTTCGTCTACTACACCAGTCTCTCTTATGATGCGATAGATTGTACCAATTTCCCCGGGAACTCCTTTTTGTCTAACAACCTTTGCCCCTTTCGATAACGTGCTGTCATACTGTTTAATAATCTTAGGTTCAAACGATTCTTTTTCCTCAATAACTATATGTATCGATTGTGGACTCTCCGGGCCAATAAGCTGCACAATAAACTCATGATTCACAAATGAAAACATAAGTTGAAACGCGTGAGGATTTGCATTGTAAATAATCAAATCCTTTCTATCTTTTTCAATCATGGCTTCATAACCGAAAGCAGCATAATAAGGCAACTGATTGCTAATATGTCTTTCTACAATTTCAAAATTTGAAGATAAAATCGTCGAATAAATACCTGTTGCAATTATACTTAATGCCTCATTTGAATAGTTAGTAGATGTACCGCTTTCCGACAAAAAGGAAAGCAAAGAGAAAGATTTGTTTGCAGGTATTGGTACAACACCAAACTCTTTCACCCATTGTACGATTTCACTTTCATCCTTTAAATCATGAATGGCCGATTGAGATACGACATGGTTATCATCCGTTTTGTCAATTTGATCAGTGTTATTCTCAATTTCCTCTGACGGTTCATTACCTGGTTTTTCCTTGAATGAATCATCAGCAAAAAATGCATGGTACGTTTTCGTTCCAATAGTCGAAAAAAGAGACAGGAGTAAAACACAGAGTATGAGCAAGCTGAAAATTTTAACTGTAGATAACTTCTGCATGGTTGTCCCCCTTTAACTCTTTATGTGACTTTAGTTGATATTGTCCCCAGATTCAATTACATGATTTTATAAAACATCTTATATGTACTCAAAATCAGATAGTAAAATATACCTATACCATCACATTTCATTTTATATGAAAATAGGAAAATACTAAAGAGGTTAACGAGTTATTTGTAATAAATTAAAATATTTTGTTACAGTTTGTCACTTGCATTTACGCATAAAAAAACGGGGCTATTTGCCCCTTATGTTTTCATATTTAGTGGATCGATAATAAAAACTTCCTAACCTCAGATATAAAATAAAGAGAACCCGTTATAATTAGAGCTGCATTTTCTTCCGATGATGCTCGCATTAATCCCGCTTCAACTGCCTCTTGCCACTTATCAATCGTTCTAATGGATTCACCGGCAGAAGAATTTTCATATAGTTCCTTGGTGCTTGCCGCTCTTGGGTAGTCAAAGGTAGTAAAAGTCAAGGTTTGACCAACCTTTTCAAGTTGTCCAATCATCGTGTCTAATTTTTTGTCGCCTAACGCACTAAAAATAATGTGGATATCTTTTCCTTTTAAATGAGTCCCTATCGTTTCAACAAGACTGTTAATACCTTCTGGATTATGCGCTCCGTCTAAAATAACAAGTGGTTCCTTCGAAATCTCTTCAAATCGTCCAATCCATTTTGTTTTCGCCAAACCTGCTACAAGTTCATTGTCACCGATTTGTGCAACACCATTATGTTGTAATAAGTGAACGGCCATCACTGCTAAGCTTGCGTTTCTAACCTGATGCGCACCCTTCATTAAGATGTGTAGATTTTGAAAGTTTTTATTTTGAGTCTTTACTGTAAAGCTTTCTCCATCATCTGATTGATGGCCCAGGATAAAGAAGTCTTGGTCTAATTGATAAAATGGACTCTCTTCTTCTTTTGCCTTAGCACTTATCACTTCAATTGCTTCCCGCTGCTGAGCTCCTGATATTACGGGAACGTTCCGTTTGATGATACCAGCTTTTTCACCCGCAATTTCTTCGATTGTGTCCCCAAGAATATTCATGTGATCAAAGCCAATGCTCGTAATGATGGATACAAGCGGAGTAATGACATTTGTAGAATCAAGTCTTCCTCCTAGCCCCACTTCCATAATTACAAAGTCAATAGCAGAAGTTTCCCCAAAATAATAAAGGGCCATCGCGGTAATGACTTCAAACTCAGTAGGACCACCAAGTTCGGTTTCCTCCAGTTCTTCCGCTAATGGTTTAATCACTTGTAAAAGAGAGACAATTTCATCATCTAAGATGGGCTTTCCGTTTACACTAATTCGCTCATTAAAAGACTCAATATAAGGAGAGGTGAAGGTTCCAACCTTATAACCTGCTTCTTGTAAAATATTACGAAGGTAGCTGACAGTTGAGCCTTTCCCATTAGTTCCAGCAACATGAATTGTCTTTATTTTTTTCTCCGGATGATTAAGTCGTTCCATCATCCATTCCATTCGGGCTAATCCCGGCTTCATGCCTAGTCTTAATCTCCCATGAATCCATGACAAAGCTTCATCGTATGTATATATCATATGAGTTTCCTCCACAGTTTTTATAATGAAGGAAAGACGAATCTATAATAGATTCGCCTTTTATTCATTTAGCCTCTTAGTTCTGCAATGCGCTCGCGAACTGTTTCGCGTTTTTCGAGATAGTCTTTTTCTTTTGCTCGTTCTTCATCAATGACTTTTTGAGGTGCTTTCTTCACGAAACCTTCGTTACCAAGTTTCTTCTGAACGCGTTCAACCTCTTTATCAAGCTTTTCTAGTTCTTTTTCCAGACGCTTGATTTCTTCATCGATGTTGATCAGCCCTTCAAGCGGAAGGAATAATTCTGCACCTGTTACAACTGAAGTCATTGCCTTTTCAGGTGAAGTAATGTCGGTTGCAATCGCGAGCTCACTTGGGTTACAGAATCGTTCAAGATAAGAGCGATTCTTTTCTAATTGTGGCAGAATCGTTGCATCCTTTGCTTTTATATAAAGCTTGATTTGTTTGCTCATTGGTGTATTTACCTCTGCACGGATATTACGAACAGAGCGAATAATATCAACCAATAGTCGCATTTCCCCGGCTGCTTGATCGTCTGATAGTTCCGGATTAACTTCCGGCCATTTTGCAATGGTAATAGATTCACCATTATGTGGCAAGTTTTGCCATATTTCCTCGGTAATGAACGGCATAAATGGATGTAATAATCTCATTGTGTTGTCTAAAACATAGGCAAGAATCGATCTCGTAGTTTTCTTTGCTTGCTCGTCTTCACCGTATAAAGGAAGCTTCGCCATTTCAATATACCAGTCACAGAAGTCATCCCAAATGAAGTTATATAACACCCTGCCTACTTCACCAAATTCATATTTATCCGCAAGCTTCGTTACGGATTCAATGGTTTCATTTAAGCGAGTTAGGATCCACTTATCGGCAACTGATTTTTCACCGCTAAAGTCGATATCCTCAAACTTTAAATCGCCCATGTTCATTAGGGCAAAACGTGAAGCATTCCAAATCTTATTCGCAAAGTTCCAAGTCGCTTCAACCTTTTCCATACTAAAGCGTAGGTCTTGACCTGGTGAACTTCCAGTGGATAAGAAGTATCGTAATGAATCAGCACCGTATTGGGCGATGACATCCATTGGGTCGACACCATTTCCAAGTGACTTACTCATTTTACGACCTTCTGCGTCACGTACTAGACCGTGAATGAGAACATCTTTAAATGGACGTTTTCCGGTAAATTCGAGTCCTTGGAAAATCATTCTGGATACCCAGAAGAAGATGATATCATAGCCTGTCACAAGGGCATCTGTTGGATAGTAGCGTTTAAAATCCGCTGCTTCCTTGTCAGGCCAGCCCATTGTAGAGAATGGCCATAAGGCAGAACTAAACCATGTATCTAATACATCATTGTCCTGCTCCCAGTTTTCGATGTCAGTTGGTGGCTCA
The DNA here is from genome assembly GCF_036965045.1 of Bacillus sp. JJ1533. NCBI lineage: Bacteria > Bacillati > Bacillota > Bacilli > Caryophanales > Bacillaceae > Bacillus > Bacillus sp. JJ1533. The sequence continues at coordinate 115,487 of NZ_JBALOV010000007.1, read as the reverse complement.
TGATCTACATAAACCTCACCTGTATCTTTATGGTACCAGGCTGGGATTCTATGACCCCACCATAATTGACGAGAAATACACCAATCACGAATGTTTTCCATCCAATGCAGATATGTTTTTTCAAAACGGTCTGGAACGAAATGTACCTTTTCTTCCTGTGTTTGAAGCTTAATCGCTTCATCCGCTAACGGCTGCATTTTTACGAACCATTGGGTTGATAGATATGGTTCAACAACTGCTCCACTTCGCTCACTGTGGCCTACCGAATGAAGGTGGTCTTCAATTTTGAAAAGAACGCCTTCTGCTTGAAGATCCTTCACAATTTGTTTTCTGCATTCAAATCGGTCCAACCCTTGGTATTTACCTGCATTGGCATTCATTGTTCCATCCTCATTCATCACAAGAACACGTTCAAGATTGTGGCGATTGCCTACCTCAAAGTCATTTGGGTCATGAGCAGGTGTGATTTTAACTGCACCTGAACCAAATTCCATATCAACATATTCATCCCCAACAATCGGAATTTCTCTTCCTACAATTGGAAGAATGACTGTTTTACCAATTAGATGTTTGAAGCGTTCATCCTTCGGGTGAACGGCAATGGCGGTATCACCAAGCATTGTTTCCGGACGAGTGGTTGCAATTTCAATCGTTCCGCTGCCATCTGCTAATGGATAGCGCATATGGTAAAATGCACCCTGCACATCTTTATAGATTACCTCGATATCAGACAGGGCTGTTTTTGTCGCAGGGTCCCAGTTGATAATGTATTCACCGCGATAAATAAGTCCTTTTTTATAGAGAGTAACGAACACTTCACGTACTGCTTTTGAAAGTCCTTCATCAAGTGTGAATCGTTCTCTTGAATAATCTAATCCAAGACCAAGCTTAGACCATTGCTCACGAATATGACTCGCATACTCTTCCTTCCACTTCCAGGTTTCCTCTACAAATTTTTCACGTCCTAAGTCATAGCGAGTTTTCCCTTCTTCACGAAGCTTCGCCTCAACTTTTGCTTGGGTCGCGATTCCTGCATGGTCCATGCCCGGCAGCCAAAGAACGTCATGGCCCTGCATTCGTTTGATGCGAGTTAGGATATCCTGTAAGGTTGTATCCCACGCATGCCCTAGGTGCAGCTTTCCTGTTACGTTTGGTGGTGGAATCACAATGGTATATGGTTTTTTCTCAGCATCGTCTTTTGCTTCAAAAAATTTGCCATCCAACCAATATTGATAGCGGCCCGCTTCAATCGTTTGCGGGTCATACTTTGTTGATAAATTCTTTTCATTTCCCTCCATAAGAGTTCCTCCTTAAATACAATGAAAATAAAAAACTCCACTCATCCTAATAAAAGGACGAATGGAGTGTATTCGCGGTACCACCTTTTTTCATAGATAAAAAAGCTTATCTATGCTCTCAAGAAAAGATAACGGCTTTTCACCGGCTTTTACTACTTCATTTTCATAAAAGCTACTTAAGGGTGACCTTCCATCGTAACGTTCCTAAGAAATCTCACAGCTACTGATTTCTCTCTCTGAAGGGGTATGCGATGTACTCTTCCCTCTCATCGTATGTACATTAATGGATGTTTAAAAGTCGCCAAATGATAAGCTTCGAATCTCTGCGTCACTCGGTCTCTCCGGTCCTCGCGTATTAAAAGCATACGCTCTGGTCCTCGAGACTGTCCTTCCTTGACCTTCTCGCTTCTGATTCGTCGACTTTAAAACTTTTATTGTGTTCTTAAAGATTCTACTACTAATTTTTATCAATTTCAATAGGTATTGTCAATAAGGATAGCCAAGTTTCATATACTTTATTCTCGTACGTGTCTTTTGTTACAAATTTGTTGGATTGGAACTATTCTGCTTTTCCAAGCATATTTTAATTATAGGATTTCCTGAAGGGAGAGATCATATGAGAAGACATCGTTTAAGAAAATACGCCTACCCTCCTTGGCTAAGGCAATGCAGAGATGTTTGTCACCAATTTATCATCCCGATCACTATCGTTCAAGCGGTTCGAACCCTGTTCCTGCCAACCTCGTTTGATGTGCTCTTTTTAGCCATCTTAATCTTGCTTGCCGTCTCCTTCTATTTAGACTGGATTTAAAAAATCCCATACATTATTCCGTATGGGATTCTTCCTTTTCCTGTTCTTTTCTTTTTTGTTCGGCTTCAAGAAGTTTAACAGAAACAAATTCAATATTTTTCATTTGCCAATATGCCCGCTGCAACAACTGAACATGCTCTAACTCTGATCTTTTTTGTTTCTGAGCTGTATAATTTTGCACACAGCGATATAAGGACTCTGGAAATGCCAAATGACTTAACAAGAGATAAAATTCCTCTTCTCGTAATGGAAATCGGCTTTGATAAGATTCAAACCACTCTAAACAATCTGTACAAAGAGTAGGAAAGGTTTTTAATATTCGGTAATAGAGGATAACTAAATCATTTGTTGGATTCCCATAGGCTGCCCTCTCAAAATTTGAAAGATACCCTTTTCCACTTTCATCATATAACAAATGTGTATCCGATAAATTGTTTAATGTTAAAACTGTACGAAAAGACTCCTTCTCTACCATTAACTCGTGCCATCTATCAAGCTGGTTTCTTGCAAATGATGAGGCTAAACTGCTTTCATAAAAATACGTACAAAACTGGAGTTCAAATGGGGACATAAACCACTTTGTTTCGGCTTCTTCAACAAATTTTTCAAGAAACTGATTTCGCTCTTCCCATTTCTTGATGATTGCTTCATAATGTCCCGTAATCTCATTTTTATCGCTAATTTGCTGTTTTCTTGCCGTTGTTAGATGAATCCTTGCGATTTCTTTAAAAAGGGCATGGTAATGGCCTCCACGTTGCTGTGGGGTGCTGCTCTTCAGCCATGGCATTAAGTAATAGAACTTTTGATTATGATAGACAAGGTATTTCCCTTCAACCGTCGGATAAATGGGTACAGCTCTTGTATAGCCCTGTTGGAATAACTGTTGAAGAAGAGTGGGGAAGGATGGATTGATTTTGTGTGAAATGACTTTTAGAGCATACGTACCTTTGTTTGTCATCACTTTCGTGACTTTGCCGAACTGTTCGAATGATAATGGCTGGAGATTATATTTTTTTAAGATGGGCCCGATTTTACTGACATCGATTTTATCCATTGGGCCAATCACTCTCTTTCCTGACAATTTTTCTAAAGAAAACAGGGCGAGGTTTTTCTCCCCACCCTATTGATTAAATTTACGTATTCGCTTGGACAGGAATATATAATAACTGTCCTTCAGAAACGGAATCGGTATTTAGTGAATTTACTCGTACTAATTGCTGCACACTTATTTCATAACGCTGTGAAATCTTCTCCAATGAATCTCCGTGTTGTACGATACAGATTTTCATCGTCGTATGATCATCAACTTCATCTCTGCCAAATATTTTGGTTAATAATAAATCATTTTCACTTCGTTTTACAGATTCCTCTGTTTTATCATCTCTCTGTTCTTTCCCCTCTTTTATTTCCTGTACAGCTGTTGAGCTTTTTCTATTGGGTTGATCAGAACCAAAGGATAATTGATTATCATGCCTTGCTTTTACTTCGATTGAAGGTGTTAGAACAGCATGAACCTCTTCCTCTTCAATCACTTCGACAACTTCGCTTTCCTCTTGTTCCTGATAAGCTTCTTTTCTTGCTTCCACTTCAAAAGGAACAAATAGGTCAGCATCAGCTTCTTCGTCCTGCTGTTCACTCACAGCAATAACTTCCTGTTCCTCTATTTCATTATGTAGCACCACTACTTCCTCTTTCGTTTGCAGTACTACCTCTTCTTGCTCTTCACGTTTTTCTTCAGCGACTGCTTGAACTTCTTCTACCTCTTGCGCCTCTTCTACTTCTTCACGTTTTTCCTCGGCTGTCACTTCAGCTATATCCTCTTCGAACGAACTGCTTCTTACAAGTTCAAGTTCTTCTTCAACCGGTTGTTCATTCACAATAGAGGATTGTGCTTCTTGTTTGATAGCCTCTGGGGCCGCTTCCGTTTTAGGTGCATGACTTACGCCTTGGATACCACTTATGGCTAAATCAGCAATAATTTGTAAGCAGCCACGCTTTGGAATTTCATAGTCAAATGTTTCAATTAAAACATACACATCATCTAAGCTTTGAACACGATCTTGTGGAATCGTAATATCGACAGGGAAGCGATGGTTTAGTTCACTAATTCCATCCTCACGTGTAATAACCTCATTTACCAGTCGAACTGAGGCAAAATCACGTTCTCCATCTTCCGTATCATTATCATCTATTCGATATTCACCTGTTAGCTGTAATGCACCGCGAATGGACACATATTGGTCATGCTCTTGTATGACAATATCTGGGTCAAGTGATATTGAGATGAGCTCAGAGACTTCCTGTCCCTTTTGAAACCAGACTGATTCTTCTACTGAAAATCGTAAGTTTTCAGATGACATCAGCTACTCCTCCTTTCAGTCTCCTTCTAAACAGATTTACTATGACATTACAATTTTTATGATTGTTCCAAACGATTTATGATAAATTCTTAAAGAAGTTAGTCAAATAAAAAGGCAGACCCAGATGTTTTTTATCTGAGTCTGCCATGTGGTCTTACCCTCTTATTTTTGAAAATGCTTTTTCAGCTGCTTGAATTGTTTTTTCGATATCTTCTTCAGAATGAGCTGTAGAAAGGAAAATCCCTTCAAATTGAGATGGTGGAAGGAATACTCCTTCATTTGCCATTTCACGATAATACGTTGCAAAATAATCTAAATTAGATGTTTTGGCAACATCATAGTTAATTACTTTTTCATTAGTAAAGAAGAAGCCAATCATTGAACCAGCACGATTGATACAAAGTGGGATATCATATTTTTCTGCTGCTTTTGTAAGTCCTTCTTCAAGTCGGTCCGCTTTCTTCTTAAATTCAGTATAGTGTTCAGGTTTAAGCTGAGATAGAGTTTCATAGCCTGCCGTCATAGCTAATGGGTTACCTGAAAGTGTGCCTGCTTGGTAGATTGGCCCAGCTGGAGCGATTTGTTCCATAATATCTGCACGTCCGCCATATGCCCCCACTGGTAGACCACCACCGATTACTTTACCAAGACAGGTAATGTCAGGAGTAACGCCGAAATAGCCTTGCGCACAATTATAATCAACTCGGAATCCAGTCATTACTTCATCAAAAATTAATAATGTTCCATACTTAGTTGTAATTTCCCGAAGACTTTCAAGGAATCCAGGCTGTGGAGGAACAACACCCATATTTCCTGCTACTGGCTCGACAATCACCCCAGCAATATCTTCTCCAAACTGTTCAAATGCATATTTTACTGCCTCTAAATCATTATAAGGAACCGTAATTGTATTTTTAGCAATTCCCTCAGGCACGCCTGGGCTATCAGGTAAGCCAAGTGTGGCAACACCAGAGCCTGCTTTAATTAATAAAGAGTCACCATGTCCATGATAACAGCCTTCAAATTTCAAGATTTTATTTCGTCCTGTATAGCCGCGTGCTAAACGCAATGCGCTCATAGTAGCTTCTGTTCCGGAGTTCACCATACGGACGATCTCAATGGATGGAACTCTTTCTATTACAAGTTTAGCAAGCTTATTTTCAGATAATGTCGGAGCTCCAAAGCTTGTTCCCCATTCTGTTACCTTTTTAAGGGCTTCCACGACTTGATCATCCGCATGACCATGAATAAGTGGTCCCCATGATAATACGTAATCTATGTATTCATTTCCGTCAATATCATATATTTTCGATCCCTTTCCACGCTCCATGAAAATAGGATCCATATTTACCGATTTGAAAGCACGAACTGGGCTATTTACTCCACCTGGCATTAGGTGTATGCTTTCCGAAAATGCCGCTTTTGACTTTTCATAACTTCTCATCTTCGTAACCCCTTTCTTTAATGGCGTCTTAGCCTTGTCATGTTAATGAGGGACAGACTCTAAATTTAATTTTCTTTTAACCAACGAGCCACATCTTTTGAGTGATACGTAATAATTAAATCCGCTCCTGCTCGTTTCATTCCAGTTAGCATTTCCATGACGATTTCTTTTTCATTTATCCAACCGTTTTGGGCCGCTGCTTTAATCATCGAATATTCGCCACTAACATTATACGCAACGATTGGCGCATTAAAATGATTTTTCACATCCCGGACAATATCTAAGTATGATAATGCTGGTTTTACGATGATGAAATCTGCACCTTCTTCAATATCAGATTCAGCTTCACGGAATGCTTCTAAGCGGTTTGCATAATCCATTTGATAGGTTTTACGATCACCAAATGAAGGAGAACTCCCGGCAGCATCACGGAATGGACCATAAAATGCAGATGAATATTTAACCGCATATGACATAATCGGAACATTTTCAAAGCCTGCTTCATCTAGGCCATGTCGAATAGCTGTAACAAATCCATCCATCATATTAGATGGTGCAATAATATCCGCACCCGCTTTCGCTTGACTTACGGCTGTTTTTGCTAACAATTCAAGGGATGGGTCATTTAGTACCTCGCCGTTCTCGATAACTCCACAGTGGCCGTGTGAAGTATATTCACAAAGACAAGTATCTGCAATGACAATTAATTCTGGATGTTTTTCTTTTATGAAACGAGTTGCTTCTTGAACAATCCCGTGATTATGATAGGCTCCTGTACCAACCTCATCCTTTTCATCTGGTACACCAAATAAAATAACTGATTTAATTCCCAACCCTACAATCTCATTTAATTCTTGTTCAAGTAGATCCAATGAAATATTATAGACACCTGGCATCGAGGAAACTTCTATTTTCTTATTTTCTCCTTCAACAATGAATAAAGGGTAAATTAAATCATCCGTATGTAAATGTGTTTCACGCACTAATGCTCTCATATTTGCAGATTGGCGTAATCTCCGATGTCTAACAAATTGTAATTTCTCCATCTCTTATTTTCCTCCTTGTGATTGTAAAAAACCGATGATTTCCATAAGTAAATGGTCTGTTGTGTAATGTTCAGGGCAAATATGAATGGGGATATGTAATTGCTCTGCCGCTTTTTGGGTCTCTGGCCCAATGCAAGCGAATATGACATGCTTTGTCCATTCTTCCCACTCCGTTTGTTCCACCATTTTATAAAATTGCTTCACTGTAGATGGACTTGTAAATGTGATTATGTCTATTTGTTTTTCTTTTAAAAGCTCGATTAAATGTTCCTTATCACGAGTATCTCCTGCTGTCTCATAAACAATTAAATCAGTAACTCCAGCACCGCGCTTTGTTAACTCATCAACTAAATAAGAACGTGCTAAATTACCGCGAGCTAATAAAAATTGGACACCTTCTTTTACATACGGTCTCAAACTTTCGAACAAGCCTTCGGCAATAAATTCAGCCGGAACTATCTCAGGCTTATACCCCTTTGCCAATAATGCCTTTTCTGTTTTTGTACCGACTACAGCGATTTTAGGCATGGTTAGTTTCCTACTTACTTTTTCCACTACCTCATCATAAAAATCAAAGAAGAAATCAACACCATTTTTACTCGTAAAAACCAGCCATTCATAATGATCTAATTGCTGAATCGTTACTTTAATAAAATCTGTTTCTTTTGGTTTTTGGAACGTTAGCAAAGGAATTTCGATTGGCGTACCACCAGCTGCCGAGATTTTCTTAGAAAATTCAGCAGCCGCATTTTTACCTCTTGTATTTAAAATCGTTTTCCCGAAAAGAGGTTGTTCGCCTTTCATTACTTGTTAAGCTCCTCTTTCACTTGATCAATTAACTCTTTTGCACCAAGGTCTGTTAATTTTTTCGCTGCTTCGTGTCCCACTTCAATTGGATTTCTTCCATTCACTTGTTCTTTGTATATGATTTTCCCGTCCGGAGAACCTACCAACGCTGTTAACGCAATTTCTTTATCATCTGACATCGTTGCATAAGCCGCAATTGGAATCTGGCAGCCACCCTCCATTTTATGGAGGAAAGCACGCTCTGCAGCAACCGTATTTTGCGTATATTCATCATTTAATTTTGATAAGGCAAGTAAAATTTCAGTATCATCTTCACGGCATTCAATGGCAAGCGCACCTTGTCCCACTGCTGGTAAACAAACCTCAGGGTCCACAAATTCTGATACTACGTCGTCCGACCAACCTAATCGCTTTAAGCCTGCTGCAGCCAAAACGATAGCATCGTAGTCTTCATTTTCCAGCTTTGAAAGCCTTGTATCGATGTTTCCGCGAATCCATTTAATTTCAATATCTTCTCTTTTTGCTAGAAGTTGTGCACTTCTACGCAAACTGCTTGTTCCCACAATTGATCCACTAGGAAGGTTATCAAAGGATACATCTTGCTTCGAGATAATGACATCACGGTGATCTTCACGCTTCGGAACACATCCAATGATTAATCCTTCAGGTAACACAGCAGGCATGTCCTTCATACTATGGACAGCCATATCAATTTCCTTATCATATAAAGCCTGTTCAATTTCTTTAACGAAAAGGCCTTTACCTCCAACTTTCGATAACGTAACATCAAGAATTTTATCGCCTTTTGTCACGATTTCTTTTACCTCAAACTCATTGGGTACACCTAAATTTTTAAGTTGCTGGATTACCCAGTTTGTCTGTGTAATCGCCAATTTGCTTCTACGAGAACCAACAATAATTTTCCTCATAAATACTCCTCCGTTCTATGAAAGCCAAAAATGAAAATTCGATAAGCTTCCAAATAAAAAGAAATTAACTAGTAAAAGTAAAAATGCTCCTATATTCCAGTATGCAATGGTTTTTCCTTGGAGCTTTTGGACAACCCTTTTATACAGGTACACGATGTAGATACCTAAAACAAAAAAGGAACCTAACACCTTTGTATCGTAAAAATAAAAATTTTCAACCTTTATAAAGGCCCATAGCACGCCCAAAATAAGTGCTAATAAAAGCATCGGCACTCCAATGAGATTCAATACGTATGACATATAGTCTAGTTTAGACAAATCATCTAGCCGGAGAAGACGCTTTCCCCATTTTTTCTGTTTCAACAAATTGTATTGAATCAAATAAAGGATTGAAAATACAAAGGATAATGAAAAAGCCCCGTATGATAGAATCGCCATCGTGATATGAATCATCAGCAATTCTGAAATTAGCTGGGTTTCCACCGCACTTGAACCATGCTGACCTGGGGCGAAGGTATGTAAAGCCATAATGAAAAACCCTAATAAATTGGTAAAAAAAACAAAAAAATCAACTCTCAAAAACTTGTTTAAAATTAAAGAGAGCATAATCAAAACCCACGCATAGAAATAGAGTCCTTCAAACATGGACAAGATCGGCAATCTACCTGTATGTATCATTCGTGTAAGCAGAAAAATTGTTTGAATGATCCATACAAATGCAAGTAACCAGAAGGCAACCTTGTTTACCTTCCGGTTATTATGAAGAAAGTCTATAAAATAAAGAAGGACACTTAGGGCATAGAGGATTACAGTAAACTCATGTAATCTCGTTACATTCATCTCTACCATATCGATTTTCTCCTCATTATGACTGTAGAGAAGGCTGCTGTCTATTGGCTGCTACGACATTCATATTACTTTTTTCCTTTTGCATCCCATACTCAGAAACAACTGCTTCCTCGATATCAAAAATCTTCATAAATAATGCTAAAGATTCATCTGCATTTGGCTGCGCAGCAAGTTCCTTTACTTGTAAAATAGGGTCCCGCAATAGCTGATTAATAATACTTTTCGTATGTTTGTTCAATACTTTTCTCTCGCGCTCAGTAAGATTAGGCATTTTGCGCTCAATGCTTTCCATTGTTTCAGCCTGAATGGCTAAAGCCTTATTTCGTAGTGCTGAAATAACTGGAACCACACCTAAAGTATTCAACCAATTTTTAAATTCAATAATTTCATTTTCAATCATGAGTTCAATTTCTTCAGCAGCTATTTTACGCTCCTGAAGATTTGCCTCCACGATTCCTTCTAAATCATCAATATCATATAAAAAGACGCTTTCTAAATCGGCAAGTCCTGGGTCCAAGTCTCTTGGTACAGCAATATCCACCATAAATAAAGGACGACCCTTTCTCATCCGTTCGACGTCTTGCATCATTTCTTTCGTGATGACATAGCCTTTTGCACCAGTTGAACTAATCATGATATCAGCATCAACTAAGGCACATTGTAATTCCTCAATTGCTCTTGCTTCTCCTTGGAACTTGTCAGCAAGGCTTTGGGCTTTTTCATAGGTACGATTCATGACTGTTACTTTCCCTACACCTGAACCATGTAGGTTTTGAACAGCCAGTTCGCCCATCTTTCCAGCACCAAAGATGAGTACATTTTTATTCGAAAGATCACCAAAAATCTTCTTCGCTAGTTCGACGGCAGCATAACTCACTGAAACAGCGTTTGAACCAATTTCCGTTTCAGAATGTGCACGTTTTGCTAATGTAATGGATTGTTTAAATAGATGGTTAAAAACAGTACCTGAAGTACCTTGATCTTGTGCAGATAAAAAGCTTGAACGTACTTGTCCAAGGATTTGTGTTTCCCCAACCACCATTGAATTTAAACCACATGTAACATGGAACAGATGATTTACGGCACCTTCATTTTCAAAAATGTTTAAATAAGGAGTAAACTCCTCTTTATCAATCCCAAACCACTGTGATAGAAAATCTTTAATATAGTAGCGTCCTGTATGCAGTTGGTCGACAACAGCATATATTTCTGTCCGGTTACATGTTGAAACAATTACGTTTTCTAAAATACTTTTTTTCCCTTTCAATTCTTTCATTGCTTGTACAATGCTTTCTGAATCAAAGGTTAATTTTTCACGTATTTCGACAGGGGCTGTTCTATAGTTTAGTCCGACCATAATTGTATGCATAATCTCTCACCCCAACTTTTAATAATGAAATGGATTACGTCCAAAAAACTACTACTATTATACCATGTCCGATGTGAACGATTGTCGAAAAATGTGTGAACAGTTTTTGACAACCTATGCTAAGATGATTTTATAATAAAATAAACATATAAAATTAAGCTATAATTGCGTTTATACTTATATATAAGACATTTTGACTTCAATCGTTACATTAACAAAAAAGCATGATCAAATCAAGTAACTAGCATGGGGGACTATATGAAAAAAAATAATCTCTTTTCTGGTATCATCCTTGTTGGGATTGGTTGCTATCTTTTGCTCCAACAATTGGGCATACCAGTATTTACTAACTTCTATTCATGGCAAACACTCATGATCATTGTCGGGATTGCTTTTCTTGTACAAGGATATGTTGAAAAACAGCCAAGTAACATCTTACCTGGTTTTATCTTAGTAGGCTTTGGATTCCATTTTCATAGTATCAATCAACTTACCTTTTGGCCCAAACAGCCAGGTATGTTATTGTTCATAGTTGGCCTTGGAATGCTGTTTACATATTTTAAGACTAAAAATGGACTTTTCCACAGTGTCGTTCTCTTACTTATTTCGCTCTTGTTCCTCAATTACAGTCGATTTATTAGCTGGTTAGGATTCTTAGAAGGTGGGTTATCTTTCATTTTGGACTACTGGCCCCTTCTCCTTGTTGGAATCGGCTTTTATTTATTATTCATTAAGAAAAAGTAAATTATACCAAAAGCGATCATACCCACGAATTGAATATCTTCGCGGGTATTTTTCATAAAAAAAGGTATCCCAAAGGAAGCTCTTTGAGATACCTGTTACTCCTTATAAAATGGAGTTCAGAAAATCTTTTGTTCGTTGTTCTTTTGGATTCTCAAAAATGTCCTTTGGACTTCCCTCCTCGACTATTTTTCCATCATGCATGTATATGACACGGTCTGCAACTTCTTTTGCAAACCCCATTTCATGGGTGACAACAACCATCGTCATTCCTTCATTCGCTAATTGCTTCATCGTATTGAGTACCTCGCCAACCAACTCTGGGTCAAGCGCTGATGTAGGTTCATCGAATAACATGATTTCAGGTTTCATCGCCAATGCCCTTGCGATTGCAACACGTTGCTTTTGCCCACCTGATAATTTAGAAGGATACACATTCACCTTATCAGCCAATCCTACCTTTCCAAGAAGCTCCTTCGCCTGCTCAATTGCCTCTTGTTTTGAAATCTTCTTAACCTGTGTGGGGGCTTCTATAACATTATCAAGGACTGTCATATGAGGAAATAGATTAAAATGCTGAAAGACCATTCCAACTTTTTGGCGAATTTCAGTTAGATTATGGCTTTTAGGCTCAATTTTTTCGTCCCTAATCCTAATTTCTCCACTTTCCTTTATTTCTAAAAAGTTCAAACAACGAAGCAATGTACTTTTACCAGAACCACTAGCTCCAATTAAACAAACTACTTCACTTTCTTTCACAACCATGTTTATATCTTTTAGCACATGTAAGTCACCAAATGATTTATTTAGATCTACAACCTTTATCATTTCCTTCTTTCCCATCTTTTTTCACCGTCCTTATTTGTCGCTAGCTGCCAGCTTTTTCTCAAGCATTCCAACTAAAATAGTAAAGAGCAGAACAAGGATTAAATAATAGATCGCGACAATTAGCAAATAGGTCATGTAATCAAAGTTATTAGAGCCTAGAGTTGTCGAAACATTGAAAAGTTCATTTAAGCCAATAAAGGCTGCTAGTGATGAGTCCTTCAATCCGATGATAAATTGATTTCCAAGTGGGGGTAATGCTCTCCGAAATGCTTGAGGAAGGATGATTCTTCTCATCGTTAAGATTCTGCTCATTCCCAAAGACTGCCCTGCCTCCATTTGACCACTATCAATTGATTGTATCGCGCCTCGAAAAATTTCAGCAATATATGCACCATTATGAAAGGCCAACCCTAACGTTACAGACCAAAACATGGATATATCTAAAGCAGATAAGCCAAAATAAAAGACAAAAATTTGAACAACTAGTGGTGTCCCTCTTACTAGATAAATATACAAATCAGCTAGTTTAACTAAGATGGTTTTCCCGGATATTTTTAAGAATGCAAAAAACAGCCCGATAAAAACTGCGATTAAAATCGCAACAATCGTTACTTGTAGTGTAAGAAGCATCCCCTTTAAAAACACGGGGTAGGATTCAATCAACTGCTCGATGATATGACTTAATTCAGGCAATTTCACTCAACTCCTTTAGAAAAAGAAACGAATGCGTAGAAAAACACATTCGTTTCAATGATGTTTTATTCTTCTGGATTAGTCGTTATGTCTTCTTTGAAGTATTTTTCACTTATTTCCTTCAAGGTCCCATCTTCTCTAAGTTTTTTTAGGGCTTCATTTACCTTTTTCAATAATTCATCATTATCCTTTGCGACTGCAATGGCTTGCTCACTCAAACCGAGAATGTCTTTACCTACAATTTCTACACCATTGCCCATCGCTTCTTTTCCAGTTAAGAAATCTGTAATAACCGCATCGTGTTTTACAATTGCCAATGCTTCTAAAGCCGTTACATCACTGTCATATTGAACCACATTCCCAGTTACTTCTTCAGCAATTTTTGCATAGGTAGAGCCCTTAGAAACGGCAATTTCCAAATCCTTCAGATCTTCTAGGCTCTGAATATCACTATCCGGTCTAACAAAAATTTGCGGTCCCGAATAATAATAAGGTGTAGAAAAGTTGACATGCTCTGCTCGTTCTTCCGTTATCGTATGGCTCGCAACTGCAGCATCAAACCGACCAGTCTTTACACCCTCAACAATACTGTTAAACTTAAATCTCTTTTGCTCTGGTTCTAAACCAAGCTCCTTAGCAATTGCTTCTGCCACATCAATATCGAAGCCAGTCATAACCCCATTACCATCTGTTACACTAAATGGATTATACTCACCTGATGAAGCAAATGTAAATTTTCCGTCCTCCACCAATGACATCCCATTTGAAGATGATTTCTCACTGCCACAAGCGCCCAAGATAGCAATAACCATAAGCAAAACGAAAAAAGGAATAAATCTCTGCTTCACACTTCTTCCCCCTTATTGATTCCTACTAAAAATCATGACGAATTTTTAGTAGAGAATACCTATCATTCCTTATATCTTTATTAGTCCAACCCTTCGTATATAACCAAATCGGTAAAATCACCCTTGAAACACTCTAATTTTTCATAATTTCCTAAAATTCCTCAAAAAAAACAGCCAAAGCAGATGCTTTAGCTGTTTTCTCCGTTCATATACGATTGTAAGACTGACCAGGCTTCGTCCTTCCCTAAACCCGTTTCTGACGAAAACTTGATGAGGTGATCACCTGGCTCAAGTTCCAATGTTTCTCGAACTACCTTTAAATGTTTATCCCATTTTCCTTTTGGAATCTTATCAGCCTTTGTTGCAATCACAACAACTGGTATTTCATAGTGCTTTGCAAAATCATACATAAGCACATCATCATTAGTTGGGGGATGTCGTAAATCAACAATGAGAACGACTGCTTTAAGCTGTTCTCGCTTTGTTAAATACGTCTCAATCATTTTCCCCCATGCTTCTCTTTCTTTTTTAGATACCTTCGCATACCCATAGCCGGGAACATCGACAAAATACAATAACTCATTTATGATGAAAAAATTTAATGTTTGCGTTTTACCAGGCTTTGATGATGTCCTAGCCAATGCTTTACGATTAATCATTTTATTAATAAACGATGATTTTCCTACATTCGAACGTCCTGCCAGTGCAAATTCAGGTAAATCCCCTTCAGGATACTGATCCGGTCTAACAGCACTGATAACGATATTTGCACTTGTTACTTTCATTTTTTCTCCTCGACTAACGCATGTTTTAGGACTTCATCCAGATGTGAAACCGGAACAAATTCAACATCTTCTCTTACACTTTCGGGGATATCCTCAAGATCCTTTTCGTTTTCCTTAGGGAATAGGATCTTTGTTAATCCTGCACGATGGGCACTTAGTGATTTTTCCTTCAAACCACCAATAGGCAGAACACGTCCTCTTAACGTAATCTCACCAGTCATCCCTACTTCCTTGCGAACAGCTCTTCCGGTTAAAGCAGATATTAGAGCCGTTGCAATTGTAATCCCTGCAGAAGGACCATCCTTTGGTACAGCACCTTCCGGAACGTGAATATGGATATCATTCTTCTCATTAAAATTCGCATCTATTTTCAACTCTTCAGCTTTAGAACGAATGTAACTAAATGCTGCTTGCGCAGATTCCTTCATCACATCCCCAAGCTTACCTGTAAGAACAAGCTTTCCTTTACCTGGTGCTAAGGAAACCTCAATAGATAGTGTATCCCCACCGAACACAGTATAAGCAAGCCCAGTAGCGACACCCACTTGATCCTCGAGTTCCGCTTGACCATAGCGGAATACCTGTTTGCCTAAAAATTCTACAACATTTTTATCGGTTATGATAACGCGCTTCTTTTCACCAGATACAATAATTTTTGCAACCTTACGACAGACTTTCGCAATTTGTCGCTCCAGTCCGCGAACCCCCGCTTCCCTCGTGTAATAACGAATGATGTTCAATAGGGCATCCTCACGTATTTGCAATTTACCTTTCGTTAAACCATGCTCTTTAAGCTGCTTTGGCAATAAGTGATCTTTTGCAATATGAACCTTTTCAAGCTCGGTATAACCAGCAATCGTGATAATTTCCATGCGGTCACGAAGCGGTCCAGGGATTGTAGCCAAATTATTCGCCGTTGCAATAAACATAACCTTTGATAAATCATAAGGCTCTTCAATAAAATGGTCACTGAAGTTGAAGTTTTGTTCAGGGTCTAATACTTCAAGCATTGCAGCTGAAGGATCTCCTCTAAAATCACTCGACATTTTATCAATTTCATCTAATAAGAAGACTGGATTTATAGTTCCTGCTTTTTTCATCCCTTGGATGATACGACCAGGCATTGCTCCGACATATGTTCTACGATGTCCTCTAATTTCAGATTCGTCCCGAACTCCTCCAAGCGAAATTCGTACGAAATTTCGTCCAAGTGATTTGGCCACAGATTTAGCCAAAGAGGTTTTACCGACTCCGGGAGGACCAGCTAAACATAGAATAGGACCCTTTAAGGAATTAGTTAACTGTTGGACCGCTAAGTATTCAAGGACCCTTTCTTTCACCTTCTCAAGTCCAAAATGGTCTTTTTCAAGGATTTCTTCCGCACGATGAATATCTAGACGATCTTCCGTTGCTTTTGTCCATGGCAATGCTAACAGCCATTCAATATAATTACGAATTACTGCACTTTCAGCAGAAGTTTGCGGAATTTTTTCGTATCGATCAAGTTCCTTTAATGCAACTTCCTTAACATGCTCAGGCATTCCTGCTGCTTCAATTTTTTCCTTGAGAGAGGTCACTTCACCCGTCTTGCCTTCTTTATCTCCCAATTCCTTTTGAATGGCCTTCATTTGCTCACGAAGATAGTATTCTTTTTGGGTTCTTTCCATCGAACGCTTTACACGTTGACCAATTTTCTTCTCGAGACTTAAGACTTCCTTTTCATTATTAATGATTGTAATTACTTTATTCATTCTCTCACGAACATCAATCGTTTCAAGAATGTCCTGCTTTTCTTGAAGTTTAAGAGGAATATGAGAGGCAATGATATCTGCCATTCTTCCTGGCTCTTCAATATCTGTTACAGAAGTGTATGTTTCGGTTGATATTTTCTTTGAAAGCTTTATGTATTGTTCGAAATACTCAAGCATCATACGCATGAGTGCTTCTGCTTCAACATCTTTTGTCTCGTCTTCTTCAAATGTTTTGACTTTTACTGAATAATGGCTGTCGTTGTCATAGACTTCTTTTATTTCCGCACGGTAAAGTCCCTCAACTAATACACGTATCGTTCCGTTTGGTAACTTAAGCATTTGTTTTACTTGTGTTAATGTTCCTATGTTATAAATATCATCCTGTGTAGGATCGTCAATTGCCACATCTTTTTGGGTTGTTAAAAAAATGATATGGTCTTCTACCATTGCTTTTTCCAATGCTTGCACCGATTTGTCACGGCCCACATCTAGGTGCAAAACCATGGTCGGATAGACGAGCAATCCTCGAAGTGGTAAAAGAGGAACAATGATTTCTTTTTTTCTTGTCATTGCTAACACCTCAAAATTGAATATAGTTCTTAAATGTAAATTTTATCTTATTTGAAAGCTAGTGTCTATTTTAGGGATTTTTCTTTTTGAAAAAACGAAACAAAAAAGACTCCGACGCTCCTTTTTAGTATGTCGAAGTCTTTCTATTTTAAACTGTATTGGTTTTAGACAGACTCTGTTTTTGAATATGTTGTAGAAGCTGGAATAATAGCTTGCTTGGCTTGCTTCCCGCGTTCTGGTGTTTCGATTGCAATTTCAAAAACCTCTTCAAGATTTGTAACCGGAATAATTTCAATCCCATCAATTTCCATTAAGATCGATTGCATATTCTCTTGTGGAATAATTACCTTTTTTGCTCCTGCTTGTTTAGCTGCCTTTATTTTCGGCACAACTCCACCAATAGGTTTTACATTTCCATGGATACTGATTTCACCTGTCATGGCTACCTTATGATCTACTGGAAACTTGTGAATCGCCGAATAAATCCCTGTAGCCATTGCAATTCCCGCAGATGGTCCATCGATTGGTATTCCGCCAGGGAAATTAACATGAATATCATAATCATGTGCTGGCACTCCCATTGAACGAAGTACCGTAATGACATTCTCAATCGAGCCTTTCGCCATACTTTTTCTTCGAATAGATTTCCCGCGGTCACCAATACTTTCTTCTTCCACGATACCTGTTATATTAATCGTTCCTTTATCTTTAGCAGGAATGACTGTTACCTCAATTTCTAACAGCGCCCCGGTATTCGGACCATATACCGCCAATCCATTGACAAGACCCACCCTTGCACTTGGATAAATCTTTTTATCATAACGTGGTGTTAACTGGCTGGAATGAAGCACCCATTCAATATCTTCATCTTTAATAAAATCACGATCCTCTGAAATCGCGATACCTGCGGCGATTTGAACCATGTTGACGACCTCGCGTCCATTGCGTGCATAGGATGCAAGTGTCGCGATTCCTTTCTCCGATGCCTGCATACCTACTTTTTCAAGCGCCTTTCTTGTTACAATTGCTAATTCATCCTGATCCAATTCACGGAAAAACACCTCAAGGCAACGTGATCGAATCGCAGGTGGCAGTTCATTTGGTGTTCTCGTTGTTGCACCAATCATCCGAAAGTCAGCTGGTAAGCCATTTTTAAATATGTCGTGTATATGTGTGGGGATTTGCGTATTTTCCTCACTGTAATAAGCACTTTCAAGAAATACCTTACGATCCTCTAACACCTTAAGCATTTTATTCATTTGAATCGGGTGAAGCTCTCCAATTTCATCAATGAATAGTACTCCGCCATGTGCATGTGTCACAGCTCCGGGTTTTGGCTGGGGAATACCAGCTTGCCCCATCGCACCTGCCCCTTGATAAATTGGATCATGAACAGAACCAATTAAAGGATCGGCAATTCCACGTTCATCAAATCTTGCAGTTGTTGCATCTAATTCTACAAAAACAGCCGATTGTTTAAATGGAGACTTTGCATTACGTTTTGCTTCCTCCATCACTAGTCGTGCTGCTGCTGTTTTTCCTACTCCAGGTGGTCCATAAATGATGACATGCTGGGGATTTGGTCCACATAGTGCGGCCTTTAATGACTTAATGCCATCCTCTTGGCCAACGATATCTGAAAAACTAGTTGGTCGTACCCGCTCAGCTAGAGGTTCTGTTAAGGAAATGGATCTCATTTTCCGAAGCTGTTCCATTTCTTTTCTAGATTCTTTATCGATTGATACCTTTTGAGTTCGCTGGTTTTTAAGGAGATTCCAAAAATAAAGCCCGATAATCACTCCAAAAAATAGCTGTACGAATAAAACAATACCTGTCCAACTCATATTATTCCTCCTGCTCGCAAAGATAGACTCTCTATTGCTATTATCTCCTGAGTAAAGGCGGAATAAACCAAATTTGAAGGATTTTTGAACAGCCGTTTCGTACTGTTTGTATTAGTATAAGAAAAGCCTATTAGATAAAAACCAAATTCATCCATAATATACATATTCATCTAGTTAATTTGAACTATTTAAAAAATATTGATTATCTGTAAGATATATATTGTGTGAATAAAAGGAGTGAAAATATGAACAAAAAGTGGGTACTGGTACTTATTTTAGCATCGATACTAATTGTCAGTGGCTGTACAGAAAAAGAGACCAAGTCACTAGATCAATCACAAGAACAGGAAGTTAATCAAAATGAACCCAAAACAGCTACAGTAAAGGAAAAGGAAACAATCGCTCAGGCAGAAGAAAAGGATTCAGAAAATGTAATCGAGCAAGTAAGGAATATAATCATTCCCAATTCTTTAGAAGGGTTTCAGGAGCAGCCAGCTGGAATTTTCACATCAGATATTCCTTTTGAAGAAGAAACAAAGCAAGTTTGGGGTGAATTTGGACTAGGGAATTATGAAGAAGAGTTAACGAATAAACTTGCAGCATTTACTTCAGAAACAAATGACACAACCGATATTTTTAAAGCCCTCCATTTTTATCTTGGCAGCAACGCGTATAATCGTTCGATTTCAGAAATTAAAGAGTTTGGTATTAATTGGTATGAACCCTATCTTCCAGAGCCAGAAGACATGCAAAACGAACTGGTAAAAAAAGACTCGGTTCCAAGCGAAGTTTATATTTTACTTGATGCAAGTGGAAGTATGTATGGAAAAGTTCAAGGAATGCAAAAAATGTCCATTGCCAAGAAAGCAGCAAGCCGTTTTGCCTCAACTGTAGGAAATGAAAAAGAGATTTCTCTTGTTGTATACGGACATACAGGTTCGAATCAGGAAAAAGACAAACAGCTTTCTTGTTCAAAAATAGAGGATGTATATCCGCTCCAAAAATTTAATCCCGAGGCCTTTTCAGAAGCAGTAAATTCGGTCCAGGCAAGGGGATGGACACCACTCGCAAACGCTATTGATTTTGTACATAAAAAAACTGAAAACTCATCCAATAACGTAACACTATACATCATAAGTGATGGTATCGAAACATGTGATGGTGACCCTGTAGGAACAGCAAAAGCCTTCGCCGAGAAAAACTCAAATCGAGCCGTTAATATTATCGGGTTCGATGTAGATACTGAGAGTGAAAATCAGCTTAAAGAAGTAGCAAGTGCTGGTAATGGGGAGTATCTTTCTGCCAATACAATTGAAGAGTTAGATAATTCGATTACAAAGAAATGGGTACCTTCGTTTCAAGAAATCATGAGTAAATCCAATTCCCTTCTCAAGCATTGGGGGCAAATGAATAATGCCATGAGGGACAGAGCAAAATTAGCCAGTAATTTTTACTATGCAGCAACCAATGAACGAAGTAGATTCATCTCTGCTATGCAACTCATGCGTTCCGAAAACATGATTAGTCCTGAAACATATGATGCTTTACTAAAAGCGGTGGATGCAAAATGGAATCTAAGTGCAGAATTAAAGAATCAACTAAGTACTGAAAACCATGAAAAAACAGAGGCCGAACGTCAGCGAATCATACAAAAAGTAAATGACTGGACACAACGTATGAACGAATTACGAAATTCACAATAGTAAAAAATCCCGAGGTTTTTAACCCCGGGATTTTTTACTTTAAGCAGAGATTTCTGTATTCTCAACAATGGTTCCATCATCCAAAAGAAGCTTTGGTGATGTATTTTTTGTAACAGTTTCTGCAGTAATAATACATTTTTTAATATCATCTCTTGATGGAAGATCAAACATTACATCAAGCATAATACCTTCAATAATGGAGCGTAAACCACGAGCTCCTGTCTTACGTTCAATTGCTTTTTTCGCAATTTCTATAAGGGCATCTTCTTCGAAATCTAACTCAACTTCATCTAACTCAAGCATTTTTTGATATTGCTTCACTAGGGCATTCTTAGGCTTTGTTAAAATTTCAACTAATGCATCTTCATCAAGCGGCTCAAGGCTTGCAATCACTGGCAGACGACCGATAAATTCAGGAATTAATCCGAACTTTAATAAATCTTCCGGTAATGATCTAGATAGTAACGATTTTTGGTCTAAATCTTCTTCGATAATGTTAGAACCAAACCCGATTACTTTCTTGCCAAGACGACGCTTAATGATTTGTTCAATTCCATCAAAAGCTCCACCAACAATAAATAAAATATTTGTCGTATCAATTTGAATGAATTCTTGATGTGGGTGCTTTCTACCACCTTGAGGAGGTACGCTTGCCACAGTTCCTTCAAGAATTTTTAGTAGTGCTTGCTGTACACCCTCACCAGAAACATCTCTTGTAATCGATGGGTTCTCTGATTTACGTGCCACCTTATCGATTTCATCGATATAAATAATACCCTTTTCAGCCTTTTCTACATCATAATCAGCTGCTTGAATTAGCTTTAAGAGAATATTTTCTACATCTTCACCGACATATCCAGCTTCAGTTAATGAGGTCGCATCAGCTATGGCAAATGGTACATTTAAAATACGAGCCAACGTTTGAGCAAGCAATGTTTTACCACTTCCGGTAGGCCCAATCATACAAATATTACTCTTAGACAATTCAACATCATCTATTTTGCTGTTTGAATTGATTCGCTTATAGTGGTTATACACGGCAACAGCTAAGGATTTCTTTGCTGAGTCTTGCCCTATAACATATTCATCTAGAATCTCTCTTATTTCTTTTGGTTTTGGTACATCTTTAAATTCAACTTCTTCCTCTGTACCTAGTTCCTCTTCAACGATTTCAGTACATAACTCGATACATTCATCGCATATATAAACGCCTGGTCCAGCAACTAACTTGCGAACTTGATCTTGTGTCTTGCCACAAAAAGAACACTTAAGTTGCCCTTTTTCATCGTTAAATTTAAACATCTTGTCACCCCTTATTTGTTTCTTCTCTCTACAATAAGCCAAAATTTTTTCGGCTCCGATAATCGTCTAATCTCTTCCTCAACATTTATCGTACACCTTTATCTTTAGGCAGTCTTGTTTGAACTTAGGCCCCATACCATCGGTTCGAAAATTTCTAATTCGTTATGTATTGCACATTGTACCATATTTCTTCTTCAGATAGGTAATAAATAACTCTCATGTTTATTATGTAAGTATGTTTGATTGAAAACGCCTAGTGAAACGTGTTAACATTGCCCTCCTTTTAAGTGTTCCCATATTCATTAGAATAAAACTACTACCAACAGCCTATTGTATGTACTACTTCCATGTTTTGGGTATAAAACAAGGCACGATCATATCGCGCCTTGATATTCCCTTATTTATTATTATGCAACACTTTTGCTATTTTCTACAAGAAAATCGATTGCTTTTCTTATTTTTAAATCTTCTTTAACTCCATCTACGCCACCAAGCATTTGCTTAAGTTCTTCAGCAGATACTCCGTACATTGTAGACATGTTTTGAAGTTCTTCGTTAATTTCTTCTTCAGAAACCTCGATGTTTTCAGCATTTGCAATTGCTTCTAATGTTAAGTTAACAAGAACACGTTTGCCAGCATCTTCTTTCATTTGTTCACGTAATGCATTTTCATCTTGACCTGAGAATTGGAAGTATAGGTCAAGGTTCATACCCTGCATTTGTAAACGTTGTTCAAATTCACGAACCATGCGGTCTAATTCAGTATTAACCATAGCCTCTGGAATATCGATTTCTGCATTTTCAGATGCTTTTTCGATCAATATGTCTTTAAGGTTATTTTCAGCATCACGCTTCTTTGTTTCTTCTAAACGAGTTCTTGTTTTAGCTTTTAACTCATCTAATGTTTCCACTTCATCGTCTACGTCTTTTGCAAACTCATCATCTAACTCGGGAAGTTCTTTTCCTTTGATTTCGTGAATTTTAACTTTAAATGTTGCTGGCTTACCTGCTAAATCTTCAGCATGGTACTCTTCAGGGAATGTAACTTCCACATCTTTTTCAGCTCCAGCAGCAACTCCAATTAATTGCTCTTCAAAACCTGGGATGAATGAGCCTGAACCAATTTCGAGTGAATAGTTTTCAGCTTTTCCACCTTCGAATGCTTCTCCATCAACGAAACCTTCGAAATCAAGTACAACAGTGTCGCCATATTCTACAGTACCTTCTTCTTTAACAACAAGTTCTGCATTGCGCTCTTGTAATTGTTTGATTTCTGCATCAACTTCTTCGTCAGTTACTGTTTCATCAAGCTTTTCAACTTCTAAGCCTTTGTATTCGCCAAGTTTAACTTCTGGTTTAACTGTAACTTTTGCAGTGAAGATAAGGTTTTTTCCTTTTTCAATTTGTTCAACATCAACTTCTGGACGGTCAACTGGCTCGATTCCAGTTTCTTTGATTGCACTTTCATATGCATCTGGAAGAATAATATCTAATGCATCTTGGTACAATGATTCAACACCAAAACGCTTTTCAAACATTCCACGAGGCATTTTACCTTTACGGAAGCCAGGTACGTTAACTTGTTTAACTACCTTTTTAAATGCTTCGTCAAGCCCTTTGTTAAATGTTTCAGCATCCACCTCTACAGTTAAGACACCTTGGTTTCCTTCTAATTTTTCCCACTTTGCGGACATAATTCTTTCCCTCCAACTATCTATTTGTTAACTATTTTTTTCCGATATGTAAATTAGGTAACTGTTACCATTTGTCGGTAAACTAGCATTTTACAACCATTACATTATAACATAGAATAGGTACCTTTCAACATATAGAATATTTTTATATTGTTAGAAAGTTTACCCAAATACTCTCTATTATAAAATGAGAGTTTCTATCCTTTTACTCAAAATAAGAAAAGTGTTCAACCTTTGCTAGTTTAGACAAGGTGTGTTTTAGTTCAAACAAACTGACATTATATAGTTGCTCGAGTGTTTGATTCTCGATCTCCATTCCATGTAACTCACTACTATATAAATGTAAGGCTGCTGCATAAACAGAAGCCTCCTCCTCCAATGTAAAGGGATAGAGTACAAAAAGATGCTGCAGCCAAATCTCTTTTGCCGTTTCGTAAAGAGTCGGATTTTCATTTTGCAGTTGTTTTTCTAAAATGGATAGAACCTGGATAGTAAAAGGAGACATGGATGGATCGACAAGCTTGGCGGGATTTACCTTTATTGTCTCACCAAATTTCTCCACCTCTATCTCGAGATCCACCGAATTTGTAACGAGTAGCTGAATGATCATTGTTTTTATAATCGGGTGTTTCTCCGGTAAAGCTAAAAATGGAACGAGAAGATCAAGGTAATTTCTTATATTTACTTCCTTTAGGGATTGGATAGTTGCTATTTGATTTCCAATCAACCCTTCATTATATAAGATGTTCTGTATCCGATCCTTGGCTTCCTCTTTCGAGTAATCAGATTCTTTTTCTGCCACGTCTACAACCAGCATTCGTTTACTTAGTTCTAGTAACTGAGTGAGATTGTCCAAATACGCAGGAGGAACCGAATCTTCGTCAAGTACAGCCTCAATTGTTGTTTTTACCTCATCATATTGTCCGAGCTGGATTAAGATCGTCACATAGATTTGCAGCACGTGAAAGTAATCCCCGACATCCTCTTTTAACATGACTAAACAGTTCTCTTTTGCTTGCTCTAATTCTCCTAATTCAAAAAGACAAATTACAATGCCTAACTCTATCTCATGGTTACCTTTTTCAAGCTCCTTGGCCTGTTTCAATAATGTTAATGCCTCATTAAATTTCTTATTCGTTAAAGCTTCTAATCCTTTTTCCATTAATCTTTCTTTAAGCTTAGGAAAAGGAATAATTTTTTCCTGTTTCTTACCTTTTGACTGTTTATCCATAGAGTTTTCCAACCCCAATATCATTTTTCTACTTGAGTTATAAGTTTACCAATGTAAAAATGAGAACACAATAGAATGTCTCGATATCATACAAAAAAGATAGACAAAGTCAAAATGACTTTGTCTATCTTTTTAGTTCGCTGTTTTAAGTTCGTGTTCTCTGATTTGCTGCTCATAGGAAAGTGTTTTATCAATTTCATCCCAACCATTAATCAACATTTCCTTCCAATGGGAGTCAATGGAGAACTCCGTCTTGAACCCTTTTGAATCAACAATTGTTTGATTTTCTAAAGAAATGGTGCATTCAAAACTAGCATCATTTGCTTCCTTTAAAAGATACTCAATTACGCTTTTTTCTAACACGATTGGAAGCATTCCGTTCTTTAGACAGTTATTATAGAAGATATCCGCAAAAGAAGGAGCTAGGATTGCTTTAAATCCATAGTCTTGTAATGCCCATGGCGCGTGTTCACGCGAAGAGCCACACCCAAAGTTTTCATTCGCAACTAGAATCGATGCCCCTTCGTTTTCCTTACGGTTTAATTCAAAATTTGGATTTGGGCTTCCATCAGCTTCAAAGCGCCAATCAAAAAAGGCATATTTACCAAACCCCGTTCTTTCAATACTCTTTAAAAATTGCTTTGGAATAATTTGATCAGTATCGACATTACTTCGATCCATTCCGGCAACTTTGCCTGTATGTGTAACAAATGGTTCCATGATTATGCCTCCTCTCCAGTTGCTACTTTTTGAATTTTACGTACGTCTACGAATTTTCCATAGATTGCTGCTGCTGCTGCCATTGCCGGACTCACCAAGTGTGTACGAGCCCCCTTACCTTGTCGCCCTTCAAAATTACGATTAGATGTAGATGCACATCTTTCACCAGCAGGTACCACGTCAGGGTTCATGCTTAAGCACATGCTACATCCAGCATCACGCCATTCAAAGCCTGCTTCTCGGAATACATCTGCAAGACCTTCTTTTTCTGCTTGTAACTTAACTTGTTGTGAGCCTGGCACGACTAATGCACGAACATTTGGAGACACTTTTTGTCCCCGAATAATGTCAGCCGCTTCACGTAAATCCCCAATGCGAGAGTTTGTACAAGAACCAATAAAGACATGCTGAATTTCAATTTCGTTAATGGGTGTTCCAGGAGCAAGTTCCATATACTCATAAGCACGCTCTGCTGATCTTCGATCAACTTCTCTTTTAAAATCCTCAGGGAATGGAACGGTATCATCAATTGTCACACTCATGGATGGGTTTGTACCCCACGTAACAGTTGGTAAAATTTCATCCGCATGAATTTCTAGAACAGTATCGAAAACTGCTCCTTCATCCGTTGCAAGCTGCCTCCATCTTTCAACAGCGGCATCGAATTCAGCGCCAGCTGGACTATATTTTCTTCCATTTAAGTATGAGAATGTTGTTTCGTCTGGGCTAATTAAGCCAGCTTTTGCTCCACCTTCAATGGACATATTACATATCGTCATTCTTTCTTCCATCGACATATTGCGAATCGCTTCACCCGTATATTCAATAACATGTCCTGTTCCAAAATCAATTCCGAATTTTCGAATAATCGATAAAATAACATCCTTTGCATAAACACCTGGTGATAGTGTTCCAACTACATTGACCTGCATCGTTTTAGGTTTTTGTTGCCATAATGTTTGGGTTGCAAGAACATGTTCAACCTCACTTGTCCCAATTCCAAATGCTAGGGCTCCAAATGCACCATGTGTAGATGTATGACTATCTCCACATACAATCGTTTTTCCTGGTTGAGTTAAGCCAAGTTCAGGTCCAATAACGTGTACAATCCCTTGTTCAGGACTGTAAAGGTCTGCTAAAGGAACATTAAATTCCTTACAGTTTTTTTCTAACGCACTCATTTGTTTTGCAGCAATTTCATCCTTTGTTTGGAAGCGATCACTTGTAGTAGGAACGTTATGGTCCATTGTTGCAAAAGTCAAATCAGGTCGTCTTACTTTTCTATTTTTTAAACGTAATCCTTCAAAGGCTTGTGGAGAAGTTACTTCATGGACAAGATGCAAGTCAATGTATAGTAAACTTGGTTTCCCCTCTTCATGATTGATCACGTGTTGATCCCATATTTTTTCAATAATTGTTTTTGGTGCCATTCGTATCTCCATCCTCCTTTTCATTTTTTTGAAAAGACAAGCTCGGTATAAAACCGAGCTGTCTAGTAGGTCTTGCTATGCAATTTCAAGAAAGAAGATTTATGCATATGCAGACATAATATTAGAAATTGCCCCGTCCTCAACTAAGGCCTCTTTGATTTTTTCCACCATTTCAGTTGTTGAAATTGCTCCCTGTTGTGAATCCACAATATCTGCAGTCCGGTATCCAGCTGCTAACACTTCATCTACCGCTTTTTCTACAGCTTTTGCTTCTTCATCTAATCCAAATGATAAACGTAAAAGCATGGCTGCTGATAAAATGGTAGCGATTGGATTCGCAATATCCTTACCGGCAATATCTGGTGCTGAGCCATGGATTGGTTCATATAGACTTGGTCCATCTGTTGATAAACTTGCTGATGGAAGCATTCCGAGTGATCCCGTTAGCATTGATGCTTCATCACTTAAAATATCACCAAACATGTTTTCAGTGACGATGACATCAAACTGCCTTGGATTCCGAATAAGTTGCATCGCAGCGTTATCCACAAGCATATGCTCGAGCGCTACATCTGGATAAGATACAGCTACTTCCTCAGCAACCTCACGCCACATTCTGCTTGATTCCAATACGTTTGCTTTGTCAACAGAAGTTACCTTCTTCTTTCTTGACATTGCCATTTCAAATGCTTTCTCAATGATACGCTTCATTTCGGAACGTTTATAGGATAGAGTGTCGACAGCAGCTTCCTCACCATCTTCTAATGTTCTTCCACTTGGCTTTCCGAAGTAAAGCCCACCAGTAAGCTCCCTAACGATAACAAAATCTGCATTTTCAATGACTTCTTGTTTAAGTGGAGAGGCATCTAGCAAGCTATTAAAACAAGTTACAGGTCTTACATTGGCATATAAATTCAACGCTTTTCGAATTTGTAATAATCCTTTTTCAGGGCGTAAATGTGGAGGGTTTGTATCCCATTTTGGACCTCCAACTGCCCCTAGTAATACCGCATCACTTTGTTTACATACTTCCAGTGTTTCCGCTGGCAGAGGAGTACCTTCGGTGTCTATAGCTACACCACCTATTAAAGCGTGTTGAAATGTAAACTCATGATTGTATTGTTCGGCAACAGCCTTCAACACTTCGATTGCCCCTTTAGTTACTTCTTTACCTACGCCATCACCACGAAGTACGGCAATACTTTTCTTCATTCTGACTCCTCCTCTTATTTCCACACTGAAAATAGTATTATTTACTGTTACACTCCAACTTTTTCAAGTAATTTCTTATTCTTTTCAACAGCTAGTAATCTATTGACTGCATTTACATATGCTCGAGCGGAAGCCTCCAGCACGTCTTGTGCAGAACCTCTTCCACTGCTTTCCACATTGTTATGTCTTACTTTAACGAATACCTCTGCCAATGCGTCACGTCCAGCGCCAACAGATTGGATTCGATAATCATCTAGAGTAATAGAAATACCGAAGCAGCGCTCAAGTGTGTTATACAGTGCCTCAACACTTCCTGACCCCGTTGCAGCTTCTTGAATTTGTTTGCCTTCACGATCTGTTAAAGTAATCGTTGCAGTAGGGATTTGGTTCGTACCATATTGTACTTGCATTGAAGTCAATTGGTACATATCCTCGACATTTGCAACCTTTTCATCGACTAATAATGTAACTAAATCATCATCAGTGATTTCCTTCTTCTTATCCGCTAAATCTTTAAATAGCTTAAATACTCGGTTAATTTCATTGTCATCTAATGAATAACCTAATTCGAAAATACGGTTACGGAATGCGTGTCTACCAGAGTGCTTTCCAAGAACCATTGAATTAGATTTAACCCCAACTAATTCCGGAGTGATAATTTCATATGTTGTTTTTTCCTTTAATACACCATCTTGGTGAATACCTGATTCATGTGCATAAGCATTTTTACCGATAACAGCTTTGTTTGGAGGAACAATCATACCTGTTAATTTACTAACTAAATCACTTGTACGCTTGATTTCATCCAGCTTTAATCGGGTGTTTGCTTGGTAAAAGTCTTGACGAATATGCAATGCGACTGCCACTTCTTCAAGTGAAGCATTACCCGCTCTTTCACCAATACCATTAATGGTTCCTTCTACTTGTAAGACACCATGCTCAACAGCAGATAATGAATTGGCAACAGCCATTCCTAGATCATCGTGACAGTGAGTCGAAAGGATAACTTTATCAATATTCGGCACGTTATTTAATATATAAGTAAACATTTTTCCATATTCTTCTGGCGTACCGTAACCTACTGTATCTGGTAGGTTAATAACATTAGCTCCTGCATCAATTACTTCTTTGATGATTTTTGCTAAGAAGTCTAATTCGGTACGACTCGCATCCTCTGCAGACCATTGGATGATTGGGAAAAATTTCGAAGCATATTTTACACTTTCTACAGCTGTTTGAATGACCTGGTCTTTTGTTTGCTTTAGCTTATATTGTCTATGAATTGGGGATGTAGCAAGAAAGGTGTGGAGACGAGGCTCCGCTCCACCCTTTAATGCTCCCCAAGCAGCATCGATATCGCTTTTTACAGCTCTTGCTAAACCCGTTACAGAAACATTTTTGATGGTGTCAGCAATTTGTTTAACTGACTGAAAATCACCATCTGAGGCAGCTGGGAAACCGGCCTCCATAACATCCACATTGAGTCGTTCCAGTTGCTTCGCTATTTCAAGTTTTTCGTGTAAGTTTAAGTTAACTCCAGCAGACTGTTCTCCATCTCTTAATGTAGTGTCAAAAATATTAATTTTCCGCACGGGTACCCACCACTTCTTTCGTTTGTTTTTGCTTAACAAATGGCATCATTGCACGAAGCTTCTTACCTACAACTTCGATTTGGTGTTCAGCTTCAATCTTATTAATTGCATTGAATTCTGGACGATTTGCTTGGTTTTCAAGGATCCAACCTTTAGCAAATTTACCTGTTTGAATATCTTTCAATACTTCCTTCATTTCAGCTTTTACACTGTCAGTAACAATACGTGGTCCCGTTACGAAATCTCCCCACTGAGCTGTGTCAGAGATTGAATATCTCATTCCAGCTAATCCATCTTCGTACATTAAATCAACGATTAATTTTAATTCATGTAAACATTCGAAATAAGCAACTTCTGGTTGGTACCCAGCTTCTACTAATGTTTCAAATCCTGCTTTAACTAACGCAGAAGTACCACCACATAATACAGCTTGCTCACCGAATAGGTCTGTTTCAGTTTCTTCTTTAAATGAAGTTTCTAGAACACCCGCTCTAGCTGCTCCAATACCTTTTGCATAAGCAAGTGCCACATCTTTTGCATTTCCAGTTACGTCTTGCTCAATCGCAAATAATGCTGGAACTCCTGCACCTTCAGTAAATGTACGGCGTACTAGATGTCCTGGTCCTTTTGGAGCTACTAAGAAAACGTCTACGAAGCTTGGTGGTACGATTTGGCTAAAGTGAATGTTAAAACCATGAGCAAATACTAATGCATTTCCTGGCTCTAATCCTGGTTCGATTTCTTCTTTATATACCTTTGGTTGATTTTCATCTGGAAGTAATACCATAATTACGTCCGCTTGCTCTGCTGCTTCACGAACTGAATATACTTGATGACCATCATTTTTCGCTTGTTCAAATGATTTCCCTTGACGTAAACCAACAATTACATCAACGCCACTTTCGCGTAAGTTTAGTGCATGTGCGTGTCCTTGTGAACCATAACCAATGATAGCAACCTTCTTATTTTGTAAAACTGAATCATTTACATCTCCGTTATAATATACCTTTGTCATTTTAAAATCTCTCCCTTATTAGAATTAAATTATATATATTAATGTGATTAATACCCTTAAACAATTGAGTAAGACTTCGAATTTGAAGCCGTTTTTTGGTTACCTCTCGTGAAAGCTGTTGTACCAGTACGGGCAACTTCTTTGATACCGTATGGTTTTAAAAGGTCAATTAAAGCTTCAACTTTATCTGATTCGCCTGTTACTTGAATAACGAGGCTTTCCTTACTTACATCAATGATAGTTGCTCTGAAAGGATCTATTAAGCTATAAATCTCATTTCTATTTGATGGACTGGATGCTACCTTAATAAGAGCTAACTCTCTTGCCACAATGGCTTGATTTGTAATATCCATGACCTTAATCACGTCGATTTGCTTGTTTAACTGTTTTGTAATTTGTTCAACTACAGTTTCCTCATCTAGATGTATAACAAATGTCATCCGTGAGAGTCCCTCAGTTTCAGAGTGGCCAACTGTGATGCTTTCAATATTGTAATGACGCTTTGTTAACAGGCCGGTGATTCGATTAAGTACACCTGCGCGGTTATTCACTAGTAATGTAATAATCCTTTTCACAGCTTAACACCTACCATTTCATGATGACCCTTTCCTGGTGAAACCATTGGATATACATTTTCGAAAGGTGTCACACTAAAGTCCATTAGAACAGGTCCATTATATTCAAAAGCTTCTTTTAACACTTGTTCCGCTTCTTCTTTATTTGATGCTTTTAATCCCTTAATTCCATATGCATCGGCCAATTTCATAAAATCTGGCTGGTTTGGAATTAATGAATGTGAATATCTTTCTTTATAGAAAATTTGTTGCCACTGTCTCACCATTCCTAATGCTTTATTATTAAGAATGATGATTTTGATTGGAAGATTTAATTCCTGAATGACTGATAGTTCTTGTAGTGTCATCTGGAATCCACCATCTCCTACTATAGAAACAACAGTTGCCGATTTTTCTGCTAATTGGGCACCAATACTAGATGGTAAACCAAAGCCCATTGTTCCAAGACCACCTGATGTTACCCAACGGTTTGGCTTTGAAAATTGATAGTATTGAGCTGCCCACATTTGGTGCTGACCGACATCAGTTGTTACAATCGCTTCCCCATTTGTATATTTATAAATGAGTTCTATCAATTTTTGTGGTTTTAATTCATCTTCAGATGGTTTATAAACGAGTGGATATTCTTCTTTCCACCCCGCTAGTTTTTCTCTCCACTCCTTGGAATCACCTGGTTTTCCGTTCTGATGGACAAGGCTTTTCAGAACCTCTTTTGCATCCCCTACAACTGGAATTTTAGTAGGTACGTTTTTTCCGATTTCAGCAGGATCAATATCAATATGAGCAACTGTCGCATTTGGAGCAAAATGTTTTAGATTTCCCGTTACCCGGTCATCGAATCTAGCACCAATGCTAATGAGTAGGTCACATTCATGTAAAGCCATGTTAGCTGTGTATGTTCCATGCATTCCAGCCATTCCGAGATAGAGTGGATGATCTGCAGGGAATCCACCTAAACCTAGAAGTGTATGGGTTAAAGGAATATTTTGTTGTTCAACATATTCTCTTAATTCGTCGGCTGCTTTTGCGAATATTACCCCAGCTCCTGCAAGTATAACTGGCTTTTTCGCTTGGCTTACTGCTTCAACCAGCTTACGAATTTGTAAGTGGTTCGGCTGTATGGTCGGCTGATAACCAGGTAAATGAATTTCCTGGTCGTAGTCAAATTCGGCTTCACTTGATGTCATATCTTTTGGAATATCAATTAATACAGGTCCTGGTCTTCCAGAAGTTGCGATATAAAATGCTTCTTTAATAATCTTTGGTAGGTCTTTCACATCTCTTACCTGATAACTATGTTTTGTAATTGGCATTGTGATTCCAAGTACATCCGCTTCTTGGAAAGCATCAGAACCAATTACGGTTGAAGCAACCTGACCTGTAAATACAACAAGTGGAATTGAATCAATCATTGCATCTGCTAATCCTGTGACAATATTTGTAGCACCCGGTCCAGAAGTAGCAATGACGACACCTGGTTTTCCTGAAATTCTCGCATACCCTTCAGCTGCATGTATTCCACCTTGTTCATGTCTACTTAAGACATGAAAAATACCAGAATCATATAAACTATCATAAATATTAAGTACAGCACCACCAGGATATCCAAAAATGACTTCTACGTTTTCCCTTCTTAATGCTTCAATTAGCATTTGGGAACCGTTCATCTTGGTAGAAGATTTTGCTTGTTCTTCCACTTTTGCATTTACGCCCATTTTTCCTTACATCCCTTCCTTATAGTAAATAATTAGTAATAAAAAAATAAAATGCCAGTCCACCCACTAGACCAATTTCTTGGTCGAAGGGGTGAAAAGGCATTTATCACTTTCCACGGTACCACCCTTGTTCGCGATCTAAAAGACCGCCTCAGGAACAACATCTGCTGTTCATTTTGATAACGGGTGAGCTGTTACCAAACACCCGGTTAGCCCTACTAATATAGTTCAAGCTAACACTCTGAGGTGAGTTCATCTAACGGGATAACACCGGCTTCCACCATTACCGGCTCTCTGTTGATATCGTAACGTAAGATTACTTATCCTCTTCAACGTTTATGATTATTGAAATTTTTTAAGTTACATCTTTTTAAGTTTTATGCGGTTGCCGCATCTTTAATACCTAAAAACTTAAACGCTTTAAACGATTGAAAACTAAGGTACAAAAAATAATCCAAATCCATGAACTATGCTGTTAATTCACGAAATAAGAAATAGTCTATTTTGTGAAAATATTTATATTAGAACCAATATTACTCTCATTTTTTATTAGAGTCAACACCATTTTAGGGAATTATTTGATTATTTTGATTTGCAACAAAATCTGAATGCGTTTACAACTTTGACACCATGCGGTTTCTGAATTCAAAGAATTTCATGAAAAATTTGTGAACAAAATTTAGAAATAGGGAACTATGGTATCTACTTTATTTTAAGGGGAGGATCTGGAAAATACATTTAAGAGAAATAAAAAAACACTTCGATTCATTTAGATGAAAAGAAGTGTTTGTGATTGATTATGTAATATGGCGTCCCAGGAGAGATTCGAACTCCCGACCGACGGCTTAGCTTACCACTATGACTTTCGTCACCAACAATTGTTGTTTGTAGTCTGGACTATATCTTCACCATTTCAGGTGCGACACGTGTAGTCTCTACGGAACCTCACAATAATCATAAACAGATTATTCCTCGGAGTTTTTACCATCAATTGACTTGATCATTCAAATCTCCTCGGTCTTAATAAGAAGTAAGTTTCCTCGGTATTACCATCAGCTTTACACTGTTAAGGCTTCACCGATATAGTGTCGTCCACTCTATAAGTTTTTGTTTCCCTATAGAGGCTCCTATTCTTGAAGGCCGTTGCTCTATCCTGCTGAGCTACTGGGACATTGTTATTAAGTTATATGTAGTTCAGTTAGCCACTACTTTATTTGCTAAATCCTGTTCCTTCCTCTCCTTGCATTTTCGAGGATGACTAATGCGTCGGAACAAAGCTACACAGATGCAATTCTAGAAGTTTCGCTTTGCTGATCTACTGGGACATAATTTTTTGTGTCGTTAACTTATTAGCGACATTTTTTATTATAGTCAGATAGGAATCAGATGTCAACAATTTTTTAAGATTTTTTTTCTAGAGGGAGCAAATTTTTACTCCCTACGCTATTGTATCATAAAATTACCTTCGTTGATAACTCCTCAATTACGTTTCCTTCACTATCGTAAAAAACAACATTAGCTTGATTGTCAGCAATCTCTAAAATAACATACGTTTTTTCCTTGCGCATTCTCGGCAACCGGAAGCTGCCAGGATTAATAAACAAAATATCTTCAACCATTTCTGCACCAGCAATATGCGAATGTCCAAAACAGGCTATGGACGCCCCCACTTCTTGGGCACGATATTTTAGATTCATTAATGTCATTTTCACATTGTACAAATGACCATGGGTAAGATAGACCTTTATCCCATTTAATAGAACCACCATATCATTTGGATAGTTTGAGTCAAAATCACAATTACCTCTTACTGCAGAAAATCCACTCATTTCCTCAGATTGTGAAGAAAGCTCAGAATCTCCTAGATGAAGCATAAATTCCACATCATTTTTATGGCGTTCTTTGATTTCGAGTAATTCATTTGTTAACCCATGGCTATCACTTATAATTAGTACTTTCATCGTTGAAACTCCTCACGTTCCCTTAAAAGCCTGTCCAGCTTTCTAAGAGCATTACCACGATGACTAATTTGATTTTTTTCCTCTTTTGACAACTCAGCCATTGTTTTCCCTTTTTGAGGAATAAAAAAGATTGGATCATAGCCAAATCCATTTTCCCCTATAGGTTTCTCTGTAATGACTCCCTCACAAGTTCCTTCAACAATTTCCGTTTTTTCACCAGGAATAGCTAATGCCAGTGCACAATGGAATCTGGCAGCTCTTTTTTCTTGCGGAACCCCTTTAAGTTCATCTAAAACTTTATTAAGGTTATCAAGGTCATTTTTATGCTCACCAGCATATCTTGCCGAATACACACCTGGTCTGCCATCAAGAAAGTCGATTGCAAGACCTGAATCATCTGCTACAACAGGTATATGAAGCTTTTTTGCAATTGCCTCCGCTTTGATTTGTGCATTTTCAGCAAAGGTTACACCTGTTTCCTCAATATCCTCAATAGTTGGATAATCGAGTAATGACTTCACCTCTACCCCCTGACTAGCAAAAAGGTCTCTAAATTCTTTTACCTTCCCTCGATTTTTAGTAGCTATCATAATTTCCTTCACTTATTAGTCCTTCTTTCCAATTAAGTTTGCTAATTCACCTAATGCTTCTTTCTGAGTCAGAATCAGTTCATTTATTCCCTTTTCGGCAAGTTCTAATAATGTTAGTAATTGATTACGCGAAAAAGTAGATTCTTCCCCTGTTCCTTGTAGCTCCACAAATTCTCCCGCCCCTGTCATAACCACATTCATATCCACATTTGCAGCTGAATCTTCTATGTAATTTAAATCAAGAATTTCCCCTATTTCTGGTTCAATTCCAACCGAAATGGCAGCTAAAAAGTCAGTGATTGGAAATGAACTCATTTTTTTATCCTGATAGATTTTATGTACAGCAAGAACCATCGCCACAAAAGCACCTGTAATCGATGCTGTCCGAGTTCCTCCATCCGCTTGGATGACATCACAGTCAATCCAAATCGTTCTTTCACCAAGTTGCTCGAGATTAACAACAGATCGAAGGGCACGCCCAATTAAACGCTGAATTTCCATTGTCCTTCCTGAAATCTTTCCCTTACTCGATTCACGGATATTTCTCTGCTCTGTAGCCCTTGGAAGCATTGAATATTCAGCTGTGATCCACCCCTTACCTGAACCCCTCATAAACGGCGGCACTCGGTCTTCAATGCTTGCATTACAAATAACCTTTGTATCCCCAACTATTATTAAAACAGATCCTTCTGGATGTTTTATATAGTTCATTTCAAGCTGAATCGGTCGAAGCTGATTATCTAAACGTCCATCAACTCTCAAAATTAAAACCCCCTGTCTAAACTAAAAAAGATGGGCTTGTATTACCCAACCATCCATTTTATAGTATATCAAAATTTCTCTCTTCTATAGTTGCAATAAGAAAAAGGATGTGAACAATGTCCACATCCTCTCTTTTTTAGAAACTACCAGTATTCACATTTGCTGGACGAGTTACCGGTTCTGTTAATGACTTCCCATCTTCAGTAACAACATCTTCATTACCATTTACTGTAATGGCAACACTCTTCACTTCAGGCTGCTCCGTTAAGGACAATACTAGTGAGTTGATCACATGCTTGGAGATCATTTTCTCATTAAAGGCACCATAAATTGCTTCATTAAAGTCTAACGTTACTATTCCATCTTCCATTTTGGCACTCAATAGTTTTACATCTTGATGAATCTCACTAATTAAATCCGATCCCATATCAGGTCCTTCGATTAACGCATTTACAACTGCCGATACTTTGTCATCCCCCGTATTTTCAACACGCTTTGTCACTGGTACATAATACTCCCCTGCATCGTTTTGCACAAAGAAATAAAGAGTCACAGGACGGCTGTTTGTAATGTCGACAACTCCGCTATTATCAATATTTATTCCATCAGCTCTACTTAAGTCTGCTGGGATTGGAGTACCATCAACAGGCATTTCATCTAATTTATAACCATTCACACTGATAACAACATTGTTCACATTTTCAAATTGGGTTAATGTATAAGTAATGGCTTGTAAAATTTTCGCTTCATCTTCAGGGTTATAGTTTGCAAATTCCTTCGAGAAATCAGCAGTAATTGTTCCATCCTTCAAGTTTACATCCACTGTTGTATCCTGTGGAATTACCGCTTTGAATCCATCTGGTAATATTTCATTTAACGGTCCACCAGCAACTAAATACTCAAGGACCTGTCTTGCTGCAGCATTATCTTTTGGAAGATCAACAGTGTACGGGACCACTAAACCATTCTCATCGATTAGATACAGGTCACGTTTGACTGTTTCAGTTGCAGCTTCCTCCTGATCAGTTGCCTCAGTAGCTGGGTTCTCCCCATTTGCTACTGTTTCATCAACTGCTTCGTTTTTTGGTGGATCCATTTGTTTGGCTTCTTCCTTTCCACCTAATAAACCACATCCTGAAAGTAACACTGTTGAAGTAACCACTGTGGCAGCTATTGCAGATTTAGTTATTTTACGCATTCTTTTCCCTCCTAAGGCAGTTTGTACTACTATGTATACGAGCCCTATTTTCAAATTAGACCGCTTTTTAGCGAAAATGTGGACAAAATGTTTTGATTTCATCAGTTAATAGATTGTAAAAATAGAATAGAAGATTTACAATTGTTTTGAAAGTGAGAAAGAAAGTGTTGCGTTTGATCATTAAAAGCCGTACTGATCCAACTGAATTAAAGCCCCTAAAATCCATCCGTGCACGGAAGATGGTTTCCCAAAAAGTTGAGAATCAAGTCAATACACTTGAGAAAGATTATTTTGGTGAAACATTGTTTGACCAGCGATTAGAAAGTCTTTCACTTGATTGCCTCATTATCAATGACCTGCTTCTTGAAACAAACAATACCTATTACCAAATCGATTCACTCCTAATTTCCCAAAACGTCATTCACATCTTTGAAATAAAAAACTATGAAGGTGATTACCTAATTGACGGCGACCGGTTCCGAACTTTTTCTGGAAAGGAGACAAAAAATCCTCTCAATCAACTTAATCGTTGTGAATCTCTTTTCCGGCAAATGCTTCAACAACTTGGATTTAATCTTACAGTTGAAGGGCACCTTGTTTTCGTTAATCCCGAATTTTAACTCTACAACGCTTCACCAAACCTGCCGATTATTTTTCCATCCCAAATAAAACGATTTATGAATAAATTAAATTCCCAATCTTCTAGTTTGGGTGAAAAACATCATTCTTTGGCAAAAAAGCTACTATCGCTACATATAATGAAGTCTCCTTTTTCATTACTGCCCAAATATAGTTTTGACGAGATGGAGAAAGGGATTTTGTGTACGGTGTGTTGGAGTGGGTTTATGGATAGTGCGAATCAGCACAAACTTACCTGCCCTGATTGTGGAACTTGGGAGGATAAGGAAACCGCAGTAACTAGAAGCATCGAGGAATTCGGGCATCTTTTCCCGGAATTAAAGATTAAAGTCAGTACAATATTTGAATGGTGTAACGTAATTAAATGCAAAAAGACGATTAGAAAAATACTTTCAAAAAAATACAATCTAATTCAGTCAGGAAGATCGTCTTATTATGAGAGGCGTAATTAAATATAGACCTACAATAATTTAAGGAAAGGGTTGTCGTAGATAGAATTAGGACGATGGGTGAGGGTACGATTTGCCTCTATTCTTACCTTCACTTTGATTCAGGACATTGTATGAGGGTACGATTAACCTCTATTCTTACCCTCACTTGAATTCAGAACATTGTGCGGGGTACGATATACCTCTATTCTTACCTTCACCTGTACTTTGTACATCTTTTGATGGTAATATTAACCATTATCCCCTTATAGAACGAAGTTTTTATCATCAATAGTTGTATTACTTTATAGTGAATATCCTTATTGAAAGTCACCCAAACACAAAAAGCCCCCTCTCGGGGACTTTCCTCAATTACAATTTTACTGATTTCACATTATATACTGGTTGCTCAAACCAGTTGGTGGCGATTCGTTGGAAGATTTCTTTATCACCTGTTGTGAGGAATAGGTGATTCTTTTTCCTCGCCTTTTTGTTTAATAATCCACTATAGAACAATACAGTGCTGACTTCACGGGCAGTTTCTGCACCGGAATCGATGAGCTTGATTCGATCTCCAAGATAGGCTTGGATGGTATCACGTAGCAGCGGATAATGGGTACAGCCTAGAATTAAGGTGTCGATTTCTTTACCTCGAAAAACCTCCAATGATTCGGCTACAATTTGTTCAGCTTTAGGGCCAACAAACTCCCCTGCTTCGACAATCGGGACGAACCGCGGGCATGCGAGACTATCGACATTGATTTGGTTGTTGATTGATTTTAACGCATCTTCATAGGCGCCACTTTCGATTGTGTTGGCTGTTCCAATTACGCCAACATAGTTATTTTTAGTAACCTTCAGGGCAGTCCTTGCTCCAGGATAGACAACGCCGATCACAGGAATAGGCAGCTCAGCTTGGATTTCATCCAATACAAGGGCGGTTGCCGTATTGCATGCGATGACTAGCATTTTAATTTCATGTGACAATAAATAGTTCGTCATCTCCCATGTAAACTGACGAACTTCTTCCTTAGGTCTTGGCCCATACGGACATCTTGCGTTATCACCTAAATATATAATTTCTTCATTTGGTAATTGTCTAATTATTTCCCGAGCAACGGTTAGACCGCCCACCCCGGAATCAATAACTCCGATTGGTCTTTTCAAACGTTTCGCCTCATTCTACTCGCATTTCTTGATGTAATTTCCTTAAACTTTGTTCTAGTTGGATTACTTCATCTTCGGAAAAGTTCTTCATGATTTCATGTAAATAATCTTGTCTTTTTTTAATCACTTCTTCGATAATGCGTTCTCCTTCTTCAAGTAAATGAATTCGAACGACACGACGATCTTTTGGGTCTTTTACGCGCATAACAAGCACATTTTTTTCCATCCGATCAACAAGGTCTGTTGTTGTACTGCAAGCTAAGTACATTTTATTTGATAATTCGCCAATTGTCATATCTCCGTGCTCAAGTAACCACTGAAGCGCAATAAATTGTGGTGTTGTAATTGTAAAGTTACTTAAAATTTCCCGGCCTTTTTGTTTAAGTAAACCGGAAATAAAGCGAAGAGATTTTTCGATATCTGCGATTACTTGGTAGTCTTTTGTTTCATTGCTCTCTTGTACAGTCATTACATCCTCTCCTAGTATCGTTTATAGTGTAAATTTCAAACTGTTTTTCTCTCATGTAAACAGCTAATGAATTATGTCATCGAAAAGAACTTTTTCGTTTTAGGAAAAAACTATATTATTCTTATTTTCTACTTTTTTCGCGTAAAAAGCAAGTTCCAGTATTAGAATTATGTAGGGTGTTCCCTAAAATAAGTAACCGGCTACCTTACTTAAGTAAAGTGTAGCCGGTAATACTTAAAGTTCAAGTTCTCCCATACGAAGGAGCTCTACAACTGCTTGAGAACGCCCCTTTACTCCCAGCTTCTGCATCGCATTCGAAATGTGGTTACGAACTGTTTTTTCGCTAATGAATAGTTCACTTGCGATATCTTTCGTTGTTTTGTCTTGAACTAGTAATTCAAAAACTTCTCTCTCTCTTTTTGTTAGTAGCGGTTTTGGTTGAAACTCTTTCTCCTTCAAGTATTGTAACCCTCCTTGCTAAGGTTCGAGCTGAACTACTGGATGGGTATATATTTAGTCACAATATAGTATGAGAAGGAGAGTGTTGCTGTGACTGCTAAAAGGTTGATATGTAGACTTTTTTGCGTCCATTTTTTCATGTATTGGTATATTCGTTCTACTTAGCTCATACAATATAGGTTAGGTGCTTTTTAACAAATGCTTCATATCATCAGACCATGGTTCCCCTTTTCCTGTTCGTTTAGACATTTGAACTAATGCACTCCTACCGACAAAACAAATGGCCTCCTCTTTATCCTTTGCCATATAATGAATATCCATTGAGGAATTGCCAAGTTTGTGTATTTTAACATATAACTTAAGTTGTTCTCCAAAAAAGACTTGTTTCAAATAATCACATTGTTGGCTTGCTACCACAGGGATTGCATCGCTCGATTTATCGATCCACTTCTGCATAAACCCAAGGTGATTAAAATATTGAATTCTCGCTTCCTCAAAGTAGGTAAAGGGTACAGTATTATTTAAATGTCCAAACATGTCTGTCTCAGAAAAACGTACTTGAATCGGTTGGAAAAAATCAAATGTATTCTCCCATGTCTCAATATCATCGATATACGTAATTTGTTTCATTCCAATAGCTCCCTTACATAAGATTATTCAGGTCAAGGTAAAGTGGTGCCTTATTCTATAGCGAAAAGGTGTTTTTTTAAAACATCTAAGGTGTCACCTTTAAAGAAGGATCTCTTCGTAAAAAAAGCACTCCTCCATTTGCATGA
Organism: Bacillus sp. JJ1533; assembly: GCF_036965045.1. NCBI lineage: Bacteria > Bacillati > Bacillota > Bacilli > Caryophanales > Bacillaceae > Bacillus > Bacillus sp. JJ1533. The sequence continues at coordinate 73,876 of NZ_JBALOV010000007.1, read as the reverse complement.
AGGAGTGCTTTTCCATTTCTATTAGACTTGGTCACTACCAAACATATTTCTGAATGCTTGGATAGATGTATCTCTGTTTAGAGCTGCAATTGATGTCGTGAGTGGAATCCCTTTTGGACAAGACTGTACACAGTTTTGTGAGTTACCACAGTTTGCTAGGCCTCCATCTCCCATAATTGTTTCTAAACGTTCAGCTTTATTCATAGCACCAGTTGGATGTGCGTTGAATAAACGAACTTGTGATAGCGGTGCAGGACCAATAAAATCAGATTTGCTGTTAACGTTAGGACATGCTTCAAGACAAACACCACATGTCATACATTTTGATAATTCATATGCCCATTGACGTTTCTTCTCTGGCATACGTGGGCCAGGACCCAAATCATAGGTTCCATCGATTGGAATCCAAGCTTTTACTTTTTTCAATGAATCAAACATTCTGCTACGGTCAATCTGTAGATCACGTACGATAGGGAATGTCTTCATTGGCTCAAGTTTGATTGGTTGTTCAAGCTGGTCAATAAGAGCTGAACAAGATTGGCGCGGCTTGCCATTGATAACCATTGAACAAGCACCGCAAACCTCTTCTAAACAGTTCATATCCCAAGTAATGGGAGCAACATTATTTCCATTGATGTCTACCGGATTACGACGAAATTCCATTAAAGCTGAAATGACATTCATATTTTTACGGTATGGCACCTTAAATTTTAATACATATGGTTCAGAATCTGGAGTATCTTGACGAGTTACATGAAATTCAACTGTTTTTTCACTCATCTTACTTCTCCTCCTTATTCTTAGTATAGTCACGTTTACGTGGTGTGATTAATGAAGTATCAACCTCTTCATAATGGAATGCTGGAGCAGTTGCCTCACCAGTAAATTTAGCCATCGTAGTTTTTAAGAATTCCTCATCATTACGATCTGGGAAGTCTGGCTTATAGTGAGCACCACGACTTTCATTACGGTTATAAGCACCAATTGTAATTACACGTGCGAGTTGAAGCATATTTTGTAATTGACGAGTAAATGTTGCACCTTGGTTGCTCCATTTAGATGTGTCGTTGATATTAATGTTCTTATATCGCTCCATAAGCTCTTGAATTTTTTCATCTGTCTTTAATAACTTGTCATTGTATCGAACAACCGTTACGTTATCTGTCATCCATTCACCAAGCTCTTTGTGAAGGATATATGCATTTTCGGTACCATCCATCGCCATGATATTATCCCATTTTTCTTGCTCTCGTTTCTCATGGCTATCGTAAACAGTTGATGAAATGGAATCAGAACCCTTCTTAAGTCCTTTAATGTAATGAACTGCATTAGGGCCTGCAACCATACCACCGTAAATAGCAGATAATAGTGAGTTAGCTCCTAAGCGGTTTGCACCGTGCTGTGAAAAATCGCATTCTCCTGCAGCAAATAATCCAGGGATGTTTGTTTGTTGATGATCGTCAACCCATAATCCACCCATTGAATAGTGAACGGCAGGGAAGATTTTCATTGGAACCTTACGTGGATCATCTCCCATGAATTTTTCATAGATTTCAATAATTCCACCTAATTTAATATCAAGTTCCTTTGGATCTTTATGAGAAAGATCTAAGTAAACCATGTTCTCACCGTTGATACCTAATTTCATATCTACACAAACATGGAAGATTTCACGTGTAGCAATATCACGTGGAACTAAGTTTCCGTATGCAGGATATTTTTCCTCTAGGAAGTACCAAGGTTTACCATCTTTGTATGTCCATACACGTCCACCTTCACCACGAGCAGATTCACTCATCAGGCGAAGTTTGTCATCACCAGGAATTGCTGTTGGGTGGATTTGAATAAACTCACCGTTTGCATAATAAGCACCTTGTTGGTACACAATAGATGCTGCAGAACCAGTATTAATAACTGAGTTAGTTGTCTTACCAAAGATAATACCAGGTCCACCAGATGCCATGATTACAGCATCAGCAGGGAATGATTTAATTTCCATTGAATGAAGGTTTTGCGCTACAATACCACGACAAATGCCTTCGTCGTCTTGAACAATCCCAAGGAATTCCCAACCTTCATACTTTGTAACAAGTCCAGCTACTTCGTGACGACGAACTTGTTCATCTAATGCATATAGTAATTGCTGACCAGTTGTAGCACCCGCGAATGCTGTACGGTGGTGTTGAGTTCCCCCGAAACGACGGAAATCCAGTAAACCTTCGGGTGTACGGTTAAACATGACTCCCATACGGTCCATTAAGTGAATGATTCCTGGTGCAGCTTCACACATTGCCTTAACTGGCTTCTGGTTAGCTAAAAAGTCTCCACCATATACTGTATCGTCAAAATGGATCCACGGAGAATCCCCTTCACCTTTTGTATTAACCGCACCGTTAATCCCACCTTGTGCACAAACAGAGTGAGATCGTTTTACAGGTACGAGTGAAAATAAATCAACTTGTGTTCCTTCTTCAGCAGCTTTGATGGTAGCCATTAAACCAGCTAGTCCACCACCAACTACGATAATCTTTCCTTGACTCAAAGTAGTTCACTCCCCAATAAAGAGATCGTTCAACCCGTGTTAAATTGTGAACGTTCTTATTTTTAATTCTTAAACGAAAGCAAAAATAGTAGAAACACCTACGTACGATAAAGCAATAAAAATAATGATTGTAACGTATGTTGCAATTTGTTGAGAGCGAGGAGTTATGGTTAGCCCCCAACTAACAGCAAATGACCATAGACCATTTGAAAAATGGAAGATTGTGGAGATTACACCAACAAGATAGAAAACGATCATTGCAGGTGAACTTAAGATATCTTCCATCATATTAAAGTTAACTTCTGCTCCAAATGCTGCTTGAACACGTGTTTGCCATACATGCCATGCCACAAAAATCAGAGTAATGATTCCGGATATACGTTGTAAGAAGAACATCCAGTTACGGAAAAATCCGTATCTACTCACATTGTTCTTTGCAGTAAAGGCAATATATAGACCGTAAATCGCATGAAATAATAACGGTAAATAGATAATAAATATTTCCAGAAAAAGTCTAAATGGGAGACTCCCCATGAAACCAGCAGCACTGTTAAATGCGTCTGCTCCCCTTGTCGCAAAGTTATTCACCACTAAGTGTTGGATTAAGAATACCCCTACAGGAATTACACCTAATAATGAATGAAGCCTGCGATTAAAAAATTCACGATTACCAGCCATACTTTTACCCCCCTTTAATAATAAACCGCACCTTCTTAGGCACTCCTTTTCATTCCTCATCCTGTAAAATTATGTATTAGGACGAAATAAAACTGACAAATGAAAACCTTTGCAGGAAACTATAAATTACTTTTTTCATAGATAAAAAGACAAATGCGCCTGCTATTTTCTTTTATCAGTATAATGTAACAAGTTCATTTTACTCCCATAAAGTAAGAGCGTCAAGGAAACAAGTCCACAAATTATTCATAAAAATGATAATAATTGTACACATATGATAATATCGAACCCAAATAAAATACGATTCCAGATGACAAAAAGAAACAAAAAAATTCATGTGTTTCTTATCCCCGATAGTTTATAATAAAAGAACAGAGAAAGAGGGGAATGCAGTGAAGAACATGAACATCAATGAGCAAAATGCAGAGCAAAATGTAAACTCAAATGAACAGACCGTTTCTGTTTTTGGGTATGAACTTATACGTGAAATTTTAATACCCGATTTATTTGGAAAAGAAACTCCACAGATTTTATACTGGGCTGGAAAAAATCTTGCCCGTAAATTCCCCTTACCAACGATTGAAGAAATCATTTCGTTTTTTCATGATGCTGGATGGGGAGACCTTAGAGTAGAGCGTTCAGATAAGAACTCCATGGAATTTCATTTGGATGGATCGATTGTGTCTTCTCGTTTAAAACGAAAAGACATTTGTACTTTCCAATTGGAGTCTGGTTTTCTTGCTCAACAAATTCAACAACAGAAGAATCGAATCACTGAAAGCTTTGAACAACAAAAAAGACGAGCACAAAAAATCATATTTACAGTAAAATGGGACAACAAAGACATGACTGAAGAATAAAAGCCTGCACAATTTGTGCAGCTTTTTTTATATAGAAAAGGGCGCCAACGGCTAATAACTCCATTGAACGACCCTGTTAAATTTCAAATTAAAGTTTTACTTTTGCTTTTTCTTCTTCAACCGCAGCTAAATTAAATGAATCATGTAAAGTTTCAACTGCACGTACCATATTAGCTTGATCAACAACAGTTGAAACCTTGATTTCAGATGTACTTACCATTTTCACTTCAATGTTTTCTTGTGCTAGCACCTGGAACATATCAGCCGCAACCCCTGGATTTGAGACCATACCAGAACCTACAATCGAAACCTTTGCTAATCCATCTTCATGCTGGATGCTTTCATACTTTAATATGTCCTTATTATTTTCTAAAACAGCTAATGTATCGCGTAAATCTTGAGTTTTTACTGAAAATGAAATATTTGTATGATTTTCATCGGTCTGGTTTTGGATGATGATATCTACGTTTAGTCCATTCTTTGCGAGTGTACCAAAGATCGTTGAAAGTGTGTGTAATTCATTTGGTAATCCAGATACAGTTACCCTTGTAATTTGGTCTTCAAAAGCAATTCCCCGAACAACAAGACTCTTTTCCATTGAAACTTCCTCCTCAATAACAGTTCCATTTTCTAGCTCTAGGCTTGAACGAACTTCAAGCGGCATATCAAAGTTTTTTGCAAATTCTACTGCACGTGGGTGAAGGACACCGGCACCTAGGTTTGCAAGCTCCAGCATTTCATCATAGGAAATAGAATGAAGTTTTCGTGCAGTTGGAACTACACGAGGATCAGTCGTATAAACACCTGTTACATCAGTGTAGATATCACATTTGTCTGCATTCAATGCTGCTGCAAGTGCAACTGCGGTTGTATCAGACCCACCTCGTCCAAGTGTGGTAATATCTCCTGAACTGCTGATTCCTTGAAACCCTGCAACGACAACAACTTTTCCTTCATTTAAGCTGTCCTTAACTCTTGATACTTCAATATTTTCAATACGGGCATTACTATGTATAGCCTCAGTTTCAATACCGGCCTGCCACCCTGTATAGGAAACAGATTCATAGCCCTTTTCTTGTAATGCCATCGTTAAGAGGGCGATTGTGATTTGTTCACCTGTACTTAACAGCATATCCATCTCGCGTTTACTTGGTGAGCTTGTAATTTCATTTGCTAAGCTTACAAGCTGGTCAGTTGTTTTACCCATCGCGGATACAACAACTACTACATTATTTCCTGCTTGGACTTCTTGAATAACGCGATTTGCCACATTTTTAATTTTATCTGGTGAACCTACTGAGGTGCCTCCAAATTTTTGAACAATAATCCCCATGGTCATACCCTCTCTTTCGAATAATCAAATGCGCCTCGGTGTATTTGCGCCCAGATTTTAGGCCCACACGATGTGGGTCACAAAGACGTTGCCACAGGATGTGGCGTTTCTAGTCTTTGCTCTTATAAATTTCCTTTAAAAATCTGAGGCATCCGCCGGAGGATTTTATTTTATTCAACTGA
>NZ_JBALOV010000007.1:0-68261 GCF_036965045.1 Bacillus sp. JJ1533 | reverse complement strand
TCAGTTGAATAAAATAAAAAACAGCAATGAGATAATCTCATTGCTGTGATATACGTAAACAAAAACGTGTCACATCGTGAGATAGCTCTCCAAGATAACATCTTGACAATCTTACGTCTCTTAAACATAAGACCAGCAAAAAAAGGTATGAGCACTTTTTTCACTTCGGCGAACTTTCCTTTCTGCAATAATCATAGGGTCTCATTCCCCTCCCATTGCATACTGATAAAGCTCGCACCTCTATCATCACTTCAACGTATTGAAGTGTAATATTATATTAGTTAGGATTATATCAGAGTATTTTCAAAATAGCAACGACTATTCCTTTAATTTGTCAAAGATGGCTTCTGCAGTCAGTCGCGGAATATTCGCTTGTTGAATTTCCTCAATACTTGCTTCCTTCATTTTCTTAATTGAACCAAAGTGCTTGAGTAAGGCTTTCTTCCGTTTTTCGCCAACCCCAGGAATATCATCAAGGACTGATTGAAAAGCACTTTTTCCTCGCACTTGGCGATGGAATGTAATCGCAAAACGGTGTACTTCATCCTGAATCCGTTGTAGAAGGTAAAACTCCTGACTATTTCTTGGCAATTCCACAATTTGGGGTGGGTCTCCAATCAAAAGCTCTGAAGTCCTGTGCTTATCATCCTTCGCAAGTCCTGCTAACGGGATGTCTAAACCTAATTCATTTTCTAAAATATCTCTAACAGCTGCGAGATGACCTTTTCCTCCATCAATGATAATTAAGTCGGGTAATGGAAGGTTTTCTTTAAGAGCACGACTATAACGTCTCCGAGTGACCTCCCTCATTGATTCGTAATCATCAGGACCTTTTACCGATTTTATTTTATATTTTCTATATTCTTTTTTATCAGGTTTTCCATCCGTGAAAACGATCATAGCTGAAACAGGATCTGTTCCTTGGATATTGGAATTATCAAACGCCTCGATTCGATGGGGAGTGTATATTCCCAATCGTTGTCCCAAATTTTCAACAGCCTTAAAGGTTCGCTCTTCATCACGTTCAATTAGAGCAAATTTCTCCGTTAATGCGATTTTGGCATTTTTCCTTGCTAAGTCCACTAGTTGTTTTTTCTTTCCGCGACTAGGCTGTTGCACCTTTACTTCAAGTAATTGCTCCGCAATCTCATGGTCAATCGTACTAGGTAGTAGAACTTCCTTAGGTTTAAAATGGTTTTCTTTCAAATAAAATTGTCCCAAGAAGGTAAGGAAGTCTTGTTCTGGCTCATTGTAAAACGGGAATAACGAAACATCCCGCTCTATTAATTTACCTTGACGGATAAAAAAGACTTGAACACACATCCACCCTTTATCATAAGAATAACCAAATACATCACGGTCAATAAAATCATTCATCGTCATCTTCTGTTTTTCCATCGTTGTTTCAATGCTAGTGATTTGATCACGGTATTCTTTCGCTCTCTCAAAATCAAGTTCTTCAGAAGCCTTTAACATTCTTTCAGTTAACTCAGCCTTGATTTCCTTATACCCACCATTTAGAAAACGGGTGATGTCGTCAACCATTTTTTTATTTGTTTCATCAGAAACTTCGTTAACACAAGGAGCCAGACACTGTCCGATATGATAATACAAACAAACCTTATCTGGCAGAGTGGAACATTTTCGTAATGGATAAATCCGGTCTAACAGCTTTTTTGTTTCATTTGCTGCTTGGACGTTTGGGTATGGCCCAAAGTACTTTCCTTTATCCTTCTTTACTTTACGTGTAATTAAAAGACGAGGATGTTTTTCACCCGTAATTTTAATAAAAGGATACGTCTTGTCATCTTTTAACATGATATTATATTTCGGATCATGCTTTTTAATTAGGTTAATTTCAAGTAGCAATGCTTCAATATTTGAAGATGTTACGATATATTCAAAGTCTTCAATCTCATTCACGAGTCTCAATGTTTTACCATCATGTGACCCAGTAAAATATGACCGAACACGATTCTTTAGCACTTTTGCTTTTCCCACATAAATAATGGTCCCCTGCCTGTCTTTCATTAAATAACAACCAGGCTGGTCCGGTAATATCGCTAATTTTTCTTTAAGATGATCGTGCATATTTACCACTCCATCTCCCATAAAATCTAATGAACCTTCGTGTATGACGTCTAGTATAGTCGTACCTTATATTGTAACATTTTTATGGAGAAGTTGTATGTGAAAAAAAAGGCAATAAAAAAACAGCCGCGGGCGGCTGCTTTTTTTGTGATTAATAATGGTTAGCAAGTTTTCCAGCTAATGCTTCTTTTGGTTGGTAGCCAACTACTTTATCAACTACTTCACCGTCTTTGAATACTAGTAAAGTTGGAATGCTCATAACGCCAAACTTAGCTGCAGTTTCTTGGTTATCGTCTACATCAAGCTTAACAATTTTTACTTTGTCGCCGATTTCAGTATCAAGTTCTTCTAATACTGGAGCAATCATCTTACAAGGTCCACACCAAGGTGCCCAAAAGTCTGCTAGTACTAATCCTTCTTTTGTTTCTGTGTCAAAATTTTGGTCAGTAACGTTTGTTATAGCCATTTTAACCCCTCCTATAAATAACAACTTTGAAATTCTACCAAGAGTATACCATCTGGATATTCATTTTACGAATGATTTGCTTCATAAAAAGTGACCGTTCAAAAAGTCACGAATTAGAAGCGAGAATATCAAGGGACAAATGAAAGTTTTGACATTTAGTCAGACATATTCATTTTCCCCCATATTTCAGGCAGTTATGTATGAATCTAAAAAAGGATACTATGTAGTCCCAACAATGGTGTGTTCATAAAACAAAAAAAGACGCCCAAAGGACGTCTTTTTGCGTCTTGCGGCGAGAGACAGCACTCCACATAGTGCCTTGCCAAAAGGCGTGTCAATCTCGACTTATGCAATTCAGCTCATCGCTTGATTAGTATAACATGTTTTTATGAAATGTAAAATGGAATAATTTTTCAACTTTTTTTATGCATTTACTTTTAATTTCTTAAATTCTTCTGTTAGCATTGGAACAACTTCGAATAGGTCGCCAACGATACCGTAATCTGCAACCTTGAAGATATTTGCTTCTGGGTCTTTGTTAATCGCTACAATTACTTTCGAGTTTGACATTCCTGCTAAATGCTGAATGGCTCCTGAGATTCCGCAAGCGATATAAAGGTCTGGCGTTACCACCTTACCAGTTTGACCAATTTGAAGGGAGTAGTCACAGTAATCCGCATCACATGCACCACGTGAAGCACCGATAGCTCCTCCAAGAACAGTGGCTAATTCTTTTAATGGTTCGAAGCCTTCTGCACTTTTTACTCCACGTCCACCTGCAATTACGACTTTCGCTTCAGACAAATCAACACCTTCCGTTGCCTTACGAACAACTTCCTTCACAATGGTACGTAAATCTTTAATTTCAACAGATAGAGAAGAGACTTCTCCAGAACGTGATTCGTCTTTTTTTAGTGGTGTAATATTGTTTGGACGAACACTTGCAATCATTAATCCTTCTGTCACAATTTTCTTTTCAAATGCTTTACCGGAATAAATCGGACGGGTAAAGACAATGTTTCCGCCTGCACTTTCAATTGCAGTTACATCTGAAATTAAACCAGAATTAAGTTTGCTGGCAATTTTGGGTGATAAGTCTTTACCTAGTGCCGTGTGTCCAAATATTAAACCTTCAGGTGATTCTGCACCAATAACAGCTAGTAATGCTTGTGAATAACCGTCCGGGGTATAAGAACCTAATTTCGCATCTTCTACAGTTATTACTCTGTCTGCACCATATTGGATCAATTCATTTGCACAAGAGCTAACAGAATCTCCAACTAAAACTGCTACTACCTCTCCGCCTTCTGCAACTGTTTTACCAGCTGCAATCGCTTCAAAAGATACGTTACGTAACGCACCATCACGAGTTTCTCCTAGAACTAATACTTTTCTTGACATTATGCGTAACCCCCTAGATTAGTTGAGTAAAAATATTGAAATCGGATACAAAAACAATGACATATGAATGAATCGGTTAAACGACCTTTGCTTCATTGTGTAGAAGTGACACTAATTCTTTTACCTGATCCTCTAATTCACCTTCTAGCACTCTACCAGCTTCTTTCTTAGGTGGAAGATAGATTTCAATTGTTTTTGTTTTAGCTTCTACATCATCTTCATCAAGATCTAAATCATCTAACTCAAGCTCATCCAGTGGTTTTTTCTTCGCTTTCATAATTCCAGGTAAAGATGGGTAGCGAGGTTCATTTAAACCTTGCTGACATGTAACAAGTAAAGGTAAGGATGTTTCGATAACTTCAGAATCACCTTCAACGTCTCTTACTACTGTCACTTTTGATCCATCTACCTCAAGCTTTGTAATGGTCGTGACATAAGGAATATCCAGTAGCTCTGCAACACGTGGCCCAACCTGACCTGAACCCCCATCGATTGCAACGTTCCCACCTAAAATGATGTCAGCATCCTTATCTTTTAAATACTCCGCTAAGATTTTTGCGGTTGTATATTGATCTCCATCCTCAAGATCATCTTCCGTATTAATCATTACTGCTTTATCAGCACCCATAGCTAAAGCTGTACGTAATTCTTTATCGGCCTCATCAGTGGTAGCCACTGTTACAACCGTTACTTCTCCACCGTTAGCATCACGAAGCTGAATCGCTTCTTCTACCGCATATTCGTCATAAGGGTTAATAATAAATTCAGCACCATCTTCACTGATTTGTCCATTGTTTACAACGATTTTTTCTTCTGTATCAAACGTTCTTTTTAAAATAACAAAGATGTTCATGTGGTTCCCTCCTAAGGTTTTGGGCTTTATGATATAAAACTATAAATCTAGTAATTCGTTTAAAAACCTTTTTCTATTATTTCCCTTTAAACGTCGGCTGACGTTTTTCAATGAAGGCTGTTATTCCCTCTTGTCCATCCTCAGAGACGAACATTTCACCGAATAATACGGCTTCACGATTAACTGTTGCTTCATATTGTTCATTCTTCATTAAGTTTAATAATTCAATTGAGGCTTTTATCGAGATAGGGCTTTTTTGAGCAATTTTCTTTGCAATTGCCATCGTTTCCTCATGTAGTTTTTCTTCTGAGAAAGCCTGATTTGCTAAACCGCATTGGACGGCTTCTACACCACTTATCGAGTCACTTGTCCATAGCATTTGGGCTGCTTTAGCAACTCCTACATAGCGAGGTAAGCGCGCCGTACCCGCAAACCCAGGGATAAGTCCTAGCTGTAACTCTGGTAATCCTAGCTTCGCCTTTTCACTTACAAGACGGAAGTGACATGCCATTGCTAGCTCTAGGCCACCACCTAAGGCTGCCCCATGGATACTTGCAATAATCGGTTTTGGGAATCGCTCCATTCTTTCAAATAAGGTTTGGCCTTTTCTCGCAAGGTTTGAAAATTCTTCACCAGTTTTGATTGTCGTAAACTCTTTTATATCAGCCCCAGCAGAGAAGAATCGCCCTTCCCCATGGATAACCAAAACTCGAACATCGTCATTAGACTCAATATCATCCAGTAAACTTGTAAGCTCTTTCAAAACAGCGGTCGATAATGCATTTGCTGGAGGTCGATTAAAACTAATAGTGGCGATGTACTCATCTATTTTCACTTTAAAAAACTCCATCTGCATCCCTCCTAATTATGTATATTTATGTAACACACCTCTAATAAATTACTAGAGGTGTGTCTTCCCACAACCATTTACTAATAAGGTATGAACTTCTTTTGCCAAGGCGGATAAATCATATTTTTGTTCGTTCATCACCCAAGTGGTTGCTGTTTCATCGATCGAACCGAATATCATTTGTCTTGCCAAACGGACATCAAGGTTTGGATTAAACTCCCCGTTCTCCTTTCCAAATTGGATAATGGATTCAATCATTCGCAAATATCCTTTTAAGACTTCATTTATTCGGTGACGTAGTTCCTTATTTGATTGTCTTAATTCAAGCTGCGTTACAATGGCAAGATGATGATCGGCAGATAAAAGCTGAAAATGCTTTTCTACTAATGTTAATAACTTCTCCGCCGCGGTCGATTTTCCTGCTATTTCAGATTCAATTTTTTCAATAAATTCTCCCATTTTTTCGTGGAATAACGAAACAAGAATATCTTCCTTGTTTTTAAAATAAAGATAAATAGTACCATCTGCTACGCCTGCTTGTTTCGCAATTCTCGAGACTTGGGATTGGTGATATCCATTCTCCGCTATAACAACTACCGCTGCGTCAATGATTTGTTTGTATTTTGGTTTTGTTTTTTTCAAAATCTTACTTCCTTTCAGAAAAATGAATGAATAGTCATTCATAATTCTATAATAAAGCACAATGAAACAGCTGTCAAGACTATCCCTGACATGTTTCTTACTTGCTCTTTTTATTATAAAGAAAAAGAGCCATAGGCTCACATCATGGCTCATCGCTTACCTTATGTTTAAGCATAGATGACTTTAGAGCTGATCGATCCTAGTTCTTAATTAATTTTTGTTAGTTTTTCCTTCTCTTCTTCCACTAATACTCGTCGCAGAACTTTTCCTACGATTGTTTTAGGTAATTCTTTTCTAAATTCATACACCCTTGGAACTTTATATGCAGCTAAATGTTTGCGGCAATGTCTATCCAGTTCTTCTTCCGTACATTGCTGACCTTCTTTTAAAACAACGTAAGCCTTTACCGTTTCACCACGATAAGGATCAGGAATTCCGGCAACAACCGCCTCTTGTACCTTTTCGTGCTCAAAAAGGACTTCCTCAACCTCTCTTGGGTAAATATTAAATCCACCCGCGATAATCATATCCTTTTTACGATCTACCACATAAAAATATCCGTCCTCATCCATATACCCCAAATCACCCGTTAATAACCAGCCATCTCGGAATGTGCGTTGAGTCTCCTCTGGTTTATTCCAATATCCTTTCATGACCTGAGGTCCTTTTACTGCAATTTCTCCGATTTCCCCAAATCCGACAGGCTCACCCGTTTCCATTGATAGCACAACTGCATCTGTATCTGGCCATGGTAATCCAATACTACCATTTACACGACGTCCCCAAAGCAAATTCGCGTGTGTAACAGGTGACGCTTCCGATAAACCATAACCTTCAACAAGTTTTCCACCTGTCACTTTTTCAAATTGCTCCTGTACTTCAAGTGGGAGTGCTGCCGAACCACTAATACATGAATCAATCGAAGATAAATCATACTTTTGAAGGTTGGGATGATTCAATAACCCAATGTACATAGTTGGTGCCCCTGGAAATAAAGTAGGCTTTTGCTTATGAATCGTTTTTAATGTAGCATCCACATCGAACTTTGGCATTAAGATCATCTTTGAAGCCATCATGATCGAAAGATTTAATACTGTCGTCATCCCGTATACATGGAAAAATGGAAGAATGCCTAATACAGACTCTTCACCTTTTTTACATTTATACAACCATTTCGAACACATTATTGTATTTGCTACTAAATTTCGATGCGTTAACATTACTCCCTTTGGAAAACCGGTTGTTCCTCCAGTATATTGCAACAAGGCTAGGTCTTCTTCGGGGTCAATTTCAAGTTCGATTGCCTTTGCTTCTGAATTCTTAATAATTTCCCTTAACAAGTGGTTTGTACCCTCGTGTTCAACTTTTACAACAAGACCATATTGTTTCTTTTGAATGAAAGGATATATCAAATTTTTGGGGAAAGGTAGATAATCCTTAATTTCTGTTATAATGATATGCTCAAGTTGTGTTAGCGCTTTCACTTTTGAGACGCGTGGAAAAAGGATATCCAAAGTAATGATTGCTTTCGAGCCTGAGTCCTTTAGATGATATTCAAGTTCTCTTTCTGTGTACAAAGGGTTGGTCTGGACTACAATTGCACCGGAAAATAAAACACCGTAATAGGCAATAACACCCTGTGGACAGTTTGGCAACATGATAGCGATACGGTCCCCTTTTTTGATGCCTTGCTCCACTAAATAGTTTGCAAGCTTCAAAGATTCTTCGTACACCTGCGAAAAAGTTAATTCTTTACCTTGGAAATGAACTGCAACTTTTTGAGGATATTCGTTTGCTGTCCGTTTCAAATACGTTTGTATCGGTATGCTCTCGTATTCAAGTTCATGTGGAATTTCCTCTGGGTAATTAGCTAACCACGGCCTTTCTAACTCCATCTTATAACCCCCTTATAAAAATTGTTTTGGGAATACGAAGTCGTATTCAGAAGTCGGTTTGAATTTTCAAACCATTTATAGCCATTATAGTATATTGAATATTCCGTGACAATTACATTCAGGAATGTTGTTGTAAGTTTACTACGAATTTACGACAAAAGAATAGGGCTGATGGTTCCCCAGATCAGCCCCTTACATTATAAAACCAAATACAATATTCCGACGATAACAAAGATTCCACTTACAACTAACAAAATTTTCGCAAGCTTTTCCATATTTAAAAACCACCATTTCCAATCCCTGCGCCGATTACATAAGAGAGTCCAACCGAAATTATCATGGATATGAATCCTACTGCGCGATTATCTTGTTGTAATTCAACATCGATGTTGAACTTTGGAGTTAAAAATTCAAAAATAAAGTAGCCGACAAGAAGGAGAAAGAATCCAAATACACCCCAACCAATCATGACGAATAAGGAGTCATGATTTTGGATGGAATATCGAAATATATTTGCGATTCCAAAGATTTTCCCTCCTGTTGCCATTGCGACTGAAAGGTTACCATTTTGGATTTCTTCCCAATTTTTATATTTGGTAACCAATTCAAATATGGCCATAAACAGAACCATACACAGTATAACGACACTGTAATTAGCCGCTGTTAACACATATTCATTATCCCAAAATTGATCCATCATCTTCTCTCCCTATTAGAGATTACACAGCATTTCAAGTTATTTTAATTCTACAACGGTAACCCCTGTTCCACCTTCTCCGGCTTCCCCAAATCTTGTTGATTTTACGGAACGGTGATTTTTTAAGTATTCTTGAACCCCTTGCCTTAATGCACCTGTACCTTTTCCATGGATGATAGAAACACGTGGATATCCCGCTAGCAATGCATCATCGATATATTTTTCCACTCTTACTAATGCATCTTCATAACGCTCACCACGTAAGTCAAGCTCGAGGCTTACATGGTAATCTTTCCCCCTTACTGTTGCCAATGGCTTTGTTTCCACTGGTTTCGGGCTACTCACGTATTCGAGATCTTTTTCTTTTACTTTCATCTTTAAAATCCCGATTTGGACCTGCCAATCATTACTTCCTGCCTTTTCAAGTAAATGTCCCTTTTGATTTAGGCTAATCACTTTTACTTCGTCACCAGGAACAAGCTTTCTTTTCGTTTTCGTTATGACAGATTGTTTGCCCGTTTTTTCAGTAAGCTTTGGCACAGCGTTTTCTAAGCGTTTTTTTGCATCAATTAGTTGATGTTCTTTTACAAGTGACTGTTGCTCAAGTTTCATTTTTCGCAATTCACGAATGACTTCTTCTGCTTCTGCTTTTGCATGTTCAATTGTTTCGGCTGCTTTTTGCTCCGCTTTTTCATATAGCTTATCCCGCTGTTCGTTGAATTCGATGATTTGCTCTTGTAGCTGCTTATGAAGCTTTTGAGCTTGTCTGCGGATATCCTCTGCTTCATCAAGTTCTTGCTCCGCGTCCTTTTTACTTTTTTCCAAGGAGGCAATCATATTTTCAACCGTATTCGTTTCAGAGCTAATATGACTTTTGGCAGCATAGATGATTGAGTCTGAAAGTCCAAGACGTTTCGAAATTTCAAATGCATTACTTCGACCTGGAACTCCAATTAATAGCTTATAGGTCGGGCTCAATGTTTCAATGTCAAATTCGACACTTGCATTAATAACTCCTTCTCGGTTGTATCCATATGCCTTAAGCTCTGGGTAATGGGTTGTTGCGATTACCCTAGCACCACGATTATAGACTTCATCCAGAATGGAGATAGCAAGTGCGGCACCTTCCTGCGGATCGGTTCCTGCACCTAATTCATCAAATAAGACTAAACTCTTTTCATCAACATGTTTTAAAATATCAACAATATTTACCATATGTGATGAAAACGTGCTTAAGCTTTGTTCAATCGATTGTTCGTCCCCGATATCTGCATATACTGATTCAAACACAGCTATCTCAGACTCTTCCTGCGCAGGAATTTGCAGACCTGATTGCGCCATTATCGTTAATAACCCTATAGTTTTTAACGTAACGGTTTTACCACCTGTATTTGGACCCGTGATAACGATTGTCGTATAATCCTTACCTATCTCAATATCATTTGGAACAACTTCTTGTGGGTCTATTAATGGGTGACGGCCTTTTTTGATTAACGCATAACCATTTCCATTAATAATCGGTTTCGAACCTTTTACTCTTATACTGTAGCTTGCTTTTGTGAACATAAAGTCGAGCTCTCCAAGTGTCTCTACATTTTGATAGAGTGATTCTCCTTCAGCTGCTACTTCATTTGATAATTCGAGTAAAATACGATCGATTTCTTGTTTTTCTTTCATCCTGGCCTCTTGCAATACATTATTAAGCTCGACCACTGATTGTGGTTCAATGAACAATGTTGCACCTGATGAAGATTGGTCATGTACGATA
Source organism: Bacillus sp. JJ1533 (assembly GCF_036965045.1). Lineage (NCBI taxonomy): Bacteria > Bacillati > Bacillota > Bacilli > Caryophanales > Bacillaceae > Bacillus > Bacillus sp. JJ1533. The sequence continues at coordinate 57,598 of NZ_JBALOV010000007.1, read as the reverse complement.
CCACCATATGTTCCGCGGTATTCTTGTTTTACTGGGATCACATAACGATCATTACGAATCGTAATAATCGCATCCGAGAGTGTTTTTTGAGCGGATGATGAACGAATTATATGCTCAAGCTTTTCCCTAATTCTCGCTTCACTACTGCGGAGCTGCACACGGATTCCACGTAATTTGTCACTCGCACCATCTAGTACAACTCCATTATCATCAATACAGTTTTTTATTTTTTGTTCAAGTTCAAATAATGGAGTAATGCTTGTGATCAGTTCCCCTAGTATTGGTAGAAGAATATCATCCTCAATCATGCCTTCAATAAATTTCTTCATTTGCCGGCCAGCATAAATAGTGCCTGCAATATCTAATAGCTCCATCGTGTTTAGAGCTCCACCAATGCTAGCACGTTTAATAGAAGCTCTGATATCTGTTAAACCACCTAGTGGAACATTCCCTTTTAATCGCAATACCTTAGCAGCTTCATCTGTTTGTTCCTGTAGAAAAATAACCTCTTCTACATCTGTAGATGGTGTCATTTTATCTACTTTTTCTCTTCCCAATGAAGAGGAGACATGTTGCTTGAGCTGCTCCTTTACTTTATCAAACTCTAGTACTTTTAAAACTCGTGGTTGCATGCTGTAACTCCCTTCTTGCACCAACTGCTATTAACATAAAGGATTCTTATAAATTCTAAAAATTTCGTTTTAAATAAGCGATTAGTTCATCTTTATCCCATGTATTAATGACATTTTCCTTTTTAATCCACCCTTTTATTGCAGCTGAAACGCCATAGCCCATATCCTCTAGCATGTCCATATTATGCGCATCTGTGTTAATGACCAGCTTTACACCCTTTTCTTGGGCCTTTTTAATATATTCTGAAGAAAGGTCCAATCTATTCAAATTTGCATTTAATTCTAAAGCCGTATTCGTTTCCTTTGCTAGTTCAATTAACATATCTACATCAACGTCATAGCCTTTTCTGCGCCCGATGATCCTTCCTGTAGGGTGTGCAATGATATCGACATGTAGATTTTCTAAAGCCGTTTTTAAGCGCTCCATAATTTTTTCTCTAGGCTGTGAGAAGCTAGAATGAATGGATGCAATCACTACATCAACTTCCCTAATGATCTCGTCATCATAATCAAGTCTACCATCTGGCAGGATATCCATTTCAACACCGGTAAATATCGTGAAATCATCATATTTTTCATTTAATCGTTTAATTTCTTTGTGTTGTTCTAGTAAACGCTCTGGTGTAAGTCCGTTTGCCACACGTAAGTATTGGGAATGGTCTGTAATCGCCATATAGCGATAGCCTTTTTCCCTGCATGCCTCCACCATCTCTTCGATTGTATAGGCACCATCACTCCAAGATGTATGCAAATGGAGGTCACCTTGTATATCTTCGAGGTGAATATGTTCAATTTTCTGTTGGAATGCTTCTACTTCAGAGCCATCCTCTCTAAGCTCTGGTGGGATGAAGGTAAGACCAAAATAGTGATAAAATTCCTCTTCTGATTCAAATGTTTTTATTTCACCCGTTTCACTGTTTTCAACACCATACTCACTAATTTTTTCACCACGTTCTTTTGCTAATTGTCTCATTCTCACATTATGTTCTTTGCTTCCCGTAAAATGATGAAGGGTGGTTGCAAACTCATGGGGTTTCACAAGACGAAAATCGACTGAAATGTCATAGCTGTAAGAAATTTGCACAGAAACCTTTGTATCGCCACTTGCAATGATTCCATTTATCCCGTTTAATTGTAAAAGCTGTTCCCTTACTTTTTCAGGATCATTGGTTGCAATAATAAAATCAAGATCTTTTATTGTTTCTCTCATACGGCGGAGACTGCCGGCACGTGAGAATGTCACGATTCCTTCCATCGCACGAAGCTGTTCCTCGATTTCTTCAGCAAGTGCAAGCATTAATGCAATCGGCAGGCGATCTGGTCGTTTGCCATATTCCTCAATAGAAGCGAGTATTTTTTCTTCTGTTTTCTTTCCGAAACCTGCTAAATTTTGAATTTTTTCATTTAGGCATGCTTGTTTTAGCATTTCCATATCCTCAATACCTAGTTCTTGATAAAGCTTAGCTATTTTTTTACCACCTAGGCCCGGCAAATTAAGTAAAGGGATGAGGCCTTCTGGTACTTTTTCTTTTAATTCATTTAATACGGTTGATTCTCCTGTTTCGATATATTCTGTAATCACCGCTCCTGTACCCTTGCCGATGCCAGGTAATGCCGTGAAATCCTCGATTGTCGATAAGCTTCGTTCATCATTTTCCAGGGCTGCTGCTGCTTTTCGAAAGGCTGATATTTTAAATGGGTTGTCCCCTTTTAATTCCATATAAATTGCAATTGTTTCTAAAAGACGGATTACATCCTTTTTATTAATTGTCATAGTTACCACCTACCTATATTCCATACGTTTATCTATCCAAAATGATACAGATTTTTTGCAAAAAAGTCACTAATTGTGGGTTTCCTTGTCTAGTTCATAAAAAAAACTTCTCTATAAGAGAGAAGTTAGATCCACATTTCCTTAATTTTACCGGTAAAGAATGGTGTATGTTGGACAATCATTTTAGCCATAAATGAATCATTGAGATTCGATTGAACAACTTCTACCGGAAGTAGTGCGCCGATATAAAGCACGATAAATACAATTAAGTACACTTCAACAAAGCCTAGTAAACCGCCACCCAAACCATTGATTTGTTTTAAAATTGGTAGATTTGCAAGGAAATCAAGCATTGAACCAATGATTTGCCATAGAAACTTTGTTGCAAAGAAAATAATGGCAAAGGCAATGGCACGGTAATAAGCTGTTTCTAAATTTGTACCCTCAAATAAAAACCTCATTGTTTCAGCGTCACCGAATGTTGGATAGGGTATCCATAATATTAATTTTGGCATAAGTTCATCATAATAGAGGTACGCAACGATAAATGCAACAATAAATCCAGTAAGATGAACGATTTGAAGGATAAATCCTCTTCTTAAACCTATTAAGAATCCCATTACAAGGATGATTATTAAGACTAAATCGAACATATCACGTCAATCCTTTTCATTTTTTGCTTGTTCTAAACGTTTTTCAAGCTCTTCATATTCTTCTTTTAATTTTAAATGTTCATGAACAATATTAACCGCTGTTAATACTGCTAATTTATTAATATCAAGTGTAGAATTTTTACTGCTTATTTCTCTCATTTTATCATCAACAATTGAGGCCACAAGGCGTATATGGCTTGTGCTCTCAGAACCGATAATCGAATATTGCTGCCCATATATATCTACAGTTGTTCTTGTTTTTTGTGGCTGTGACAAGTAGTTGGCCTCCATTCTAGTCAATCCTATTGATAATAATACCATGAACACGATATTTATGGAAAGAAATCTCAACAAACGTTATGATAGAATATGTAGATTTTAATCTAATTTTAAGTAGGGGTTGTTATTTTTGTCTAATGCTGTATTAAAATGTACCCTAAAAACGATTGAAAAGATGAAGACGCATTATAAAAGTCAATTGCAGGATAAAATTCCACAGGGTGGAGTATTTGTTGCCAAACTTCCAAGCTGTACCATTACAGCATATAAGTCTGGGAAAGTATTGTTTCAAGGTAATAGCGCTACAAGCGAAGCCCAAAAATGGGGTAACTCGGAAGTGACAACTACTACTTCTACAAGGAAACCTGTTCCAAAAAATAGCGGCTTACCACCTAATATCGGAACCTTATCAATGATCGGTTCTGATGAAGTTGGGACTGGTGATTATTTTGGCCCAATGACAGTCGTTGCTGCTTATGTTTCTAGTGATAAATTTGCTTTATTGAAGGAACTTGGGGTAAAGGATTCAAAAGATCTTAATGACAAACAAATTTGTGAGATAGCTGAATCGATTATTCATGTGATTCCATATAGCCTATTAATTTTACATAATGAAAAATACAATGAGCTTCAAGCAAAAGGTATGACTCAAGGAAAAATGAAGGCATTGTTACATAATCAGGCAATTGGGCATGTACTAAGAAAAATTGCTCCCGCTGCTCCAGATGGTATTTTAATCGATCAATTTGCTGTTCCTGATGTGTATTTTAAGCATTTATCTGGTCAAAAAGAAATCATTAAGGATCATGTATATTTCAGTACGAAGGCAGAAGGTGTCCATCTTTCAGTTGCTGCTGCCTCAATCATAGCCAGATATGCTTTCATTAAAGAGTTTGACAAGCTAAGTGAAGAGGCTGGACTTGAATTAAAAAAAGGTGCTGGAGCGCAAGTGGATGTAGTTGCAGCTAAACTTATCAAAAAGCTAGGAATAGGAGCGCTACGCCATTTTACTAAGCTTCATTTTGCCAATACAGAAAAGGCAAAGAAAATAGCTGGAATCTAAACAGGAGTGGGCAAAAGCCCACTCCATTTTTTTATGAACGCAATGTTGCATTGAATTTTTCAGCAACAGCTTTTAAGACTTTATCATGCGCTTTCGTTACTTCTTCCTCAGTTAAGGTGCGATCAGGATCAAAATACTTGATTGAGTATGCAACTGACTTTTTACCAGGTTCCATACGCTCTCCTTCATAAAGGTCAAAGATTGTAACATCGCGAAGTAGCTTACCACCTGCTTCAATAATAACTTGCTTCATGTCACCTGCAGCCACTGATTGATCTACAACAAGTGCAATGTCACGAGTCATAGACGGGAATCGTGGAATTGGTTGATAAAGGATTTCTTCTACATCTGCTTCCAGTACATCCTTCAATGATAATTCCGCCACATAAGTTGGCGTTAAATCTAAGTCCTTTTGGATAGTTGGATGAACTTGACCAATAAATCCAATTTCTTTGTTATCTAATAACACGGCAGCTGTACGTCCAGGATGCATCCCTTCCACTCTTGCTTGTAGGAATGATGTTCGGTTTTCAAGACCTAGCTTTTCAAAAAGTCCTTCTAAAATTCCTTTTACCACATAGAAGTCTACTGCTTTTTTCTCTCCTTGCCATGTTGGTGATAACCATGAACCAGTAAGAGCAATCGCTAAGTGTTCCTTTTCGTCTGGCAGTTCTTGGTTCGGTCTGGTAATGAATACAGAGCCCGTTTCATAAGTTGCTACACTATCAATTTGACGTGCAAGATCATGTGACACAACCTCTAATAAGTGTGGAAGTACGCTTAATCTTAATAGACTACGTTCCTCACTCATCGGCATAGCCAAACGAATTGGCTCACTTCGTTCGAGCGCATATCTATTTACTTTTTCAGCACTTGTAAGTGAATATGTGATGCTTTGATATAATCCAACACCCTCTAAATATCTTCTTACTATGCGGCGCTTTGCTTGGTAATTCGTTAATCTGCCAGGATTTGATTCTCCAACTGGAAGAGTTGTTGGTAATTCATCATATCCATATAAACGTGCTACTTCCTCGATTAGATCTTCTTCAATTGTAATGTCCGGTCTGCGAGTCGGTACAGTAACAAGGAATTTGTCGTTATCAACAGTAAATGAGAATTTTAGATTTGTGAAAATCTCTTCTACTGTTTCTTTTGAAATGGCAGTTCCTAGTACTTTGTTGATTCTCTCAAGTGTTACGGAAACATTCACAGGTTGAATGTCAAGATTGTCGACTGCAACTGCACCATCAAGAACAACACCGCCTGCAAGCTCAGCCATAAGCTCAGCCGCACGGTCTGCAGCTTCTCGAGTGCGGTTTGGATCAATTCCTTTTTCAAAACGAGCACTAGCTTCACTTCGTAAACCATGATCTTTAGATGACCTACGAATTGTGCTGCCTGTAAAATAAGCAGACTCGATTAATACAGTTGTTGTGTCGTTTTTTACTTCAGAATTTGCTCCACCCATTACACCCGCAAGTGCCACTGGAACTGTTCCATTAGTAATTACAAGATGCTCATTGGTCAAGGTACGCTCTGCATTATCTAATGTCGTAATCTTTTCTCCGTTATTCGCACGTCTTATGAGAATTTCTTTAGAATCTAGACGATCATAGTCAAACGCGTGTAATGGTTGACCATATTCTAATAAAATATAATTTGTAATATCGACAACATTATTATGAGGACGGATTCCTTCTGCCATCAGACGTGTTTGAAGCCATAATGGGGATGGACCTATTTTTACGTCCTTCACTACTCGTGCTACATATAATGGATTGTCTTCTTTGGCTTCTACTGAAATTGAAATATAGTCTTCTGCTTTTTCCTCTGAAGTTGTCACTTTGGGTTGTGGGAGTTTTACGTCTTTTCCTAAAATAGCCGCAACCTCATAAGCAACCCCCATCATACTCATAGCATCAGCACGATTAGGTGTTAATCCTAACTCAAGAACTTTATCATCAAGATTTAATTGAGTAATAGCGTCTGTTCCTGGCTCAACATCATGTGGGAAAACAAAGATTCCTTCCGCATATTCCTTTGAAACAAGCTTTGATTCAAAACCGAGTTCTTGTAGAGAACAAATCATCCCATTTGATTCTTCGCCACGAAGCTTTGCCTTTTTGATTTTAAAATTACCCGGTAAGACAGCCCCTACCTTTGCGACTACGACCTTCTGGCCTTTAGCAACGTTTGGTGCACCGCAAATAATTTGAACAGGCTCATCTTCACCTAGATCAACAAGACATTTATTTAATTTGTCGGCATTTGGATGCTGCTCACATTCTAATACGTGACCTACGACAATCCCGCTAATGCCTTCTCCTAAATGATCGACACCTTCTACTTCAATTCCGCTTCTCGTAATTTTTTCTGCTAATTCTTCTGCTGTTACTCCTGATAAATCAACGTATTCCTGTAACCATTTATATGAAACAAACATTGTCTTATTCCCTCCTTAAGCCCGATTAAATTGTTTGATGAAACGATTATCATTCGTGTATAAATGACGAATATCATCAATACCATATTTCAACATTGCAATACGCTCTGGGCCCATACCGAACGCAAATCCTGTATATTTCTTTGAATCAAAACCTGACATTTCAAGTACATTAGGGTGAACCATACCAGCACCTAAGATTTCAATCCAACCTGTTTTCTTACATACATTACAGCCATCCCCTCCACACTTAAAGCAAGAGATATCCATCTCTACGGAAGGCTCAGTGAATGGGAAAAAGCTTGGGCGCAGACGGATTTCACGGTCCTCTCCAAACATCTTTTTCGCAAATGCATTTAACGTCCCCTTAAGATCACTCATACGAATGTTCTCATCAACAACCAATCCTTCAATTTGTGTGAATTGGTGAGAGTGTGTCGCATCGTCGTTATCACGGCGGTACACTTTACCTGGACAGATAATTTTTACAGGGCCTTTCCCTTCATGTTTTTCCATTGTTCTCGCTTGAACTGGAGATGTTTGAGTACGAAGGAGAATATCCTCTGTAATATAAAATGAATCCTGCATATCCCTTGCTGGGTGATCTTTCGGTAAATTTAATGCTTCGAAATTGTAATAATCCTTTTCAACTTCAGGTCCTTCCGCAATGGAATAACCCATTCCGAGGAACAAATCTTCAATTTCTTCAATAACCTTCGTAAGTGGATGTGGTCCACCTACTTTAATCGGTCTTCCTGGAAGTGTGACATCGATTGTTTCAGATGCTAATTTTTTTTCAACTTCGGCTTTTTCGAGTAGTTCTTGTCTTGCCGTTAATTTTTCAGTGATTTGCTCTCTGACTTCATTAACAAGTGCCCCCATTTTAGGACGCTCTTCGGCTGATAGCTTGCCCATTCCTCTAAGTACTTCTGTAATAGGACCTTTTTTACCTAAATAAGCAACACGAATATCATTTAATTCTTTAAGATTCGTTGCAGCTTCAACTTTTGCAAGAGCTTCCTCTTTCAGCTCAAGTAATCTTTCTTGCATTAATAATTCCTCCTTTTTCTTAGAAAAGCCCAAGGCGCCCGGGTTGAGGAACATCGACTAATTACCGCCACGTCCTGTGGCGAACGTCGATGTCAGCACTTCCTGTGCAAGTCAAGCACAAGACGAGCACTGACAGAAGGCGCTTTTTGCCTTTAGAAGTGATTGGCTTGTAACCTCGAGCCGATGGCGCCTGGAGCTAGACATTAAGACAAAATAAAAAACCTCCATCCCAAAAAAGGGACGAGGTTTAGATTCGCGGTACCACCCTTGTTAACAATTACAAATTCATAATTGCTCACTTCGTTTCGATAACGGCAAATGCCGGTACACCTTTACGTCCTTGCTCAGACGGTCCAAGTGCCAACTCAAGAGGTGAATTCACTTTCTTCTTCTATAAAAATGCTTGCAGTCACGGCATTTTCTCCCTGAATAGTGAGTGGAAAGTTACTGGTCTCTATCATTGTTTTTTACTATATGTAAATGCATATAAATTATATTATACGTATCTTCGAGGTGCAAATCAAACCCATTTTAATTCTTTTTACTTAAAAAGGGGAGATAGAGAATAAAAAACATGATTAATGCGACTACTTCTAAGGATAAGATATACCACGGGTATGGACCAAGAAAGTCGATTAGGCTCGGGTTCATTGGTTTTCGGGCAAGAAACATATAGTTTCCACCTGTTGCTTTGTTAACGAAAAAAACGATGAATGCAATGACATTCAATGCTGCAAATGCCTTCCAAATCGACTTCAAAGTCGGTCTATAATTCTCGTACCAAAGCATGTATAAGCTTGATAAAATAATCGCGATATGGGCTAGGAAAAAGTGAAAATAACGATAATGCGGAAAGTCATAGGCAAGCTCCGGAGTAAGCATCGCTTGAAGGGCACCACCTATGCCTAAAAAATAGGTCACTTCAAATAATAAATAACTTCGCGTGATAAGCATGATGATACTTAAAAACAATGAAATTGAGCAAAGCTGAAATGGCAGGGAATCAATCGGATCCCATACTCCCGTATTCACGTACCAAAGATAAAGGGATAACTCACTAATTAATAGAAATATCGCGATTGTATAGCGAATAACCGAATTTCCTTTTTTGACTCTTGCCCTAAAAAGAAATAACAGAACACCCGAGACGATAAGCAGGCCAAACATCACAACATGCGAAAAAGATAACCAATGAAACGGTTCACCTATAATCGAACCCCCAAAATAGTCGTTTATTTTACTCCCCCCTATTTAACGCAAATGATAAAGTAAAATCCCCGCTGCTACAGCAACATTTAATGACTCGCTTTTTCCGTAGATTGGGATATAGAGATTTTGATCGGTTTTCTCTAATAATTCAGGGTCTACCCCATTTCCTTCATTTCCGACCAGTATAGCAAAGGAATCCTGCACAGAAGCCTGTTTATAGTCAACTGCATTTTTTAAAGATGTTCCGTAAACTTTAATTCCACTTCGCTTAAGTTGATCAATCATTTCATGTAAATTTGCTTTTATTATAGGTATATGAAAAATCGATCCCTGTGTCGAACGAATCACCTTCGAATTGTAGACATCAACGCTTCCTTCACCAACGATCACAGCATCGATGCCAGCTGCATCTGCAGTCCGAATCATGGTTCCAAGATTACCAGGGTCCTGGACTGCATCTACTAATAATACCTTCGAAACCATTCCGCCTTCCTGAACAGTATACTGTTCACAAATAGCAGCAACTCCCTGTGAGGTATCCGTATCACTTATTTCCTTCATTATTTTTTCGGTCACAATCGTAATCGATAAATGATCTATATTCCAGATTGATGGGATGTCTATTGTTTCACTTATGATTAATTCTCTTATATTAACATTACTTTTTAGAGCCTCTTCGACTAAATGAAATCCCTCAATCAGGAAGGTTCCCATTTTATCACGTTCTTTTTTGGTATGTAGTTTTTTCCATTGTTTGATTTGGGGATTTTTATTTGATTCAATTCGCTTCAAGTTACTAATTGCTCCTTTTTGCTAATTCTTTTTTCCATTATATCCTAACGAAGATACATAAAAAAGGCAGATAGCGTAAAAGATACTAAAGAAAAGTTACATAGGAAAGGTGTGCATGTGAATGAACTTGAACTTAAGACACGCTGTTAAGCACAATGTCTCTGGAAATTCTCAAGCTGAATTAGAAGATACAATCGTAGATGCGATTCAAAGCGGTGAAGAAAAAATGCTCCCGGGATTAGGAGTATTGTTTGAGGTGATTTGGCAAAATGCAAGCGAAGAGGAAAAACAAGAGATGCTCACAACATTAGAGCAAGGATTAAAGCAATAAAAGAAGAAAAGCCGATGACTTGGACTTACGAATCATCGGCTTTTTATTATCAATCAAATTTAATTTTATTAACTGTCTCTTCATCTAGACGTTTAATCACTTCTGCAATAAGTTTCACGGCATTTTCATAATCATCACGGTGAAGAATACCAGCATGTGAATGAATATAGCGCGTTGCGATTGTAATCGCTAACGCTGGGACACCTTCAAGTGAAATGTGGATGGATCCTGCATCTGTTCCACCACCAGCAATTGCATCAAATTGATATGGAATACTTAGTTCATCTGCTACTTCCACAACAAAGTCCCGCAATCCTTTATGTGAAACCATAGAAGCATCATATAAAATGATTTGTGGACCCTCGCCCATTTTACTTAACGCTTCTTTTTCAGAAATACCAGGAGTATCACCGGCAATTCCAACATCAACAGCTATTGCAATATCAGGCTTGATCACTGTTGCAGCCGTTTTTGCACCGCGAAGCCCCACTTCCTCTTGAACGGAACCTACGCCATAAACAATGTTTGGATGCTCTTCATTTTTTAAATATTTTAATACATCAATTGCTATCGCACAGCCAATCCGGTTATCCCATGCTTTTGCCAGTAGCATTTTTTCATTATTCATCACCGTGAATTCAAAATACGGTACGACTTGATCACCCGGTTTTACACCGAATTCAAGGGCTTGCTCCCTACTCGCTGCACCAATATCAATGAACATATCTTTGATTTCAACAGGCTTCTTCCGTGCATCAGCAGATAAAATATGTGGAGGTTTTGAACCAATTACACCTGTAATATCTCCTTTACTTGTAACAACGGTTACTCGTTGCGCAAGCATTACCTGTGACCACCAACCTCCAACCGTTTGGAATCGTAAAAATCCTTTTTCATCAATTTGTGTTACCATGAAGCCAACCTCATCTAAATGCCCAGAAATCATGATCTTTGGACCAGTTGCATTGCCTTCCTTTTTCGCGATTAAACTTCCTAAACCATCGTACAAAATTTCATCAGAATATGGAGCTATGTATTTTTTCATGACTTCACGAGGCTCTCGTTCATTACCGGGAATTCCTTTTGCATCGGTAAGATCTTTTAGCATCGTTAGTGTTTCATCAAGCTTTGTCATCAGTAAACCACCTAACTTTCGTGAATTTGACTATTTCATTATACAGAAAATAGTGGTAATGGAGCAATTTTCTGGGGAATTATTTGGTCCCGCTTGACCCAAATCCACCTTCTCCTCTTTCTGAAGCAGCCACTTCATCAACCTGAAGCAAATTCACCTGAGCCACTGGTGCAACCACCATTTGTGCAATCCTCATTTGTTTTTCCACGAGAAATTCTTGTTTCCCATGATTAATTAAAATAACCGCAATTTCTCCACGGTAGCCTTCGTCAATTGTACCTGGACTATTTAAGACTGTTACCGAATGTTTAAGTGCTAGTCCACTTCTTGGTCGTACTTGTGCTTCTGTTCCTGGTGGTAATTCAATTTTGATACCCGTTTTGATTAATTCAGCCTCACCTGGTTTAATTAATTTTTCTTCTGCAGAAAATAAATCTAAACCTGCATCACCAGGATTCGCTTGCAATGGAAGCCTAGCATCCTTGTTTAGTAACATTACCTTCAAATTGTATGTCATATAAATATCCTCCTCTAGAAAAAAATTATAACAAATTTAAAATAACTTGAAACCTTTTGTCGGGGTTACTCGTATATGTTGGCAGATTGAAAATGGAGGGAGCCCTCTTATGTTTGTTTTACTTATTCGTTTTGTCATCTTACTTCTAATTATTTTCTTATTATATCGGATTTTTAAGTACGTACTAAATCCAAAGAGGAAGCTTGAGCTCGCTCAAGACAAAAAAGAATTCTACTTACTTGATGACATCACAAATGTCCATAAAAATTTTTTATTAACGTATAAGGGAGTTTTATTTGAAGGAGAAAAATATTTAGGATCTACGAAGAAATCATTTGAGGTTGTCTCTATTTTTGTATGGGCCAAAACTGATAATTTAAAGGGATTAACCTATACGGATTTCCAATACATTGAACGTAGAATTAAAGAATTTTATCCAGATTCAAAAATTGATTGGAAAAGTCCAATAAAGGAATTAATAAAGGAAAACAGTCGCGAGCGGTAAACTCACGACTGTTTTTTCATTGATAAGACCTGCCTGCTTTCGGGTTGAAAAATTCATGCCATTTGATAATGACTTGTTTTTCTCTTAGTAGATAGAACAAAAGGGTGAGTGCAAGGAGTATTGCAAGAATTACAGTCGTAGAAAATTCACGAATAAATTGACCAAAAACAGTGTATAGAAGGGCTACTGGGATATTCGTATGAAAAGAGGCTTTGGCATATTCTCGAAAATTTCTAGTGACATCAAGGATGCACAATGATAAAAGATGAAAATTAATAAAAGGAATAAGTCGTAGAATTGCAATTTGACCAATAGTGAAATTCACTTTTTCACCCAACCATTTTTGCTTGAGTGTATTAATTTTTTTGGACAGTCTCGGAACTTGCCTGTATAAAAAATAAAAAAGAATGCTGAGTATCGTTAATCCAAGTATAGAATAGATTGTGCCGAATACAGAACCGAATAAAATCCCCCCGACGATACATATAACAGGAACTGGTATGAAAAAGAAAGGACGGATCAGATGTATCGCTATAAAAATGATGGGGGCAAGCAGTCCAGTGGATTCAATAAAAACGAACAGCAGTGTCATCGTATCATCCAAATGTACAACTCACCTCTTTCGATTAGAACCTAAGAAAAGTGCTATTTAAACATATACAATCGTACAAGTAGTTATGACAAGTGACCCAAAATATATATGTAGAGGCCAATTGTAAGTACAGTAAGTATAGGTAGAAGAATCACAAATTGCATATGCTTTGTCTTATGTCGAAATTGCTTCATTCCAACAGTTGCTCCAAGAGCTCCGCCTAAAAGGGCGACAACCCAAATATGTTTTTCAGAAATACGCCATTTGTTGTTTCTTGCCCTGTTTTTATCGATGTACATGAGTAGGAAACCGTACGCATTTAGAAGTACAAAGATTAAAATAATATAAGTCATCATTATTCCCCCATAGTTAACTAAAAAAGGTTACTCTCATTTTACAATGGGAGTAACCTTTTTACCTACACTTATTTGCTTAGGTTGTTTTTTGCTACAGTTGCTAATTCTGCGAATGCCTTTTCATCGCTAACAGCAAGGTCAGCAAGCATTTTGCGGTTTACTTCGATACCAGCTACTTTAAGTCCGTGCATTAAACGGCTGTAAGATAGACCATTCATACGAGCAGCTGCATTGATACGAGTAATCCATAGCTTACGGAAGTCGCGTTTCTTTTGACGACGGTCACGGTAAGCATACATTAATGATTTCATTACTTGTTGATTTGCAACTTTATATAAAGTGTGTTTTGAACCGAAATAACCTTTAGCTAATTTTAATACCTTTTTACGACGTTTGCGTGTAACAGTTCCGCCTTTTACTCTTGGCATTTTGTTTCCCTCCTAGAATCTATATCAATCAATCAACGATTATTTAATGTTGTCTAACATGTGGCGAATACGTTTGAAATCGCCTTTGCTTACTAGTGAAGCTTTACGAAGCTTACGCTTTTGCTTTTGAGATTTATTTCCGAATAAGTGGCTTGTATATGCATGTGAACGTTTAAGCTTTCCAGATCCTGTTTTCTTAAAACGTTTTGCAGATCCACGGTGTGTTTTCATTTTTGGCATAGGGAGTTCCTCCTCAATTCATTACTTTTCGATTTTAGGTGCTAGTACTAAAAACATACTTCTTCCATCCATTTTCGGGTGGGATTCAATAGTAGCTACTTCAGCACAAGCTTTAGAAAAACGATCTAAAACACGTTGACCGATTTCTTTATGTGTAATCGCACGACCTTTAAAGCGAATAGATGCTTTAACCTTGTCACCTTTTTCAAGGAATTTAATTGCGTTACGAAGCTTTGTATTAAAATCATGCTCATCAATTGTCGGACTAAGTCTAACTTCCTTAATATTGATAACCTTTTGGTTTTTACGAGCTTCTTTTTCTTTCTTTTGTTGCTCAAATCGGAATTTACCGTAGTCCATAATACGGCATACAGGTGGTTTCGCGTTAGGTGCAACCAATACAAGATCAAGATTTGCTCTAGCAGCAATTTCTAATGCTTCACTTTTGGATTTAATTCCTAGCTGATCACCATTTTGACCAATCAAACGAACCTCACGGGCACGAATGCCATCGTTTACCATCATGTCTTTGCTAATAATTAGCCACCTCCAAGGTTTTTTAACTTACTCTGACTAGCCTCAGCGCCCGGCAAGACGCTTTAAGCCTTTCAAATGAATGCCTCGTTTGAAATCTTGCGCATTTTACAGATTTGAGACAAATAAAAAAGTGTGAATGCATACACACCCACACCATTACAATTCATTTACATACGAATGATTAATGAACGTAAGACCTACCAACTGCAATTTGCGTCAATCAGGTGAGAAGCGGGTGCTTCTACTTTCTCAAACAAGTATTCAATTACCTTAGAAAGTATAACATTTACGATGGTATCTGTCAAACGGTGCATGACTAGAATAACACAACGAAATTTATTCTAGCATGCACTTTTATGTTTGACAAGCACTTTTTACTTTTTAACTTCCTGTAAAATATTTGCAAGGAATGTATCGAAAGACATTGTCTCAGATTTCTGTTCGCCATAACGGCGTACATTCACTCCTTTTTCCCCCACTTCATTGTCCCCTACAATAAGCATAAATGGAACTTTTTGCATCTGAGCTTCACGAATTTTATAGCCGATTTTTTCATCACGATCGTCTATTTCTACGCGTAGACCTTCAGCTTGAAGTTTCTCTTGAACGCTCTTCGCATATTCTAAATGAACGTCTGGAGAAACCGGGATCACTTGAACTTGAATAGGTGCTAACCAAGTTGGGAATGCTCCCTTATATTCTTCGATTAAATAGGCAACAAAACGTTCCATTGTTGAAACTACACCACGGTGAATGACAACTGGACGATGCTGTTTTCCATCTTCACCGATATAAGTTAAATCAAAGCGCTCTGGTAATAAGAAGTCTAGTTGAACAGTTGAAAGAGTTTCATCTTTTCCAAGTGCTGTACGAACTTGAACATCAAGTTTCGGACCATAGAATGCTGCTTCACCTTCGGCTTCAAAATAATCGAGACCAAGGTCATCCATAGCAGCCTTTAACATAGATTGTGCTTTTTCCCACATGGCATCATCATCAAAGTACTTTTCAGTATCAGCTGGGTCGCGATAAGATAGACGGAAGCTGTAGTCTTGAATATCAAAGTCCTTATATACTTCTAGAATAAGGTTGACCACGCGTTTAAATTCTTCTTGAATTTGATCTGGACGAACAAAGATATGCGCATCATTTAGAGTCATTCCTCTAACACGTTGAAGACCAGATAATGCCCCACTCATTTCATATCGGTGCATGGTTCCTAATTCAGCGATGCGGATAGGAAGCTTGCGATAGCTGTGAATGCCATTTTTATAAATCATCATGTGATGTGGGCAGTTCATTGGGCGAAGCACAAGCTCTTCATTGTCCATTTCCATTACCGGGAACATGTCGTCTTGATAATGGTCCCAGTGACCAGAAGTTTTATAAAGATCGACATTCGCTAGGACAGGTGTATACACATGGTCATAACCTAATCTAACTTCTTTATCCACGATATAGCGTTCGATGACACGACGAATTGTGGCACCTTTAGGAAGCCATAATGGCAAGCCTTGACCCACTTTTTGCGAGTTTGTAAACAGGCTAAGTTCCTTACCTAATTTACGGTGATCTCGTTCTTTTGCTTCTTCAAGAAAATGAAGGTGTTCTTCAAGGTCAGCCTTTTTGAAGAATGCAGTTCCATAAATACGTTGAAGCATCTTATTGTCGCTGTCACCACGCCAGTATGCACCAGCAATACTTAATAGCTTAAATTCTTTAATTTTTCCTGTAGAAGGAACATGAACACCGCGGCAGAGGTCAAAGAATTCACCTTGTTCGTAAATAGTTAATGTATCTCCTTCTGGAATATCTTGAATCAGCTCAAGCTTAAGCTCGTCACCAATCTCTTCATATCTTCGAATCGCATCATCTCGCGAAACCTCAACACGGTGAATTTCAAGATTTTCATTGACAATTTTCTTCATTTCTTTTTCAATTATCGGCAAATCTTCAGGTGTTAATGACTTTTCCATATCAATATCATAGTAGAAGCCATTTTCAATAACTGGCCCCACTCCAAGCTTGACGTCTTTATAAAGACGTTTAATCGCTTGAGCCATTAAGTGAGCTGTACTGTGTCGCATAATCTCTAATGCTGCGTCAGTATCTTGGGTAATGATTGCAATATCACCATCTTCATGGATTTCAGTTCGCAAATCGATTTCTTTGCCATTAAATTTACCAGCAATCGACTTTTTCTTTAGTCCTGGGCTGATTGAGCCTGCAATTTCTTCTGTTGTTGTACCTTTTGGAAACTCCTTCACTGCTCCGTCTGGGAATGTAATTTTTACTACATCTGACATCAGTTTTCAACTCCCTTTTTTAATAAAAATAAAAAATACCCGTCCCTATAAAAAGGGACGAGTATTTATATTAAATATCGTGGTTCCACCCAAGTTCCCATGCTAGACTTAAGTCTATTCATGGCTCAAGAAATAAATAACGGTTAACCCGTCAGTAATTACTGCTTCGATAAACAAAGGTTCACTACTGAAGTTTAGAGGTGGTAAAAGTATCATTCGTGTTAGGAAGCTTCCAGCCTTGTCTTCCCTCTCTGAAAACCGTAATCATACAATCGTGTCCTCATCATAACTTTTAAATTATTGACTACTCATTATATGAGTATTTGTAATATGTAGGTATTATAGTCTTAATTAAAAGTTAAATCAAGGGCACTTTACATAATTTAAATTTTTTTTGCTTTTAAGCGTCTATTTTCAAAGGATTTCTTTGTGTAAATCGTGACATTTTCTAAAAAAATATTATGAATGGTTTGGATCATTCCATTGTCAATCTGATCCGTGTAAATTGAAATAGATTTTGGTGCAATCGACACTAAGGGTGCCAAAACAGCAGAATCAATGTACATTGGCTGGTGCAAAATTAATTTTCGGTCGATAAATTTAAAAAGCTCATCTCGCTTAATTTCAGTAAACGTGTCATTAAAAAAATAAAATTGCTCGTCATGTAAAATATGTAATTGGTCTAACTTCGGTTCACGCTTTTCTCGAAATTCTCGCAATCCCTGGATAAATGTTTGATACTCCTGCTCCAGCTTGTACTCATCAATAGCTGACTCAACAATTTGGAGCAGTGCCTCATTATACGAACGCATGCGAAACTTTAAAAACGATTCGAATGAAAAAGAAATAGGAGTTTTCAGGAAATCATGAAGTGCTTCTGCAATCAATTGCTCCCGTGGAACGACTTCCTGCACCGCAGGAATATCGGGGTTATTCCCATCCATTAATGCTTTTGTAATTTCCAAAATTTGTTTCTTCTCCTCGTAATCGGTAAAGTAAAATAAGTTTTCAATATAATGGAGAATCCAATGATCCTCTTTGTTTTTGATAATGAATTCGGTCATCACAGGAATGATTACGACCTGAATCACATATTGTATTTTTTTCGATGTGAAAACAGATACCACATTTTCTTCCTCATTTACAACCTCTATGTAATCTATAGAAAGAGCTTTTGCCTTTTTAAGCAAGCCCTCATACATGTTTTGTGCATCTGTTATTTCTTGAAAATGCATTTCAATCAAGCTAGTCCCCCCCTAATAGCCAATACCATTACCCTGTTAAATGTATATGGCAAGTAGGACAACTTTAGAATATAAAAAAATAGCTATCCCTTTTTTGAGATAGCTATTTATTCAGTAGCGACGGTTTTTTCCTTTAAGTTCAACTGGTTTCGCTAAATATTTAATTCGTTCCATAATTCTAGCTGCTTTTACTTTTTCCTCTTCACCACGCTGTGTATAAGATAAGTGGTGTTCGAGACCTTTAAAATCAAAATTTGAAGTAAAGAAGGTTGGCAGGTTTTCAAGCATACGATATTGGAGAATACTTCCAAGAATATCATCTCGCATCCAGCTGGACATGGATTCTGCTCCAATATCATCAAGCATTAAGACTGGCACCTTTTTAACTGCATCAATTTTTGAATTGATGGATTGATCCTGTAAGGATCCCTTCAACTCCCTCATGAATTCTGGTACATACACCAGCATTGATGCTACCTTTTTTTGGGCCAAACCATTTGCTAAGGCTCCTAGAAAATAAGTTTTTCCAATTCCAAATGAACCGTGCAAGTATAGTCCTTGCATCCGTTTACCAGGCTCATAATGATCAAGAAATTCTTGAATTAACAAAATGGCATCAGAACGCCCCTCATCAAATTCAATGGATGCAAGGGAAGCATCTAGAATATCCTTTGGCACATACATACTTTTAATTAATGATTTATACTTAACTTGTTCATCATACATGACCTTTTTCGGACATCTTTCATAGCTTAAATCAATTGCATTTCCTTTAAGTTCAAGATGAGGATGATATCCCTTGAGCATATTTTTACATGTATCAAGGCTTTCACATTTCGAACATTCCTTGCTTTGGTTAATATACTCGTAGAGTTTCACAAGACTTCTATTAATCGTATCATTCGAGATTTCGTCTTGATGGTCATTTATAAAGTCCCTTACCTCAGGATGATTCAATACTTCATGCTTAATTTGTTCATAGCGCTGCTGAAAGCCAGTATTATTTGATAGATTTTTTAAAGAATCCTGAATCGGCTTCATCTTTTCACCCCCACCTTAATTGTTACTTTTTTTCAGCCTTTCCTCAAATAACCGTTTCTTTTCTTCAAACAATGGATCATGTGTTTCCTCAGGTTTTGAATTTTCTATATTTGATCCTTCTTCTTCTTGCTTTAACCAATCAGGCAATAATTCTTTACGAATCGGCTGCCTTTTATATTTATTTGCTTTTTTATCAGCAGTCCAATTATGCTTCTTCGCTGTTTCCATTGCCTCTTTTACGGTCTTAATATTCAAACGCGCCCAGTTGCTAGCGATGGTTTCAATATAGGACTTCGTAAGTCTCATATCCGATTTTAACATGACATAATACAACAGTACATTCACAACACCCGGAAGAAGGTTTTGCCGGAACATGACCTCTTCAATGATTTTTAATTCCGAAACAGACGGCTGCGCCCCTCCAGATACATCAATTAGAAACTCTTTTGGTGAGATTCTTTCAAGTTTTTGAATTAACTCCTCTTCTTTTGTTTGCGGAATTTTATTTACCATCGTTTGATTTGGTAATGGTTGAACTTTTTCCGTTAGTGTAGGTAATTCATTGCCTGTTTCAAACTGATACCAGTCCCTTGAAGCCCTTCGCAACTTCTCAATATCAATTTTTTCATTTGGGTCAAGAGCACTCATGACAATCCCCTGCATGTCAATTGGATCAATTCCGTAGAGGAAGGAAAGCTTTGTGATTGCTTCCTTGACTCTAGGGGTAATCGATTTTTTAGGGATCATCACCTCTGAAATCCCTGCAAAGAACAGCTCAAAATTAAAACGTTCATTTTCAATGAAAAGCTTTTTCTCTTCATTTCGGTCCATGAATTCTGTATTTTTATCCCGTTCTAGATTTTGATTCATTTCATCACTAATCGTGGAAATCATTTGCGAGACTCTAACTGATTCAAAAACTTCACTGAAGGCTTTTGTAATAGGTTTGTACGAATCCAAATCTACTTCATTATCGGAAAAGAACTGTTTAAGTTTAAAGAATTTACTCTTACCAAGCCGGTTATATAAGTAAACGTTGAGTACACCATCCGTAAAAAAAGCTCTCGGTGAAAGAGGTGATTGTAGCTCGTAGATAAAACTTCTTGTATCCTCATCAGACTTCACGAATGTTTTTAAAAGGCCGATGCCTTCAAGCTTTAATCGTTCTTGATAAATCTCTTCTAAATTCGTTTGAAGAAGTGCCATTAACGTATAATGGGTGCTTTCCTCACTCCAAAGTCGGTTTTGCTCCAACTCACTCCACAGGGTCATATAAAGACTGAAGGCTTTCATTCCAATTAGAGGCTGGTATAGCAATGATATAATTTTCCGATCATAGTCATGTAAAAGGTCTGCAGCATGAACCATATAGCGATCAACTGGTACTAATTCCTTCCAATGCTCCATTTCATCAATGCCTTCCATTTCTTTATCATTTCTCTCTTATAGTTAAAAAAAGAGCTTAAAAAGATTCTTAAGCCCTTAGCGTTCCCGTTTAATTAATTCTTTTAATTCATCAATAAAAACATTTATATCTTTAAACTGGCGGTACACGGAAGCAAAGCGGACATATGCCACTTCATCCACTTTCGCCAAATGATTCATTACATACTCACCAATAATATCACTTTGCACTTCTGCAATCCCTTGACTACGAAGTTCCTTTTCAACCTCATGGGTGATATCCTCTAACTGCTTTAAGGAAACTGGACGTTTTTCACAAGCTTTAATAAGCCCACGCAGCATTTTTTCTCTGCTAAATTCCTCACGTGTTCCTTCTTTTTTAACAACAATTAAGGGGATTTCTTCCACTTTCTCGAATGTTGTAAAACGGTATTGGCATTTTTCACATTCGCGTCTTCTACGGATTGAACGACTATCATCAACTGGACGTGAATCCAATACTCTTGTTCCATTATGATGACAAGTTGGGCATCTCATTGGTAACAACTCCCTTCCGAGGAGATCTCTATGTATTTATCTTATAAGAAAGATTTTTAGAGGACAAGGGTTTTTACTCACAAATCATGATTCTCCCTTTCCAATTAGCGGAAGCTCTTTATCTAAGTGTTTGTATAAATTCGTAATTACCTTTCGGCTATAGCCAAAGTCAATTGGTAACAATAATGTTTCCGTTGTAACTGCAAAATCAATGGCTGTCTCAAATGGCCTAACGGAAACAATGGTTGCTACAACAAAGGCTTTTCTTCCTTTTTTAACTGAGATGCTCATTTCTCCGCGTTCTTCAGAAACAGAATTGAGATGGTATCCATCTAAATTGTTAATCACTTTCTTGACGGCTTCAATCGCTTTTTTGTTTGTAGTTTTATAATAATGACTTCTTAACAGCTCGTCCGAGTGTTTATCTCTCGTTTCACTATGATTCGTAAAAAACGTTTGCAATCCCAAATTTCCCACTCCTTATGTAAAATCTTTATTATTAAAAAATGATAGTAGTTAATGATGTAAAAAAAGAGGTGTAATTTATACACCTCTTTCTATTTTAGTTGATTCGTATTTATTTTTAAAGTACTTTAACTTGTGCTGGCTTTACTTGCACTGGGCCCATGCCCCTTGGGAGTTCAATGTTCTCGCGTGTTTGAGCACCAAGAGCCTCTGCAATATGGTCTGCAGCAATGTTTGGATCTAAATCTCCACAGGTGTAAACATCAATACTTGCGTATCCATGTTCAGGAAAACTGTGGATGGTTAGATGTGATTCCGAGATGATTACAACTCCACTTACACCTTGTGGGGCAAACTTGTGAAAAGCTACCTCACGAATTTCTGCACCTGACTTAAGTGCTGCCTGAACAAAAGTTTCTTCAATACCTTGCACGTCGTTTAATTTTTCGAAATCGCAACCCCATAGTTCTGAGATTACATGACGTCCCATCGTTTCCATAATTTAATTGTTCCCCCTCTTACAATGATTTCGGGTGAGTTCTTCGCGTAAAGCATGAGCATAACTACCACGGGGGAAAGTTAGTCCAGAGAGGTCCTAACCCTTTAAGTAGTTACAAAAGCATAAGCCTTTAAGAAGTTCACGAAACTTAGTATACTTTGTTTATTTACTTTTAGCAATAACTTTATAAATAATAAAATAAAAACCTTCCCGCAATTGGGAAGGTTTTACATTAGCCGACTTTGACTTCTTTTTTTTGGACGATTTTTGCTCCTACATACTTAACCAAATCTACAACCCTACAAGAATATCCCCATTCATTATCATACCAAGCTAATACTTTTACCTTACGTTCTCCAATGACCATTGTTGATAGGCCATCAATAATAGATGAATGTGGATTTGTATTGAAATCAATTGAAACTAATGGCTCTGTCGTAAAATCTAGAATTCCTTTCAATGATCCCATTGAAGCAGTGATAAACGCTTCGTTAATTTCTTCAATCGTTACGTCCCGCTCAACATCTACTACTAAATCAACTAACGACACATTTGGAGTTGGTACACGAAGTGCCATTCCATGCAATTTTCCTTTAAGTTCAGGCAATACCAGTGATAATGCTTTTGCTGCCCCAGTTGATGTAGGAATAATGGATTGTGCACAAGCTCTTGCTCTTCGTAGGTCCTTATGTGGATTATCGATATTTTTTTGATCATTTGTATAAGCATGAACGGTTGTCATTAAACCGTTTACAATTCCAAACTGTTCATTTAACACCTTTGCAACGGGTGCTAAACAATTTGTTGTACAAGATGCATTTGAAATAATAGCATGGTTGTCAGGATCATACTTATCCTCGTTAACACCCATTACAATTGTAATGTCTTCATTCTTACCAGGTGCAGTTAAGATTACCTTTTCTGCTCCAGCCTGTAAATGTAAGTTCGCCTTTTCCTTTGAATTAAACTTTCCTGTTGCCTCAATCACAATATCTATATTTAATCTCTTCCAAGGAAGCTCTAAAGGATCACGAGAACTAAGAAGTTGTACACGCTTTCCATTCACGTATAGAGAATCTTCGCCTGGTATGACCTCCGCATTGAACTTTCCATGGTTTGTATCATATTTTAAGAGATGTGCTAGCGTTTCAGCTGGGTAGCTTGCATTGATTGCAACTATTTCTAAAGAATCATCCATAATTGCATTTCTAAATACCATTCTTCCAATACGGCCAAATCCATTAATTGCGATTCTTGGCTTCATTACAACCCCTCCAGGATATATGTTATACTCATCACACTCGATATTCACAATTAGTATAACACATTAGAGAGGATATGTAATATTATTATTCTATTTTTTATAAAAAATGGTCATTTATACACCTCATGCATCTTTTTTAAACATAAAAAAGGCATCCCATTAGTAGAGATACCTGAATTTCGTTTTATGATGCTTTATTTTAAATACCCCATTCTTTGCAAATTTCATGAAACTGATCCTTTGTCTTTTCAATTGTGCCATTATTATCAATAACCGCATCTGAAAGTTGAATTTTGTCCTTCAGTGGCATTTGAGAATGAATTCTCGCCTCTGCCTCTTCTTTGTTAAGATTATTGCGATTCATAAGACGCGCTAACTGGATTCCATAATCAACATAAACGAGGAGGGTTCGATCGACTAATGAGGTTAATTTGCTTTCAAATAATAATGGAATATCTAATACAACTGTTTCTTCACCGTTCTTAATATGCGCTTCCCTTTCCTTCAGCATTTGTTTCCGAACGGCCGGATGAACAATTGAATTTAATAATAGACGCTTTTCTTCACTAAAAAAGACGACCGACCCTAACTTTGGACGGTCAATTGACATGTCGGGTAATAATATATCTTTGCCGAATGATTCAACAATTTGTTCATATGCCTCTTCGCCAACTTCCACAACTTTACGTGCAATAACATCTGCATCAATTACAACAATTCCAGCTTCCTTAAACATCTGGGATACTGTACTTTTTCCACTCGCAATTCCACCTGTTAATCCGATTGTTAATGCCACGTATTTTCCTCCCTGCTGTGTTTTTTAAAATTTCCATAATCCAATTAAAATCAGTAAGATTCCAGGTAAAAATGAAAACTTCTGGATCCATCTTTTCTTGGAAAAAACAGAACCACTTCTGATACCTGTATAAACAAAAAGTGAGCTCATGAAAGCAACCAATAAAGCCATTACCCATGGCGAAAATCCTAGTAAAGCAGCACCAATTCCTGCACCAAAAGCATCCAGCGAAAGGGCAAGGCCTAATAAAAATGCTTCAAGCCCTGTAATCGTACCTGATTTATCAAAGTCTGCAGCCATAGGCTTCTTCAAAATATTTATAACAAGTCCAAGTGACTTTATTTCTACCTTCACTAAGAGTTTTTCTTCGTTCAGATCGGAAGCTTGGGATGCTGGACGAAAAAACTGAAACAATACCCAGGCACCAATTAATACGAGTACGATTCCGCCAAGACGGTCGGCAGTTGCAGGAGATACAAATATTGCAATCGATTTACCTACCCCCATAGCAGCTGCCATCGTTACCGCAGAACAGCATGCTATCGTTATAATGGATTTGAATGGTAATTTCATTTTCCTTATACCATATGTGAAACCAACACTAAAACTATCCAAACTAACTGCAAATGCTAATAAAACGAGTGACGCGAACTGGGACATCTCATAGAGCTCCTTCCTATCTATTGCTAAAATAGTATATGGAGAGAGCCCATTTCATGTGAAAATTGAAAAGCGCAAGCGCCTTGCTATTATCTCTTTTGGCATTTTGGGCAGTAATGGGTGCCCCTTCCGCCGACGACGGTTTTTTCTATTTCTGTTCCACACTTTTGGCATGCTTTTCCGTTTTGACCGTAAACGTAGAGCTGTAATTGGAACATGCCGATTTCACCTTGTGTGTTAACATAAGAGCGAATTGTACTTCCACCTTTTTCAACAGCCTCATTCAATGTTTGAATGATTTCATGGTGGAGTTTCTTCATTTCCTTTTTAGTCAGTGAATTTGCTTCACGTTCTGGATAAATCCCAGCCCTAAACAATGCTTCATCCACATAAATATTCCCAAGTCCGACAACTTTTGTTTGATCGAGAAGAGCAACTTTTACTTTTCGACTCGTCTTTGATAGCTTTTCTTCTAAATAATTCAGTGTAAATTCTTGTGAAAAGGGTTCAGGACCTAATTGGGATAAAGGAAGGCTCCCCTCTTCTTCCCCTTTACTAAATAAATGCATCGTTCCAAATTTCCGAACATCTCGATAGCGAAGCTCAGTTCCATCTGTAAAAGTAAATAAAACATGGGTATGTTTATCATATGGTTCGTCTTTATCATAAAGGCCATATCTACCTTCCATGCGTAAATGAGACACCATCACATAATCATCCAATATAAACTTTAAAAATTTACCTCTTCGCTCTACATCATGAATGGTTTGATCACGAAGAGCGTCACAAAATTGTTCAGGCTCTTCTGGTTTTTTGATGATTTTTGGCCATAGTACC
Organism: Bacillus sp. JJ1533; assembly: GCF_036965045.1. Taxonomy (NCBI): domain Bacteria; kingdom Bacillati; phylum Bacillota; class Bacilli; order Caryophanales; family Bacillaceae; genus Bacillus; species Bacillus sp. JJ1533. The sequence continues at coordinate 32,006 of NZ_JBALOV010000007.1, read as the reverse complement.
GTCACATGATTGATTGTCTTTCCATTAACAAGCTGAGTTAATGTGCGTCTAACGGTTTCGACCTCTGGCAGCTCAGGCATTTAATCACTTCCTAGTTTTTACAATAGATATTATTTCGCATCATACCAGGTCTTTCCGTACGCATAATCGACCTTTAATGGTACTTTTAAAGAAATTGCATTTTCCATCACTTCTGGGACAATCTTTTTCAATACTTCAATTTCTTCTTCAGGTGCTTCAAAAATTAATTCGTCATGCACCTGTAAAAGCAACTTTGCTTTAAGCTTTTCTTCTTTTAATCTGGCAACCATATCAATCATTGCTTTTTTGATGATATCAGCGGCACTCCCTTGAATCGGAGTATTCATCGCGGTTCTTTCTGCAAAGCTGCGAACATTAAAATTACGAGCTGTTATTTCAGGAATATATCGTCTTCTGTGAAGAAGGGTCGATACATACCCCTTTTGTCTGACATCCTCAACGATATCCTCCATATATTCCTTCACACCTGGGAAGCTTGTAAAATAGCGCTCAATAAAATGTCCCGCTTCTTTTCTTGTTATGCCAAGGTTTTGTGACAATCCAAAATCACTTATTCCGTACACGATTCCAAAGTTAACAGCTTTTGCCTGACGCCGCATATTGGATGTAACCTCATCCTCCTTTACATGAAATACATCCATTGCAGTCTTTGTGTGGATATCCAAATCATTCGTAAAGGCGTGGATTAGATTTTCGTCATTTGCAATATGTGCGAGCACCCTTAGTTCAATCTGAGAATAGTCAGCTGCAAACATTAACCAATCCTTTTTCGAAGGAACAAAAGCTTGTCTTATTTTTCGTCCTTCCTCCAAACGAATTGGGATGTTTTGTAGGTTTGGATCTGTTGAACTGAGTCTTCCAGTTTGGGTTAAAGCTTGTTGGAATCGAGTATGAACCTTGCATGTATCTTCATGTACAACCTTTAATAGCCCTTCAATATAAGTAGATTGAAGCTTTCCAACTTGTCGATAATGCAAAATATAATCAATAATCTCATGCTCTTTAGCCAGCTTTTCAAGAATATCAGCAGAAGTTGAATACCCTGTTTTTGTTTTCTTGTACACGGTGAGTTGAAGTTTCTCAAAAAGAATGACACCGAGCTGCTTTGGTGAGTTAATATTAAATTCCTCTCCAGCCAGCTCATATATCTTTTGTTCAAGCTCTTGAAGATGTTGCTTTAATTCTTCTCCCATCGCTTTTAGTCGTTCAACATCAACCTTAACACCTGTTGCTTCCATATCAGCTAATATGAGCGATAACGGCATTTCTAACTCCGTGAAAAGCTCAGATTGTTCATTTTCCTGAAGTTCTTGTTGGAAAGTATCTTTTAGTTTATTGAGAACAACCGCTTTTCTCACTAGATGTTCAGAAAGAACCTCTTCACCAGGTATGCTTTGCTTCGCACCTTTTCCGTAAACAACTTCATCATTTTGCACGTCTGTTATTCCCTTTAATTTCGCTATTGCTGCAATATCCTCTGTCGAATCAGAAGGATTTAAAATGTAGGAGGCAATTAAACAATCAAAATCGATTCCTTGTAAATCGATTCCTTTCCATCTCAATGCCACAATTGATTTCTTTGCATCAAATACCGTTTTCTTTTTTTCTATGTCTTTTGCCCATTCCTTAAAACCTTCGGATTCAAGTGCGACCTTTGTTGGAATATAATAATTCCCATTTTTGTTTGAAATCGCAATTCCTTGGATGTCTGCTCTATGGTAGCTTTCATCGAGCACTTCCACAATTAAAGAAGACTCATCTGTTAACATGTCACCTGTAACTTCATCCACGCTCTTAAATGAAACCTCTTCTAAGGGCTTGTCTTCTGTTTTTTCACTTGTCTCTACTTTATCGAGTAGCGAGTTAAATCCAAGCTCTTTGAAAAGCTTTATTACTTCATCGCCATCATAGCCGTTATACTCAAGCTCAGAAATACTGATCTCGATTGGGGCCTCACGATAGATAGTAGCAAGCTTCTTACTCATAATTGCTTGGTCTTTATTTTCTTCTAATTTTTCTTTAAGCTTCTTCCCGCTTACTTTATCAATTGAATCTAAAAGTCCTTCCAATGTATGGAACTCATGCAGTAGCTTTAGTGCTGTTTTTTCACCTACGCCTGGAACACCTGGAATATTATCAGAGCTATCTCCCATAAGTCCTTTCATATCAATAATGCGTTCGGGTGTAATTCCATATTTCTCTTTGATGAAATCCGGTGTGTACGAATCAACATCTGTAATCCCTTTTTTCGTTATATCAACAGTGACATGGTTTGAAGCAAGCTGTGTTAAGTCTTTATCCCCTGAAATAACCTTAACCTCAAAGCCTTCTTTTTCAGCCTGAAGTGAGATTGTTCCAATAATATCATCGGCTTCATAGTTTTCTAATTCATATCTGGCAATCTTGTAAGCATCAAGGAGCTCTCGCAAAAACGGAAATTGCTCTGAAAGCTCAGGAGGTGTTTTTTGCCGACCTCCTTTATATTCACTAAAAGTACTATGTCTAAATGTTGTTTTCCCTGCATCGAAGGCTACTAATATATGTGATGGTTTTTCCTGTTCAAGAATTCGGTTCAGAATCATCGTAAAGCCATAAATGGCATTCGTATGTACACCCTTATCATTATTTAACAGCGGTAAAGCAAAAAATGCTCGATACGCAATACTATTTCCATCGACTAATACAATTTTTTTATCCAAGAAAAATCCTTCCTTTCTATGACAACTTGGACCAACCTATTAAAACATATAAAATAGCCGTCTCTTCCTACTGTTCATTTTAGCATGTCATGAACAGAATGAAAAATAACGGCTACTTATGAAGATTTATTAGTCAGTGTATCCCATTAACAATCTAGCGTACGGAGAGTCAGCTGGTAATATGATAACTGTTTCTCCATCAATTGTAGTTTTATAGGATTCTAACGTACGGAACAAATTGTAAAACTCTGGGTCCTTTGAGAAGGCTTCATTATATACACGAGCAGCTTCTCCTTCCCCTTGACTTCGAATAATCTCCGCTTCTGCTTGTGCTTTCGCAATAATTTCTTTTACTTCTCTGTCAGTTTCAGCTTCGATTTCGTTTTTCTTAGCATCTCCCTCTGACAGATAGTTTTGTGCGGTTGACTCACGTTCGGAAATCATTCTTGTATACACCGATTGTTCGTTTTCAGCTGGTAAATCCGTACGCTTCATACGAATATCAGTTACAACGATTCCATATTTGTCTTCCTCAAGGTTTTTATTTACGATATCTGTTATACGATCATTTAGACTACCACGCTCAGATTTCTCATCGTTAATAATTTCATCATAATTCAATTGGCCAAGCTCAGTTCGAATGGCAGAATAGACAAATTCATCAAGCTTTGCTTCCGCATTTACGACTGTTCTCGTTGTGGAAATCATTTGTTTAGGGTCTTCAATACGCCAAATCGCATAATTATCAATCATCATTCGCTTTTTGTCTTTCGTGTTTATTTCTGCCTCTTCCACATCATAAATCATTTGATATTTTGGTAATGTTTCAACAGACTGAATGAATGGAATTTTATAAGAAAGACCAGGCTTCTCAATAATTCGAACTACTTCACCGAATTGACGAACTACTTTGTATTCACCTTCTCTAACAATAAATAAATTCACCAAAACAATTCCAATTAGAATCAAAACGACAAGGATTGAAATACCACCCTTTGTGTATTTACCAAATTTATTTGAAGCTTTTTTTTCATTTAAATCAACAACGTTTTCACTCATTGGTTACCACTCCCTTCTGTTTCTACAGGAGGAACCTGCGCTTGACTTCCAGCAGGACGAATAGGCAAGTATTTCATGGTATTGCCGTCATCCTTCATAATATAAATCTCTGTATTTGGTAATACTTCATCTAATGTTTCTAGAACGAGACGTTTTCTTGTAATCTCAGGGTTTTTAACATATTCATTGTATAATGCGTTAAATGTTGCGACATCCCCACGAGCAATTTCAATACGAGCTGCTTTATCCCCGGTAGCACGAGAAATAAGGGCTTTTTCCTCCCCTTTTGCCTCATTCAATTTTTGGTTACGGTATTTGGTAGCTTCGTTTACTTTTGTATTCCTTGTTTCACGGGCATCTGTTACATTCGTAAATGCCTTTCGAACCTCATCATTCGGCAATTCAACATCCTGCAATTTAACAGCTGTTACCGAAACTCCAACATCATATTTCTTTAAAAGGTCAGTTAATAAATCTCTTACCTCGGCTTCAATTTCAGCCTTACCAGATGTTAAAGCATCATCAATTTTAGAACTACCAATAATACTTCTTAACGATGCAGAAGTCGCATTATATAAAATTTGCTCTGGATCCTCTGAATTAAAAAGGAATTTAGATGGATCGGTAATTTGCCATTGAACAACCATGTCAGCGAGAACAATATTTTCGTCACCAGTTATCATTTTTGTATCCTTAGGGACATCGGTGATCTCACCATCTTTTTGGTTATATCCAAACTGCAAACTATACGTTGTTTTTGGCAGCGTCTCTACATCTTGGATTGGCCATGGCATTTTGAAGTGAAGGCCAGGCTCTGTAATTCCTTCATCTGCTTTCCCAAAAGTTAAAATAATTGCTTGCTCTGATTCATCAACTGTATACCAGGATGTGAAACCAACCACACCTAAAATCAGCACAAGCACACTTAGTCCAATGATTGTATAAATTCGTTTCAAACTAACCATGCTTTCCCCCCTCAAATTATATCTACAATGTTGTATACGAATATATCCTAAAAAGGTTTCAGATTCATTAAAAAAAAGACAAGGATATTACGTCCTTGTCACAAAGTTTGGCCTTCTAAAATGAAGGGGTTCTCATTAACATCATAAGGTTCAGATATTAAGACAATATGATTCCTTTGTAAACATTTTGTAAATTAGGACACTTTAATGATTAGCGGATGTTAATTTCTTTTTTAAACGAATCATAAATGTAGTCCCTTCCCCAACCTTACTGTTTACTTTTACAACCCCTTCATGTGCCTCGATAATATGCTTTACAATGGCAAGCCCTAAACCAGTGCCCCCAGAATTTCTGCTTCTAGCTTTATCCACACGATAAAATCTTTCAAAGATTCGGGAGAGCTCGTTTTCTTCAATGCCAATCCCAGTATCAATAATTTGAATTTCAACATATTCTCCCAGGTTTTTTGCTTTTACAGCAACCTTGGCTTTATTCGGAGAATACGACAAACTATTATTTATCACATTGATAAAGACTTGCTTCAGTCTGTCTACATCACCATCTATTACCGTTTTTTCCTCATCTACAGTAAGCTCGAGCTGAATGTCCTTTTCCTCGGCTTTTGATTTAAGCATTCGTAAACTATTTTCTAACAGTTCTTTCACATTAACGCGTGAAAGGTTAAGCGAAAAACCCTTATTCTCCATCTTTGATAAATCCAATAAATCTTGAATGAGAACTTGAAGTCGATGACTCTCATTTAGAATAATTGTTAAAAATTCTTCTAAGACTTCTCTATCATTCATTGCACCATCTAATAATGTCTCGGCAAACCCTTTAATAGAAGTAATTGGTGTTCGAAGTTCATGGGAAACATTTGCAACAAAGTCCTTACGCATTTGTTCAAGCCTTTTCAAATCTGAAATATCATGAAAGACAAGAACAACACCCTTCCATTCCACATTTGCTCCTAATATTGGTGAAGCATATACTTCAAAATCCTTTTGTTCGTTACCAATCATCAAGTGGATTTGTCTTCGTATGTTTCGCTCGGTCATAAAAATTTCTTCTACCAAGTTTACAATTTCTTTGTAGGTAAAGGCCTCATAATAGAGTTTCCCCATTAGATTGTCTTGGTCCATTTTGAATATGTCATTGATTGACCGATTGAAAATATTAATATAACCTTTGCTATCAATAAACAATAATCCGCTTCCCATATTTTCAATCAAGGTATGTAACCGGTCATGTTGCATTTCATAGGACTTCGTCATTTCTTCAATATTTCTTGCCACAATATTAATGGATTGTCCCAATATACCAGAAGCACTTATATGATCTTCATAGGTTCTTGCTCGATAATCTCCCTTTGCAAGTTCTTTAACTGCTTTGGTTGCAGCATCAATTGGTTTTGTATAGGTGGTCGTGATTCTTACAATCAGCGAAAGAATGATAACTAATGCGATACCAAGACAAATGATGAGAGCCATCCAAACCTCCTGGACTGTTCTTTCAACAGATGTTCCATGTATCGCGCTATTCGTGATAAGACTACTAATGAATTGCCCCAACACAAAACCCATACAAAGAAAAACGATGATAATTAAAAAAATAATTGCAAATAGAAGTCTCGAGTGAAATTTATTCATTGAGTTTTGGCTCCTCAAGCTTATAGCCTAATCCCCTTACCGTTTTTATCATACTTGGTTTTTTCGAGTCTTTCTCAATTTTTTCTCTTAAATGGCTGATATGAACATCGACAATTCTTGTATCACCAGCAAAATCATAATTCCAGACTGCACTTAAAAGCTGGTCCCGACTTAGAACTCTTCCTTTATTTTTTGCTAAATAAGCAAGAAGTTCGAATTCTTTTGGTGTGAGATCAAGAGCTTCCTCGTGAATATACGCCTCGAAATTATCAGGTAAAATTCGAAGGGATCCAATCGCAATTTGCGTAGTAGTTGCAGTGTCTTCTGAGTTGACTTCTTTCATACTTGTTCTTCTAAGAATGGCCTTCACACGAGCCACTACTTCTCTAGGACTAAATGGTTTTGTCATATAATCATCAGCCCCAAGTTCTAAACCTAAAACCTTATCAAATTCATCGTCCTTAGCAGTTAACATTAGGATTGGTATATCTACTTTATTTTGACGAAGCTGCTTGCATACTTCGATCCCATCCAGTTTTGGCAGCATTAAGTCAAGAACGATAATTTGCGGTCTTTCTGCTAGGGCTTTCTCTAAGCCTTCTTCTCCGTCCATAGCAGTAATAACCTCGTAGCCTGCCTGTTGAAGGTTATACTGAAGTAATGTAATAATCGACCGTTCATCCTCCACAACCAATACTTTTTTGTTCATTGTCTTCCTCCATCAAAATATGATAAACCCCATCAATTTTCTCTCTATCTAAAATCATTATAGAATAACATTTCTGGACTTGCCATGAAAATAAAAAAAAGAGAGGCTAAGCTCTCTAAAAATTCTCCAGTATTTTCCCTTCCAGTGGCGTGATCCGATGTGGAGGACAAACGAGTAATTTGCCTTCAATTGCCCTTGATTCACCTTCATCGAATGCGGTAACTGAAATTTCAACAGTATGATCATGAAAATTAACTTTTGTGACCTCAAATAGAAATTGAACGGTGTCGTAGTGATACAAAGGCAGCAAAAATTCAATTTCCTGCTTAAGAATATGACTGCCAGGGCCAGGTAGATATTTTGATACAGCGGCTGATATAATACCTGTTAGCATAACGGTTGGAACAATTGGCTTTTTAAATGGGGTCTGAGATGCATAATCATGTTGGATATACAGTGGATTTGCATCATTTGTCAAACCTAAATATAATAGTAAATCTTTATCCTCAATTTTCTCAGTTAATGTTAATTTTTCACCAACTGTCATTTCTTCAATCATTCTGCCTAGTTTACGCTTTTTCCCTAATAACATGAAAAAGGTCACACCTCCGTGAAATTGAAAACGATTACAAGATTATGTATAAAAAATCCGGGGAGACCCCGAATCTTTTTAGTTTATGATTAGGCAAGGATATTCATGACGTTTTTTACGGAATCCGCGGATTTTGCGAGCTCTGCTTTTTCTTGTTCTGTAAGTTCAAGCTCAATGATTTTTTCAATACCATTTGCACCTAGGATGGTTGGTACTCCTAGATAAATTCCAGTAAAGCCATATTCACCTTCTAAATATGCAATAGCAGGTAAGACACGGCGTTGGTCTTTAATGATAGCTTCAACCATTTCTACTAGAGAAGCTGCTGGAGCATAGTATGCACTGCCATTCCCCAACAGGTTGACAATTTCACCGCCACCCTTACGTGTACGTTCTACTATTGCGTCTAAGCGATGTTTTGGAATTAAAGTTTCGAGTGGAATGCCTCCTGCATAGGAGTAACGAACTAGTGGCACCATGTCATCACCATGACCCCCTAGAACAAATCCAGTAATATCTTTTACCGATAAATTTAGTTCCTGGGCAATAAATGTACGGAATCGAGCAGTGTCAAGTACGCCTGATTGGCCAATGACACGGTTTTTTGGGAAACCAGATTCCTTGAACACAGTATATGTCATAGCGTCAACTGGATTTGTTAAAACAATGATATAGCTATTTGGAGAGTGTTTGACAATTTCCTGGGCAACACTTTTCATTATTTTTTGGTTGGTTTGAACAAGATCATCACGACTCATCCCTGGTTTACGTGCAATGCCAGCAGTAATAACAACGATGTCGGATTCAGCGGTATCCTCATAATTAGCTGTACCGGTAATATTTGCATCAAACCCTTGAACAGGACTTGCTTCTAGCATGTCTAAAGCCTTTCCTTTTGTAGGGCTCTCCATTTGTGGAATATCAACTAAAACGACGTCTCCTAATTCTTTTTGAGCAAGTAGAAAAGCTGTTGTAGCACCAGTAAATCCACTACCAATTACAGAGATTTTTTTCCGTTTAAATTGACTCATTCTATATCCTCCCATATGCAAGTAACTACCCTAGAAGGGTAGTTACTTATATTTATGATTAGCCTAAGTTTTTGATTAATTCGTTAGCAAACTCTGAACATTTTACTTCTGTTGCACCTTCCATTAGACGTGCGAAGTCGTAAGTTACAACTTTAGATTCAATCGTTTTTTCCATTGAATTCATGATTAGAGTTGCAGCTTCATTCCAACCAAGGTGTTCAAGCATTAATACACCTGATAATAGAACAGAGGATGGGTTGACTTTGTCTAAACCAGCATATTTAGGTGCAGTTCCGTGTGTAGCTTCGAAAATTGCATGTCCAGTTTCATAGTTAATATTAGCTCCCGGCGCAATTCCAATTCCACCAACTTGTGCAGCTAACGCATCAGAAATGTAATCACCGTTTAAGTTCATTGTAGCTACAACATCAAATTCACGAGGACGTGTTAGGATTTGTTGTAAGAAGATATCAGCAATTGAATCCTTTACAATAATCTTGCCTTCAGCTTCAGCATCTGCTTGAGCTTTATTAGCTGCATCTTTACCTTCTTCTTCAACGATACGGTCATATTGAGCCCAAGTGAATACTTTATCGCCAAATTCTTGTTCAGCAAGCTCGTAGCCCCAGTTTTTGAAAGCTCCTTCAGTAAACTTCATGATGTTACCTTTGTGAACTAGAGTTACAGACTTACGTCCTTGTTCAATTGCATAGTTAATAGCAGCACGTACAAGACGCTTTGTTCCTTCTTCAGATACTGGCTTGATACCAATTCCAGAAGTTTCTGGGAAGCGGATTTTGTTAACACCTAGTTCAGTTTGAAGGAAGTTAATAAGCTTCTCAACTTCTTCTGAACCTTTTGCATATTCGATACCCGCATAGATATCTTCTGTGTTTTCACGGAAAATAACCATATCTGTATCTTCTGGACGCTTAACTGGTGAAGGTACACCTGTGAAATAACGTACCGGACGAAGACAAGTAAATAAATCTAGTTCTTGACGTAATGCAACGTTTAATGAACGGATACCGCCACCAACTGGCGTAGTAAGAGGTCCTTTAATAGCAATTATGTACTCGCGAATAAGATCTAATGTTTCTGCTGGTAACCATTCGCCAGTTTGATTGAAAGCTTTTTCCCCTGCTAGTACTTCTTTCCAAACGATGGACTTTTCGCCGTTGTATGCTTTTTCAACAGCTGCTTCTAATACACGTGACGCTGCTGCCCAAATATCTGGACCAGTTCCATCACCTTCAATAAAAGGAATAATTGGATTGTTTGGTACGTTTAACACGCCATTTGATACTGTAATTTTTTCTCCTGCCACTAGTATTACCTCCTAAAATTCTTAAGAAGTATCTCAGGGAGAATTTCCTCATGAGACACTTCTCCATTTTACTATATATTGTATTGATTTATTAACCTCTTTGGTTGATCGGAACGTACTGTTGCATTCCTGGTCCAGTATATTCGGCACGTGGACGGATTAAGCGGTTGTTATCATATTGTTCTAGAATATGAGCTAACCAACCAGAAACACGGCTAACTGCAAAGATAGGAGTAAATAAATCATGATCAATACCTAAGCTATGGTATACAGATGCTGAGTAGAAGTCAACATTTGGTGGTAACGGTTTCTCACTTGTAACAACTTCTTCAATTTTCGTTGACATGTCATACCATTTTGGTTCACCTGTAATAGAAGTTAGTTTTTGAGACATCGCTTTCAAGTGTTTAGCACGTGGGTCACCTTTACGGTATACTCTGTGTCCAAATCCCATGATTTTTTCTTTGTTTGCTAATTTTGTTTTAATATAATTTTCAACGTTATCAACTTCTTCGATTTCGGTAAGCATTTTCATAACTGCTTCATTTGCACCACCGTGTAGCGGACCTTTTAGTGCTCCAATCGCAGCGGTAACACCCGAATAAATATCAGAAAGAGTTGCTACACAAACACGAGCTGTGAAAGTCGATGCATTAAGTTCGTGATCAGCATGAAGAACTAACGCTTTATTAAATGCTTCTTCTGCAATTTCACTTGGCTCTTGGCCGCTAAGCATATATAAAAAGTTCGCTGCAAAGCTAAGGTCAGTGCGAGGCGCAACTGGCTCTAATCCTTTACGTACACGAGAAAAAGCGGTAACAATTGTAGGTAATTTAGCTTGCAGGCGAATCGCCTTACGATAGTTTGCTTCTGGATCCATTACGTCTGCTTCTTCATCATACAGTCCTAATAGTGATACTGCTGAACGAAGCGCTGCCATAGGATGTACCTTATCGATAGGATATGTTTTGAAATGAGTTAATACTTCTTGAGGTAGACTCGCATTATCAGCAAGTTGCTGCTTTAGTTCAGCTAACTCCTCATTAGTTGGAAGTTTGCGGTGCCATAATAGGTAGACAACCTCTTCAAAACTAGCATTCTCAGCTAAATCATCGATATCGAATCCTGCATACGTCAGTGTGTCATCAATAATTGAACTGACTGAAGATGTTGTTGCTACAATTCCTTCAAGACCCTTTGTTGCTGTCATAAGACCCTCTCCTTTTTTTATATTCCCCTACCCCCTTAAGAGGTAAAATGAGCGCATGCTCAAAAATAAAACAAATTTGCACAGTATCGAGTATGCGTTAATTACCCTTCATTTCGTGAAGTAAATGCTTTCATTTTTGAGGAAATCACTCTAAGCCACAAATATCAAAATAATATTGTGACATTTCAACGAATTAGCAAGTGATATGTAGAAATGTTGTTACCCTCGACTCTATTATAATAAAAAATCAGACTTTTGTGAATCAAAAGAGACTAATTTCCTTAACAAACTATTATTACACAAAAATATTTTCACTAGGTTTACTTATGAACAGAGCCGAACACTAAAACAATCATCTAAAATAGATTTTACTATTTATGGGGTATTTTGCAGTTTGTTCACGAAATTTTTTCACTCACTCTTACGTATAATATCATATTTATCATTTTTTCTCCATAATTGGAAACTTTATTATTCATTTCTTCGTATTTACTTTTAAAGTCTTCTTAGGGATTGTAAAATAATAGATAAAGATTAGCTAGGGAGGAAAAAGGTTGAACATTAACTATGTATACGGTTTTCTTCGATTTCTGTTAGTTTTTGCATTGGTAGTAATTGGCATCGTATTATTTTATTTTTTATTTAAACTTACCTATCCGTTTATTTTTGCTTTATTAATTGCGTTTCTCATTAACCCGCTAGTCAATTTTTTCGAACGTAAAGGAAGAATGCCTAGAGGATTATCTGTATTTATAGGGATATTCATTGTGTTTGGGGTTGTCACGGGGCTCCTTACCTTATTAATTGCAGAAATTATTTCAGGAGCAAATTATTTGGCAAAAGAGGTTCCGCAGCATTTTGAAAAACTAGTGGTTTACTTTGAAGATTTAATAGTGGGTCAAATAATTCCTCTATATGAAAGATTAACGAGTATGTTCGATAACTTAGATCAAGGCCAGCAACAAACCATTATGGATAATATCAGCAATGTTGGTACAACCATTGCAACGAATGTTGGGGAGTTTGTAAAAGCGTTCTTAGAAAACATCCCTAAATTTCTAGGCTGGTTGCCGAATGCAGCAACTGTTATTGTATTTTCACTACTAGCAACATTTTTCATTAGCAAGGATTGGAATAAATTCATCATTATGGGGCGGAAGTTTATCCCTGTAAAGGCCAGAACGAGTGGAAAATCTGTGTTTGTAGAATTAAAGAAAGCGTTGTTTGGATTTATTAAAGCACAAGCAACTCTTATTTCAATTACTGCAGGAATCGTATTAATTGGTTTACTCATTTTAAGAGTTGATTATGCAATTACAATTGCGTTGTTAATTGGGCTTGTTGATCTTCTTCCGTATTTAGGAACAGGTCTCGTATTTGTTCCGTGGATTATATACTCCGCATTTAGCGGGAATATTCCACTAGCAATCGGCCTAGGTATTTTATATATTGTGGTCATCGTCCAGAGGCAGGTTATGGAGCCCAAAGTCATCTCGTCAAGCATTGGACTTGATCCTTTGGCAACCTTGATATCGCTTTTTGTTGGGTTTCAATTATTTGGTTTCATCGGATTAATAATCGGACCTGTAATCTTAGTCATCATAAAAACATTATATTCAACAGGGGTATTTCAAGATTTATGGTATTTTATTATCGGAAAAGAAACGTAAGACCAAAAGCGTAAGCGCCTTGATACGAACATCGACTAAAAACTGCCACGTCCTGTGGCAAACGTCGATGTCAGCACTTCCTCGAAAATGCATTGCATTTTCTTCGTGCGATGATTATGCTTCCGAAGCATTCCTTTTCCTGTGCAAGTCCGACAAGCATAAGAAAAGCTGGCGAGAAGGATGTACTTTATCCTTCTTGACAGATTGGCTTATGACCTCGAGCTGCTCAAAGCACTAAGGAAGGCTTCCTTGCGTAATCCTCGCAGGGACAAGCTATGCTTGTTCAGAAGCTTCTCGCAAGATACTCGCAGAAGCATATTCGAGGTGAAAACTGGCTAGGCGCTGAAGCTGGACATGGATACACCAATTAAAAGAGTTATCCGCAAAGATAAATGTTTAGAATTTCTTAAAGCAAGAAAAAGCCATGCGTAAGCAATGGCTTTTTCCCTTCTTTACCAACGGCGTATCACTGTGAATTGTCCTCTATCCATTCTCCGTCTAATCCAGTTCGCAATAATCGGTTTAATAAAATTTCGTGTTACAGGAAAGATTAGTAGAAAGCCCGTCAAATCAGTAACGTAGCCGGGAGTGAAAAGCAAGATAGCACCAAGTAGAATACATATTCCATCCATTATCGCTTCACCTGGTACTACCCCTTGATCCATCTGTTGTCTTGCCCTTCTTATTGCTTCTAGGCCTTGTTTTTTGGCTAGCCATGCACCAATCACACCTGTAAGAATGATTAATAGGAAAGTAATTGGAACCCCAAGTGTCTTACCCGAAAAAATAAGGACACTGATTTCTAATGCCGGTACAATGATTATCAATGCTAGTAAAACTCTCATATAAGATCCTCCTCAAAGATGAAGGCTTTTCCTCTATTATACGTTTCCTGTTCTTAAAAAAGTAGTGCTACAGAAAAAAAGAGAAGGTTACCCTTCTCTTTTTTTATAGAACATTTGCATGTCCTTCGTATATAACCCCACGAGATGAATCAACTGTAATATCTTGTCCATCTTTTAAGAGTGTTGTTGCTTTTTCAACTCCCACAATCACAGGAATTCCCAGGCTTAATCCAACTACAGCTGCATGGCTAGTTAGACCGCCTTCTTCCGTAATTAACGCAGAAGCTTGCTCCACGTATTTTACCATGTCACGGTCAGTAGAAGGTGTTACAAGGATTGCTCCATCGTACATCTTTGCTTCAGCTTCTGCACTATTATGAGCGATTACCACTTTTCCAAAAGCTGACTTTCTACCGATTCCTTGTCCATTTACAATCGTGTTTCCAACCACATGAATCTTCATAATGTTAGTTGTTCCACATTCTCCAACTGGTACTCCAGCTGTAATGACAACTAAATCACCAGGTTTGATAATTCCAGTATTTAATGCCACATCAACGGAATTATCAAGCATTTCATCTGTCGATTTTGCCACGTTTCCTGTTTGTGGGTATACGCCCCAAACAAGTGAAAGCTTTCTAGTTGTTGATTCATTTGCAGTTACAGCAATGATCGGTGCCTTTGGACGGTATTTTGAAATCATTCTTGCAGTATGTCCACTTTCAGTAGGTGTTACAATTGCAGAAGCATCTAGGTTTAGTGCAGTATGAGCAACCGATTGACCAATTGCATCTGTAATTGAAATACCGGAAATTCTACTACGTTGAGATAAGATTTCACGATGAACTAAAGCGTCTTCCGCACGTGACGCAATATTATGCATTGTTTGTACAGCCTCAACTGGATATGAACCAGCAGCTGTTTCACCAGATAACATAATGGCATCAGTACCATCAAAAATCGCATTCGCAACGTCACTAGCTTCTGCACGAGTAGGTCTAGGGTTACGCTGCATAGAGTCTAGCATTTGAGTTGCTGTGATTACTGGTTTACCAAGTGCATTACACTTCTTAATTAAATCCTTTTGAACGAGTGGTACTTCTTCAGCAGGGATTTCAACACCTAAGTCACCACGGGCTACCATGAGTCCGTCAGAAACTTCTAGGATTTCCTCGATGTTATCGACACCCTCTTGGTTTTCAATTTTAGGAATAATTTGGATAGCTTTACCATTATTTTCTTCCAGTAATTCTCTGATTTCTAAAACGTCTGAAGCACGACGAACGAAGGATGCTGCGATGTAATCAACATCTTGTTGGATACCGAAAATAATGTCCTTTGCATCTTTTTCAGTAATACCAGGTAAATTCACACGTACGCCTGGTACGTTTACACCTTTTTTATTTTTCAATGTTCCACTATTTAATATTTTTGTTAGAATTTCACGTTTCTGATGATTGATTTCTACAACTTCTAGTCCGATAAGTCCATCATCTAAGAGAATTCTGGAGCCTGGATGTACATCCTCAATAAGACCCGGATATGTAATTGAGAATTTCTCCGGTGTACCCACCACTTCTTCCATCGAAATAGTTATATTTGATCCTTCATTTAATTCAATTGCACCATTTTCCATTGTATTCGTACGGATTTCTGGGCCTTTTGTATCTAATAAAATCGCAATATTTTTGCCAGTTATTTTAGAAGCTTCGCGGATATTTTTAATACGTGCGCCATGCTCTTCAAAATCACCATGCGAAAAATTCAATCTTGCTACATTCATACCAGCATTGGCTAAAGCAACAAGTTTTTCGATACTTTCACTTGCTGGTCCTATCGTGCATACTATTTTTGTTTTTCTCATTACATTTTCCTCCTCTATAATCGCTTTTTTCAATCTGAGCGATTACCAACACTTCCACAAAGAATTATACCGAAGTCTTAACTAAATTGATAGTTCTTGCGCCAGGTTATACATTTTTTCGTCAACTGTATGTTTACGATCTAAGATTTCCATAATATCGTGATCGACTAATTGGTTCTGTTGGATTCCGACAGCTCTTCCACCTTTTCCTTCTAGTAAAAGCTCAACAGCTTTAGCTCCTAGACGACTAGCTAATACTCTGTCTGTTGCAGTTGGAGAACCACCACGTTGAATATGTCCAAGCACACTCACTCTTGTTTCAAAACTTGTAGCTTCTTGTATTTTCTTCCCTATTTCTACACCGCTGCCTACACCTTCAGCGACAACAATAATGCTATGTTTCTTTCCACGTTCATGGCCACGGTTAAGCTTTGCGACAACTTCATTTAAATCATGTTCTACTTCTGGGATTAGAATGGTTTCTGCCCCACCAGCTAATCCAGCCCATAATGCAAGATCACCAGCATGTCTACCCATTACTTCAATTACATATGTACGTTCATGTGAAGTTGCCGTATCTCTAATTTTATCAATTGCATCTATTACCGTATTAAGTGCAGTATCAAAACCGATAGTAAAATCAGTACCAGGAATGTCATTGTCAATCGTGCCTGGTACACCTACACATGGAAAACCTAATTCTGTTAATTTTTGAGCACCGCGGTATGAACCATCGCCACCGATTACAACTAAACCTTCGATTCCTAATTTTTTCAGTTGTTCAATACCTTGTTTACGGCCTTCTTCTGTCTTGAATTCCACACATCTTGCCGTATAGAGCATTGTACCACCACGATGAATGATATCACCGACATCTCCAATTTCTAACTTTTTAATCTGTCCACTTATAAGCCCGGCATATCCCTGATAAATTCCATATACTTCAACATCATGATAAATCGCTTTACGTACAACAGCACGAATAGCAGCGTTCATTCCTGGTGAATCTCCACCGCTTGTTAAGACACCTATTCTTTTCATTTTTCCACCTCTATGTAAAAAATAATCGTGAATTAGCATATTATTTCGCTAATACTATTCTTTCGCAATATGTATAAAATAACACTAATATATAAGTAAAACAAGTTGCGATACCGTAATAATTTTAGAAAAAAGTGTGAAAACGTGTCAAAAAATCAAAAAATATTAGGAATTTTGGGAGTGGGATTCGAACATAACGTCCCTTCTAACATAATTATGTCGAATTTTTGAAAAGGGCACAATAACTCCTTTATGAACAAGCAAAGTAAAACGTGCTCTACACATTGGTAGATGCACGTCTACTGTATTCACTGAACTCCGATATACTCTTCTTCAGCTATATTGAATTGACCAATCTGTTTATATTTTTGATAGCGCTGCTGAATTAGCTCATCGTTGTTTAATTTAAGCAATTCCTTTAAAGACTGTAAGAGGACGGTATCGATGGAAGATGCTTGTTCTGCAACATCCTTATGTGCTCCGCCTCTAACTTCAGGAATGATTTCATCTACAATTCCAAGTTCTTTTAAGTCTGGTGCAGTGATTTTCATTGACTCTGCCGCTTTTTTCGCAAGTCCTGCATCTTTCCATAATAATGCAGCTGCACCTTCAGGTGAAATAACTGAATACGTTGAGTTTTCTAGCATATGGATGTGATTCCCAACACCTAATGCAAGAGCCCCACCACTTCCACCTTCGCCGATCACAATACAAATGACAGGAACGGTTAAGCTTGCCATTTCAAAAAGATTTTTCGCAATCGCTTCACTCTGTCCACGTTCTTCTGCCGCTTTACCTGGATATGCACCCTTTGTATCAATAAAACAAATAATGGGACGACTAAATTTCTCAGCCTGCTTCATCAACCGTAGCGCCTTACGATACCCTTCCGGATGTGGCATTCCAAAGTTTCTTCTAATATTTTCTTTCGTATCCTTACCTCGTTGGTGTCCAATGACAGTAACAGGTAAACCATGATATTTAGCGATACCACCAACAATAGCTGCGTCATCTCCGTAATAGCGATCACCATGACACTCGAAAAAGTTTGTAAAAATACGTTCAATATAATCAAGGGTTGTTGGTCTTTCAGGATGACGGGCAATTTGTACACGATCCCACGGTTTCAAATGACTATAGATATCGTTTTCCAGCTTTTGAAGTCTTGATTCTAGCTTTGAAATCTCGTCTGAAAGGTCTACATTTGAGTCACTTGTAAACTCTTTTAGCTCACCAATCTTTTTCTTCAATTCCACAACTGGTTTCTCAAATTCTAGTTCTCCTACCAATTAACTGCACCCCCGTTCATATGAATGTCTACGATATTTGCCAATGTATCTTTTAAATCATGACGGTGGATAACTGCATCTAATTGACCGTGTTTTAATAGAAACTCAGCTGTTTGGAAATCCTCAGGAAGTTCTTCGCGAATGGTTTGCTCAATAATCCTTCGACCTGCGAACCCAATTAATGCACCTGGTTCTGCAAAATTAAAGTCACCTAAGGATGCAAAGCTCGCAGATACACCACCTGTGGTTGGATGAGTCATTATCGAAATAATCAGTCCGCCTTGATCACTAAAAAGCTTTAAGGCTGAGCTTGTTTTTGCCATTTGCATTAGGCTTAACACACCTTCTTGCATCCTTGCTCCACCTGAAGCTGTGAATATTAGAAAAGGAACTTTCTCTTCCTTTGCCTGTTCAATCGCTCTTGTTATCTTTTCGCCTACAACAGAGCCCATACTTCCCATTCGGAAACTTGAATCCATGATCGCTACTATAATACGATTTCCTTCAATAGTACCTTCACCTGTTACAACTGCTTCATTTATACCCGTTTTTTCTTGGTCCTTCTTTAACTTCTCAAGATAATCCGGGAAACCAAGCGGATTTTCGGATACCATGTCATGATTGAACTCAACGAAAGAACCTTCATCAAGCAAGCTTTCTACTCTTTCATAAGCAGTCATTTGATAATGGTAACCACAGTTCATACAAACCTTATTGTTTTTCATTAATTCCTTTGTATACATGATTTTCTTACAGTTTGGACATTTGCTCATGATTCCTTCTGGAACATCTTGTCTTGCCTGTTCTGATGGAATTGAAGCATATTTTTTCTTCTTTACAAAAAAGTCTTTTAACAAAATAAACCTCCTCACACATTTCAATCGAAATGGCTTTTTCGTTTAAATCTATCGCCTTATTGAGCTCGTTTTTAAGACAAAAAGTTGTGTAACGAAAAAAAGGAAAATCTCTATCTTCCTTCGTTTCCAAAAAAGCATGTACTTATACTTTACTGAATGTCTTCTTTATTTTTTGTAGGAATATGTCAATAAAAACTCGACAAATTCCTACAACGTGATTTTTTCGTAGGCAGATAAAGCTTTTGCCACATCTTTTTTACTAAGTGCGTCTACTAACTCATCAAAACCATCTTTGTTTATTACATGTGTCTGTTCTTCATGAATAAACTTCACATATTCATTAATAACGACCCAGATTCGCACTAAAAGTCGATTACCTGTTGCTTCGACAATTGTTTTAAAAAGGGATTCATCGGGATCACTAGCGTCCTTTATGATTCTCCTTAGGTCAGTGATTATTTCATCGTTCATCTTATGGCACGCTATTTCAATACAGGATTTTTCTAGAGTTTGTTTTGTTTCGAGGAGATCATCTTTTGTCTTATCTCCTTGGATAATAAAGGTACCAAGTAAATGAATCAATTGGTGATCCCCGAAGTCCTTTAAGAAGGTACCTTCACCCCTTCTTGTCTCAATTAAGCCTAACAATTCAAGTGACCTTAAGGCCTCTCTTACAGAGGAGCGCCCCACATTAAGACGGTCAGAAAGCTCTCGCTCAGAAGGGATTTTATCTCCAGTGGAAAGTCCATCATCTTGAATGATGGACCTAATTTGTTTCACAATTTCAATGTAAACCTTGGAATTTTGGGATGTCACATTCTCTCATCCTATCAGTTATTCAATGATGGCTAAACGTCTTGTCTTCTCAGCGACTTCTTCAGGATTTACAGTAATTCTTGCGACTCCTGTTTCCATCGCTGCTTTTGCCACACTTGCTGCAACTGCTGGGGCAACACGTGGGTCAAATGGTGCAGGAATAACATATTCAGGACGAAGCTCCTCAGGTGATATCAAGGATGCGATCGCTTCTACTGCTGCGATTTTCATTTGTTCATTAATATGAGTGGCTCTAGCATCTAAAGCACCTCTAAAAATCCCTGGGAAAGCAAGTACGTTGTTTACTTGGTTTGGAAAATCAGATCTTCCTGTTCCAACAACCTTAGCCCCCGCTTCAAATGCTGCATCTGGCATGATTTCAGGATTAGGGTTTGCCATAGCAAAAATAATTGGGTCCTGATTCATCGTTTGTACCATCTCTGCTGTAAGAGCACCTTCAACAGACACCCCGATAAAGACATCTGCATCCTGAAGGACATCTGCTAGAGAACCTTCTAAACGATTGCGATTTGTATATTTTGCTACTTCCGCTTTTACATCATTCATTCCAAAGGTACGCCCTTCATAAATGGCACCTCTAGAGTCACACATGATAATATCGCGAACCCCATAGCGATATAAGAGTTTAATAATGGCAATACCAGCAGCACCTGCTCCGTTTGCAACTACTTTTATTTCTGACATTTTCTTATCAACAAGTTTTAATGCATTCACCAGTCCTGCTACCGTAACTATTGCGGTGCCGTGTTGATCATCATGAAATACCGGAATATTTGCTTCTTTTTTAAGTCGCTCCTCAATGACAAAGCAATTTGGAGCAGCGATATCCTCTAAGTTGACTCCACCAAAAGTAGGCTCTAATAATTTTACAGTTTCCACAATCTTGTCAATATCTGTTGTGTTTAAACAAATCGGAAATGCATCTACGCCTGCAAAGCTCTTAAACAATACAGCCTTCCCTTCCATAACTGGAAGAGCAGCTTCTGGACCAATGTTTCCTAAGCCAAGCACTGCTGTTCCGTCTGAAACAACAGCAACCATATTCCCCTTCATTGTGTATTCATACACCTTGGACTTATCATCGTAAATAACTTTACATGGTTCAGCTACTCCTGGTGAGTACGCTAAACTTAAATCCTTTGCATTTCTTACTGGAATTTTTGATTTTGATTCAAGCTTTCCCTTATGAATTTGATGAATATGTAGAGCTTCTTCTCTTAGAGTCATTTCCTTTTTTCACTCCTTGTTATAAAGAAAACTTGGTAGCCAAAAAATTCTGGTACCAGTCATTGTCATAAAGGTTGTTAAAACATGTCCAACATTTTTCATGAAAACTAGTAAATTAAAATCGCCTAATTCAAATAAACATCAGTGGTATGGCCACTTCGCTTTTCTATTACAATATAACATATAAGCGGTTCCTGTAAAGAGTTTGTTATTGAAACACCACATTTTGCGGACCCATTAATTTTTCAATTTCAGTTAAAAATTGCGGATTCGGACTTACCCACAGCTCTTGTTGAAGCTGAATTGTTTTTTGAGATTCCTGGTAGTATACAACAACCGGTGTTTCCCCAGGATACTCTTTTAATAATTCTTTTAGGTCGATAAATACTTGTTCTGCTTGATGGCTCTTATCCATTCTGATAAACAGTTTCTTTTCTTCGTCTGGTACATCCACTTTATCAGGCAAAGCTTGAGCTTGATTGATGATGAGCTGCAGTTGGTTATTCCGACTCTCGACCTTCCCTTTTAGTAAGAGTAAAGCTTCATTTTTTAAAAGCTTTGCTGACTGATTATAGGTTCTCGGAAAGGCTACTCCTTCCATTTCACCTGTTTCATCACCTATTGTTAAAAAGGCCATTACTTCCCCTTTTTTAGTCCGTATCGTTCTCTCCTTTGTGATGAACCCTCCTATCACAATATTTTGATGAAGATAAGAAGAAGCTTCCGAAATCGCAATGGCTCCGTGCCTCTTTAAATAAGTCGAATACGACGTAATCGGATGGCTCGATAAGTAAAAGCCAAGCGCTTCCTTTTCAAAGCGGAGTTTTTCCATTTCCTTAAACGGTTCAACTTCAACGTATTTTGGTTTAAGCCCAAAATCATCCTCAAAGAGCATTTCAAATTGGTTTTCATCATCTTTAGGTCGGACAAGTTCTGCATGTTCAAGTGCAACGTCTAGAGTTGCTAAAAGAGTTGCCCGGTGTTCCCCAAATTCATCAAATGCTCCAGAACAAACTAACGCTTCTAATGTACGACGGTTTATACTTCTCATCGAGGTTCTAACACAGAAATCAAACAGGTCTGAGAAAGGCTTAACCTTTCGTGTTTCGATAATCTCTTTTAATGCGGCAACCCCTACACTTTTTATACCTGCTAAACTAAATCGAATCGCTTTTTTTTCTACAATAAATGGGTAATAGCTTTTATTAATAGACGGTGGCAGAATGTCAATCCCGATTTGTTTTGATTCACGAATATATTGTCCCAGCTTATCATCGTTGCCAATGACACTTGTGAGTAATGCAGCCATAAAATAGAGCGGATAGTTTGCCTTTAAATAGGCAAGCTGATATGCAATCATACTATAAGCAACGGCATGGCTGCGGTTAAAACCATAGTTTGCAAATCTGACAATTAAGTCATAAATTTCATTTGCTGTTTTTTCAGTATATCCTTTGCTTAAACTACCTTGAACAAAATGCTGCCGCTCCTTATCTAGGACCTCTTTCTTCTTTTTACTGACGGCTCTTCTTAAAAGATCTGCCTCACCAAGACTAAATCCAGCCATTTTTGAAGCAATCTGCATAATTTGCTCCTGATATACAATAACTCCATATGTCATTTGCAGGATCGGTTTAAGGTCTGGATGAGGGTAGAGAACGGCTTCTTTTTTATGTTTTCGTGCAATATACAATGGGATATTTTCCATCGGACCAGGTCTGTACAACGCATTTACCGCGACGATATCTTCTAGGGCATTGGGCTGAAGCCTTACTAAAACACTCCTCATCCCGCTAGACTCTAGCTGGAATACTCCAGTTGTATCTCCTTTACTTAACAAGGAGAAGGTTTTTTGATCGTCTAATGGAATTGTTGAAAGGTCAATATTCTTTCCTGTACCACGCTTAATCATGGACTTAATATTATCGATCAGCGTCAAGTTTCGAAGTCCTAGAAAATCCATTTTTAAAAGGCCGATTTCCTCGAGTATATCCATCGGAAACTGTGTCAAATATACATCATTATGGCCCTCTTGTATGGCGATTAAGTCCGTCAATGGCTGTTCACTAATGACAACCCCAGCAGCATGTGTGGAAGTATGTCTTGGTAGACCTTCTATTTTTTTCGCTGTTTCAAAGATTTTGCGGCCGATTTCAATGTTTTGAATATAATCCCTTAACCCTTGTGATTCTTCATACGCTTGTTGTAGTGTAATTCCTAGCTTACTAGGAACTTGTTTGGCAAGAAAATCGGCTTCTTTAGGCGATATCCCCATTACTCTTCCAACATCACGAAGTGCTGCTCTTGCTGCTAATGTTCCAAATGTAATAATTTGCGCGACATGGAGTCTTCCATATTTTTTCGATACATATTCAATCATTTCATCACGTCGGTTATCAGGAAAGTCAATATCAATATCTGGCATGGATATTCTTTCAGGATTCAAGAACCTTTCAAATAACAATTGATGTTCCAGTGGATCAACATTCGTAATATGTAGTACGTATGCAACCAATGAACCCGCTGCTGAACCCCTTCCAGGTCCCGTCACAATGCCGTTCTCATGGGCATATTTCATAAAATCCCAAACAATTAAAAAATAATCACTAAAATTCATTTTTTTGATGACTTGGAGCTCATATTGGAGTCGTTCCAGCTGTTCATCAGTAGGATGTTGATACCTTTCTTTTAGTCCTTGAAGGCAGAGTCGTGACAAATAATCCTCAGCAGATTCGTGACCCGGAACTGGATATTTTGGCAATGCAAATGTACCTAAATCAATCTCGACATTACACTGCTGTGTAATATGTAATGTATTTTCAAGAACGACTGGAGTTTCAGAAAAAAGCTCAGCCATTTGCGTAGGAGACTTTAAATAATATTCCTTGCTAGGCAGAACAACTCGATCTTCGTCTGAAAGCTTATTCCCATTTTTAATCGATAATAGGCATTCATGAGCAAATGAATCTGTTTGCTCTATATATTGAACATTGTTTGTCGCAACCAAAGGTATATTTAATTCTTCACCGATTGCCATAAGCTTGTTGTTCATTTCAACATTTTCTCGCAAGCCATGGTCTTGTACAGATAAATAAAAGCTTTCTTGTTCGAAGATTTGTTTATAGGAATTAGCCCTCATTGTGGCTTCCTCGAAATTTCCATTCTTTAGACTCTGCTCAACGTCCCCATTAAGGCCCGGTGATATCCCGATTAATCCCTCGCGATACTGGAATAGCCATCTTCTAGGGATTCCATTCTTTGATTTAGTTTGAATGGCACTGCTAATTTTTAACAGATTTTGATATCCTTTGTTATTTTTCGCAAGTAATACTACAGGATATGAGGTGTTCTCTTCTGCTTCAGACAACACCGAGGCAGTCAAGCCTATAATTGGCTTGATTCCACGCTTCCTGCATTCTTTATAAAAAGCTATTGCGCCATACATTACGTTTTCATCGGTTAATGCCAATGCCTTAAACCCGAGGTTACTTGCTTTCTCAACTAAAGCTTCAACTTTCGCGGCACTTGATAAAAGGCTGTAGGCGCTTTGCACCTGTAGATGAACAAAAGGCAATGAAATCACACCTTATTCCTTT
The DNA here is from genome assembly GCF_036965045.1 of Bacillus sp. JJ1533. Lineage (NCBI taxonomy): Bacteria > Bacillati > Bacillota > Bacilli > Caryophanales > Bacillaceae > Bacillus > Bacillus sp. JJ1533. The sequence goes on along the minus strand of NZ_JBALOV010000007.1, from coordinate 7,496 downwards.
ATTTTTTCGTCCTATTCGATACTTCAATTATAGACCTATTTATAAAACAAGCAAAACAAAACTCATAGTTTCAACGGTTTGTCCATATACATGTATTAGATCGTTATGAAGATTGATCAATAAAAAAAGAGGGTGTCCAAATGGAAATAAAAGACGCTTTTATGCCTGCATTTATTCATAGTTTCTTCATTGCCCTTGGTGTTCTTTTAGGGGGATCACTAATTGGAGGGCTAGGTGCTTTTATTTCGGGTCAAGCACCGCTATCCGAAATCTATTCAGTCGCCAGCAAGTTAAAAATATGGGCCCTTGTTGCTGCAATAGGAGGAACATTTGATACTTTTTATAGCTTTGAAAAAGGAATTTTTCTTGGACAGACAAAAGATGTCTTTAAACAATTTCTTTTAATTATATCGGCAATGGGAGGGGCACAGTTCGGCTGGAGGATTATTGAGTGGTTTACACAGGAGCATATTACCTAATGAGAGTCCCTCCTTATTATCAAAAACCTGGATGGCAGCGATTTTTCGCCGGTGTTGTAATCGGTGCCTTAATTAGTTGGATTGTGTTTTTGTTTCAGTTTGGGGTGTTGCAGGATAACCAGATAAAAAAAATTACACAACAGGAAGATGAAATTAAAGATTTACAAAAAAGTAAAGAAATTCTGATTGAAGATGCAAAAAAGGTAAATGAAGACAACAAAAACAAGCTCAAAATCCAGGACTTCGAAGTAACGTTTGCAAATCGAAAGAAGGTTGAACTTAGTTCACTTGATCTCCACCATATAAAAACAGCTGTAATCGAAGACCTTAACACTTTAATTGGACATGATATTCAAACTTTATCCAAAAACAGAGAGCTCCTTTATAAGACAATAGAAAATAGGGATTTCGAAGTGAATGATAAAACATATAAACTAAAGGTACATTCTGTCTTTGTTGATACAACGCTTGAAATTTCACTTACTATCGAACTTGTAAAATAACTAAAGCCTCCTTTTTGTGAGGCTTTTTCGATTGAAAAGTGAAATTTTTGTTACATCCGTGATACATTTTTAGAAAATTTTAAATTTTGTGTAGCATTATTAGGCTAAAATGAAATAAAATAAAAAGAAACGTATAAGGAGGGAAAATATGTATATTAATCGCAGAAAAATGTTAAATGAGAAAATTGCTTATTTGAAGAATGGATATTCCACTTATGCCGAATCACCAGATGTCATAAATGCGATAAAGAAAGAAATACAAGCATTAAACCTGGATGTTTTTGAAGAAGTCACTGACTTAGGTTCGTGGTTCATCCCCGTGAAGGTTGAGAGCTAAAAAAAGTCGCACAAAAATGGAGCGACTTTATTTTTAGGGATTTAGGTTGCATACATCTTGCAAATCAGCAATTACCTGTTCTACCTCTTGCCAAGAATAGATGGTAGCTCCTGATGCAAGGGGATGCCCACCACCATTATACTTTTTGGCAACTCCGTTAATGACCGGCCCTTTTGAGCGTAGGCGAACTCGAATTTGATCCTTTTCCTCCACGAAAAACACCCAAGTCTTTATGTTTTCGATATTACCTAAATTACTTACCAGTTGCGATGCTTCTGATGGCGTTACTTTGTATTCTTTGAGAATAGCATTTGTAATGGCCATCCAGCCTACGCCATCATCAGTAACCTTATAATTCTGATAGACATAGCCACTCAGACGTGCTACGTTCTCTTTTGTTTTATACAGGTTCTCGTAAACTTGAGGAAACTGAAAATCGTATTGAATTAATTCTCCAACATATGTAAATGTCTTCGGGTTTGTATTTGGAAACAAAAATCGACCTGTGTCTCCAACAATTCCAGCGAATAGAAGTCTAGCAGCTTCATTCGATAGTGTAAATCCTTGGTTTTTCCCTTGTAGGTACAGTTCATAAATCATTTCACTACAAGAGCTTGCATTTGTATCCACCCATATATATTCACCATACGGGTCTTCATTTGGATGGTGATCAATTTTAATTACCATTTTGCCACGATTGTAACGCGCATCTGAAATCCGTCCCTGGTTCGCAGTATCACAGACAATCACTAATGCGTCTTCATACATTTCATCAGGAATCTTGTCCATTTCCTTAAGAAAAAGTAAAGATGGTTCATCTTCGCCAACAACAAATATGTTTTTTGTTGGAAAGGAGGCTTTTAGGATTTCCGCTAACCCACATTGTGAACCGTATGCATCTGGGTCCGGCCTTACATGGCGATGAATTATAATCGTTTCAAATTCAGTGATCGTATCAAGTATCTTTTGAATCATTTAATTTCTCCTTTTCAACCTATTTCTTCACATTCTATTCACTAGCATTTTGGATTCGTTCTAGTTACAATAGGAATAGCAATCTAGAATTGGAGGAAGCCTCTTATGCAAATACTTGTTATTTTAATCATTTTTGCACTTGTATTTTATTTTTATTATAAAACAAAATACTTCCGCACAAGACGTCCAATTGAAAAGCAATGGCTCTCAGCGAAATCTAGCATAGCACTTGGACTATTTGTTGCTTTGTTTGGGTTAAATGCATTCTTCGTTCATCCGTCTACCATTTCAACTGTAATCGGTATAATCCTTATTTTAGTTGGTGGCGGTAGTACTTGGGCAGGATTCCGCGCCTATAAGCATTACCTGCCATTAGTTATGAAAGAAGCCGAACAACAATAGGAATGAAAAAGGACGCGTAATAGCGTCTCTTTTTTTGACTTTCTTCATACAATTAAACCATTTATCTTTCCATTAGCTGTGCCATCATCATTGCTTTTCCAACAACGACTCCGCCGTTGAAAACTTCAACATCAACCTTACCAAATCGTCTTCCAACCTCTAAAACTCTTGGATGAATTTCCATCATACTATCAATTTGAACAGGCTTCATAAAATAAACCGTCATATTTTCAATAACAAGATCACCTTTTTTAAAAGATTTAAGCACCCTGCTAGCAGCTTCTGTCACAATTGTTGTAAACACACCGTAAGAAATGGTTCCCAGGTAATTTGTCATCTGCGGAGTTACTTCACATTGATAGATGGCCTCACCATCTGCAGACATATCCACTAGCTGACTTGTGACAATATCATCAATTGTTTCTCCTACCTGTGGTTGGCGGCCAACCATCTGAAGGGCTTTTAAGACATCTTGACGACTAATAATTCCTTGTAATCGATTTGATTGATCCACGACAGGCAGCATTTCAATTCCCTCCCATACCATCATATGGGAGACAGATGCAACAGATGTTTTCTCATTTACAGTCATTGGATGCTTTGTCATCACTTTTTCAATGAGTAAATTTGGGTCCTGTCCCATGATATCCTTTGCGGTCACCATTCCTACGACCTTTGATTGTTGATCAATTACAGGATAACGTCCGTGACCAGTTTCCGAATTATGTTCATACCATTTTTCAACTTTATCCGAAATGTGAAGGCTAACGGTCTCGGTTTTTGGAGTTAAGATATCCTCGACCAACACTATCTCCTTTTTAATAAGCTGATCATAAATTGCACGGTTAATCATCGTTGCAACCGTAAAGGTATCGTAGCTGCTAGAAATAATAGGTAACTGTAGCTCATCAGCAAGCTTTTTCACATCATCTTCGGTATCGAAGCCCCCCGTGATTAATACAGCAGCTCCTGCATTTAACGCATATTCATGCGCCTTTGTACGGTTACCAACAATCAAAAGATTTCCGGCTCCGGTATAACGCATCATTGCCTCAAGTTTCATCGCACCGATTACAAACTTATTTAAAGTTTTATGAAGACCCGCTTTTCCTCCGAGCACTTGTCCATCAACAATATTGACAACTTCTGCGAAAGTTAGCTTTTCAAAGTTTTCCTTCTTCTTTCGTTCAATTCGAATCGTTCCCACTCGTTCGATGGTACTTACATAACCCTTATTTTCGGCATCTTTGATGGCACGATAAGCAGTTCCCTCACTTACCTTCATATCCTTTGCAATTTGTCGAACCGAAATTTTCTCACCAATCGGAAGTGTGTCAATATACTGTAAAATTTGCTCATGCTTCGTCGCCAAGCTCTTCACCCTCTATAATCATTCTTTGTCTATTTCCGTTGTTTTCTTATCTCTATTATACGGGTGAAGGGCGCTTTATTCAATTTTATTGGTAGTGTCGCATTTTTGGTCGACGTTTAGCGGCAACTTCTTGTGGGTTTGTCGCTTTTTGTGAAAGTTTAGGATTATACAGTAAGCCTATTAAATTTCCACTGATCACAATCAAAGCAAAAACAAGCCAGGAAATCGAAAAAATGCCTTCCAATCCTTCCGCTCCAATTGTTAGTCGTGGTACCCCATAATAAAGTAGGACACCGCAAAGCAATAAACAAAGTAATAATCTATTATGCAATCCATTTCCTCCTTTACCTATGCTTGTTTCATTCTATGACGCCATCATAAAAAAAAGACGTGAAACCTCACGTCTTTGTTACAATTACAATTCGATTGAGTCTCCTGCTGATAATACTTTCCCTTCCGCCGATGTAAGTCTTGAGACAAAATCGTGTGCATCCTGTTTGATAACAGGAAATGTATTATAGTGAATGGGCACAATTGTTTTTGCCTTTAGCCATTCAGCAGCAATCAAAGCATCATCTGGCCCCATCGTAAAATTATCGCCAATTGGCAAGAAGGCAACATCAATATCGTTAAGTTCTCCAATTAATTTCATGTCATAAAATAATGCTGTGTCCCCTGCATGGTAGATTGTTTTTCCTTCAGCAGTAAACAAGATCCCCCCAGGCATACCTGTATACACAAACTCGTTCTTCTCAGGAATTTCTACACTTGAACCATGGAAAGCAAGAGTAAATTTCACCTTTCCGAAATCAAATTGGTGAGCGCCTCCAATATGCATCGGATGTACATTTAATCCCTGCCAACCTAAATAAACAGCAAGTTCATTTGGAGCAATAACTAAGCTCGAGTTGCGCTTAGCAAGTTCTACAGTGTCCCCAACATGGTCTCCATGCCCATGTGTGAGTAAAATGACATCAATTTTTTCTTCAGCTGCATTTAAATCTGTATTTGGGTTTCCTGTAATAAATGGATCAATAATAATTGTCTTTCCACCCGTTTCAATTTTTACTACTGAATGCCCATGATAGGATACCTTCATCTGTATCTCCCCTTTTTTAGTAATAGTTGAACCTCTTACTATATATCTTCTTTTCATTTCTTTACTTTCCTTCTTTTTATATCCTTTTCTTTCATTAAACAAACCTATTAAAAACGAAGAACTTCATCGTGAAAGTTTACTTTTTTTATTGAAATTGCTACTCTTAATGTATCTTTAATAAGGATGTGTCATATATGAATCAACGATTACAACAGCTTTCTGGTTGGTTAAAGGAAAAGGATATTACTTGTGGTTTCATTACGTCTACTCCCAATGTATTTTACTTAACAAATTTTTATACAGATCCACACGAAAGACTTCTTGGGTTATTCGTTTTTCAAGATGAAGAACCTATCTTAATTTGTCCACAAATGGAGCTTGCCCAAGCACGCAATGCTGGCTGGCAATATGAAATCATTGGATTTAGCGATACAGATAATCCATGGGAACTTATTCAACAATCACTTTCAAAACGAAATATTACGGTCTCTACATTAGCTCTTGAAAAAGAACATTTAACCGTTGACCGGTTTGAGCAGATTCAAAAACTTTTCCCATCTTCCTCTTTCGTTTCTGCTGAAGAAAAATTACATACACTGCGAATGATTAAAGATGAAAAAGAAGTTTCCATCCTCCAAGAAGCCGCAAAGTTTGCTGATTATGGAGTCGAAGTTGGCGTACATGCAATCGCAGAAGGAAAATCAGAATTAGATGTACTTGCTGCAATTGAATTTGAATTAAAGCAAAAGGGAATCCGACAAATGTCCTTTGATACTATGGTATTAACAGGGCTTAAAACAGCTGCCCCACACGGAAAGCCTGGTCTGGAGACGATCAAAAATGGAGATTTTGTCCTTTTTGATCTAGGTGTTGTGCTTGATGGATATTGTTCGGACATTACAAGAACTGTCGCATTTGGAGAGATTACTGATCAACAACGTAAGGTTTACAATACTGTATTAAAGGCCCAATTAGCGGCTGTTGATGCATGTAAACCTGGAACCAGAGTTGGAGATATCGACGTGGCTGCACGTTCCATTATTTCGAACGCTGGATATGGGGAATATTTTACACACCGAATTGGTCACGGGCTTGGAATTGATGTTCATGAATTCCCATCCATGAATGAAACAAATGATATGCTTTTACAAACGGGAATGGTATTCACGATTGAACCTGGAATTTATGTTCCAGAAATTGGCGGCGTTCGAATTGAGGATGACATGATCATCACCTCAGACGGCGCTAAAACATTAACTAATTTCCCTAAAGAACTTATTACGAAATAAGGATGAAAAGGACCCAATCGGGTCCTTTTTAATTTGTCTAGCTTCAGGCGCCATCGGCTCTCTGGTCTAAGCCAATCGCTTCGAAAGGTAAAATACACCTTCTGTCAGCGCTCGTCTTATGCTTGTCGCCTAAGTCTGAGCGCCTTGCACTTTTCTTAATTGATTGCTGTTTCTTTTCCTTCAAATTTTGAGCAAAGGTATTCAAACAGCTTGTGGTTAAAATTATCCTGATTTCGAACATAATCAAATAAAATATCATATTGCTCTTTATTATTCTGTAAACCATGCAATACCTTGAAAAATAATTCCCTTTGTTCTGCGATGCTATCTGCGATTTTCTGATCTTTTTCGTCGTTTTCTTCAAAGTGTTTTGAAATGGTTTCATTTTTTAACTCATGTTTTTGTAAGGTGGCAATAATTTGATCAAATTGCTCCTTCACAAGATTTATATTCTCAGAAACTTTGTTGTTAAAGATTTCTTGATTTCGAACAATTTGCCCTAAAATCTCTAGCTGGTCTTGATGCTCCACTTGCTGCTTGGCTGCTGTCTCATTGTACTTTTCCTGTTTTTTCATAAAGCCAACAAATACCTCCAATACATTTTTCTGTTCTCTAATCCTCTTTGACAGCTTTTCATCCTTCTCCAATTGATTCTGTTCATGATTAAAAAATAGGCGCTGTAATCCCTTTTGTTCCTCCGCCAATTTTTTGATTAGCCCTTCATTGCTCTTTATATATTCTTTAATGGTTTCATTGTATTTTTCCTGCAGTTTTAAATGCTCAGATACAAAATTTGAATAATAGGTTGATTGATTCAGATTTTCTGCAACTGGAGTAGTTGGTCGGTGAACAAGTCCGGCTAGTGAACCATTATAATAAACCGATGAACCCATTCTTGTGCACTCCTTTACGATTTAGTAGACATATTACACTATTTGACTTTTCTTTATCCTATTTTTATGCCTAAAAATTGGTGACAATGATTAATGTGCTTGTAAAAAGGAAAAGGATACCTAGCTAATAAAATGTACCCTATAGAA